>DATHNI010000123.1:0-3355 GCA_035486135.1 Acetobacteraceae bacterium
GTGTTTTCCTCATACAGCGACGTGATCTCCGCCTCGTTGGCAAACAGGATGTCCACGTCGTTCGACACCAATTCGCGGAATGCCGCGCGATGCCGATCGACGCAGAACGGATCCGACAGCGACAGCGCCACCTGGCGTCCCGCCGCATGCGCCGTCGCCGCGGCGCGACGGAACGCCGCCTGCGCTGCCGGCGGATCGAACAGGTAACCTTCGAGATAGGTGATCGCCGAGTCCGCGACCAGCGCCTCGTCCACGTCGTCCTCGCCGAACGACACGCAGGCGCCGAGATAGGTGTTCATCGTGCGCTGTCCGTCCGGCGTCACCAGCACCAGGCAGCGCGCGGTCGGTGCCCCTCCGACCAGCGGCGCCGAGGGAAAATGCACGCCGGCCGCGCTGATGTCGTGACGAAACACGGCGCCCAACTGGTCCATCGCCACCTTGCCCAGATACGCCACCCTCGCCCCCAGCGCCGCCGCCACCGCACACGTATTGCCCGCCGACCCGCCACTGCTCTCCTCGCCCGGCGGCATCGCAGCGTACACCGCGTCTGCCCGCTCCGCGTCCACCAGGATCATCGCGCCTTTCATCATGTCATAACGTGACAGGAACGTGTTATCGACCTGCGCCACCACATCGACCATCGCGTTGCCGATGCCCAGGATATCGAATTTGACGTCGTCCATCGTCAATGCTCCCAAACTTTCAATGCGACCGGGGCGGATGGGCCCGCACCGCTTTTTCATTCACTTCCACGCCCCAGCCAGGACCGGTCGGCAGGATCAGCTCGCCGTTCTCGATCACCGGTGGGTTGACGAACAACTCGTCGCGCCAGGACACGCTGTCGATGTCGATCTCCATCACCCGGAAATTCGGCACCACGGCGCAGAACGCCGCGCTGATGCCGGAGCATAGATGGCCGTAATAGTTGTGCGGCGCGCAATTCACTTCATAGGCGTCCGCCATTGCGGCGATCTTGATCGATTCCAGGAAGCCGTTCCAGATCACGTCAATGATCGCCACGTCCTGCGCATAGGCGTCGAAGAACGGCCGGAACGCCTTCCGTCCGCACACTGATTCCAGCGAGGCGATCGGACACGGCGCGGCACGCCGGATCAGCGCCAGCGACTGCGGATCCCAGGTGTCGATCTCCAGCCAGGTCATGTCGAACGGCGCGACGGCCTTGGCGACCTGCAGATAGCCCTCGGTCTTGAAATGGTAGTTGACGTCGAGGTGCAGCCCCATCTCCGGCCCGGCGCCCTCGCGGAAGGCAGCGAGCTGCTTGTGCAACGACTGCAACGTCGCGCGATCGATGTTGAGCTCCGGCCAGCCGGGGGTGCGGCCGAAACCCGGGCCGAACCCGACCAGCTTCTCGCCATCGAACGGCAGGATGTTGGTCTTCAGCGCCTTGAACCCGCGCCGCTTCACCTCCGCCCCGAGTGCGGCGATGTCGTCATAGGTGCGCAGCGGCTTCACCCCGACCAGCTCATGGTTGCGCACGCGGTAGGAGCCGCAATGCGACCAATAGACCGGGACACGCGTGCGCACCGGGCCGCCGAACAATTCGTAGACCGGCACGCCGAGCGCCTTACCTTTCAGGTCGAGCAAGGCGTTCTCGATCGCCGCGATGGCGCGGGCGTTGACGCCGCCGGGCGCCTGCACCTGGCGCACCCACAGGCCCGACGAGATGTGCTGCACCGGACGCGGGTCCTGGCCGATCAGAGGCTCCGCCAGGCCGTGGATCACGCCGGTCAGACCGCGGCTGCCGTCGGCCTCGGTGTATTCCGACCAGCCGGTGATCCCGTCATCGGTGGTGATCTTCAGGAACGAAAACGTACGCCAGCCGGCGTCGCAATGCAGGTCTTCGATGCGGGCGATTTTCATGACGTTCCTCCGGCTCGGGCGGCTGTGTGCGGCGGAGAGTAGTGCATGTGGGGCTGCGAGCGTAGGGGCGTGACCGTAATTCTCCCCCTCCCCTTGAGGGAGGGGGTTGGGGGGAGGGGTGCGTACATCCGATGGTCAGCGAAAGTACGTACCCCTCCCCCCGGCCCCCTCCCTCAAGGGGAGGGGGAGCTTGGTTGGCTGCCTATAACCTCGCCTCGATCCGTTCGCATATCGTTCGCAGCACCATCACCCGTGCGAAATACTTGTCGTTCGCCGGCACCAGCACCCAGGGTGCGAACACGGTGTTGGTACGGTCGATCATGTCGCACACCGCCCGGTCGTACAACGGCGCCTTCTCGCGATTGCGCCAATCCTCCGCCGTCAGCTTGAAGCTCTTGAACGGCGACGTCTCACGCGCCTTGAACCTGGCTAATTGCTCGTCCGGCGTGATGGTCAGCCAGAATTTCACGACGATGCCGCCGGCTTCCGCGACTTGCTCCTCGAAGTCGTTGATCTCGCCGTAGGCGCGCATCCAGTCCATCTCGGAGCAAAATCCCTCGATCCGCTCCACCAGCACGCGGCCATACCAGGAACGGTCGAAGATCGTCACGCGTCCCAACCGCGGCAAATGCCGCCAGAAGCGCCAGAGATACGGCTGGACGCGCTCCTCCTCGGTCGGTGCCGCGATCGGAATGATGCGATAGTTCCGCGCGTCCAGCGGCCAAACGACGCGCCGAATGGCGCTGCCCTTGCCCGCCGCGTCCATCCCCTCGAACACCAGAATGACCGAGCGCTGGCCGAACTTCTTATGCCGCGTCAGCATGTTCAGCGTGCCTTGGTACTTGTCCAGGGCATGGCGGTAGTCCTTGTGCGACAGCCTCTGGTGGTAGTCGAGCGCGGTCAGCACGGTGCGGCCATCCGCCGGCGGCTCCGGCAGCGCGGCCGGCGTCGCAGAAACGGGCTTGGCCCCGCTCAGCCGGCGCTCTACCGCGTCGGCGATGGCGCGCCCGACCGTGAGATACCGGAAGTTGGGATCGCTGCCCTCGACCACGGTCCACGGCGCGTGGCCGGTGCTGGTGCGGCGCAGCGCCAGTTCCGAGACCTTGCGAAACCGGTCGTAGATCTTGAACCGCTCCCAATCGGTGTCGCTGATGCGCCAACGGGTTTTCGGGTCCGCCTCCAGCGCTTTCAGTCGCTCCTTCTGCGCCTGCTTCGACAGATGGAACCAGAATTTCAGCAGCAGCACGTCCTCGTCCACCAGCATGCGCTCGAACCGGACGATGCGTTCGGCGGCGCGCACCAGTTCGTCCTCGGTGGTCTTGCCGGCAACCCGATCGAGGATCGGATTGGAATGCCACGCTCCGAACAGGATGCCGATACGCCCCTTCGGCGGCATCGCGCGCCAGTAGCGCCACATGCGCGGACGCTCGCGCTCCTCGTCCGACATCTCGCCGAACGCCGTGGTGACGATGTG
>DATHNI010000124.1:0-9536 GCA_035486135.1 Acetobacteraceae bacterium
TCCGGTCATAAACGACTGTCGGGCTCCCAGGAGCCGGTTGATTTCCTGCGATACGAAACGTAGGCCGGCGAAGTTTGCCGCAGCCGGGTCGAGGTCCGGACGCTTCGCCAGGATTTCAGCGGTGACCTTGTCGGGATCAAGAAAAATCGCCGGCGCCAAAATGGCCGCCTGCGCCATCACGCGTACAACCGAACTCTTTCCCGCGCCGTTGATGCCGCCGCCGTTGACGCCGCCAAGGATAACGAGGACAGGCGGATCGTTGGTCACTCACTCCGTCGCTTGCCCGGTGCCAGCTTGGCCTGTTCGGCCACGGCGTCGCGTGCAGCCTTCGCGAGGCAGTCCAGAACGAAGGGCGCGAACGCCTCGCTCGCCATGAACGCATATATCCTGGCCGTTGCCTCGGGGTTGCTCGGCGCAACGTGCTCCTGCTCGATATCCTGGGGGCCTTCCTTGCGTAGCCCCGTGTCCATGGGCGGCTCCTGCGGCGTCCCTCATATAGCCCGGCGCGCCCTTTGCCGCCTTGTCCTATTGCGCAGAGCCAGCGCCCGCAAAACGTGTCGGGACTATTCCAAGCCTCCGCGCACCCCCGGTTCGCTTCCGCCCTCCGCCGCCCTATCTTACCCGGGTGCCCACACGATCCGCCCCCGCTTCCGACCTGTTCGGTCCCGCCACCGCCCCGGAACCCACCGGTGCGCAGTCCGCCGCGCGTCCACTGGCCGACCGCCTGCGCCCCCGCACCCTCGACGAGGTGGTCGGCCAGGACCATTTGCTCGGTCCGGATGGCACGCTGACCCGCATGCTCCAGCGCGGCTCGCTCGCCTCGTTGGTGCTCTGGGGGCCGCCCGGTGTCGGCAAGACCACCATCGCGCGCCTGCTCGCCTCCCGCGCCGGGCTGCATTTCGTGCAGATTTCCGCGGTGTTCTCCGGCGTCGCCGACCTCAAGCGCGTGTTCGAGGAAGCCGCCCGCCGGCGCCGCACCGGCGATGGCACCCTGCTGTTTGTTGACGAGATCCACCGCTTCAACCGCGCCCAGCAGGATGGTTTCCTGCCCGTGGTGGAGGACGGCACGATCACCCTGATCGGCGCGACGACGGAAAACCCCTCCTTCGAGCTGAACGGCGCGCTGCTGTCTCGCTGCCAGGTGCTGGTACTGCGCCGCCTCGACGACGCGGCGCTGGAACAGCTTCTGGCCCGGTCGGAGACGGAACTGGGACACCCACAGCCGCTCGACCCCGAAGCGCGGATCGCCCTGCGCGCCATGGCCGACGGCGACGGCCGCTACATCCTCAACATGGCGGAACAGATCGCCGCGCTGCCGCCGGACACGCCGCCGCTGGACCCGGCCGGGCTGTCGGCGCTGCTGGCCCGCCGCGCGGCGTTGTACGACAAGGACCGGGAAGAGCACTACAACCTGATCTCCGCGCTGCACAAGTCGCTGCGCGGCTCGGACCCGGATGCGGCGCTGTATTGGTTCGCGCGCATGTTGGCCGGCGGCGAGGACCCCCGCTACATCGCCCGCCGCCTGACCCGCTTCGCCGCCGAGGATATCGGCATGGCCGATCCGAACGCGCTCACCCAGGCGCTGGCAGGATGGGAGACCTACGAAAGGCTCGGCTCGCCAGAGGGCGAACTGGCGATCGCGCAGGTGGTCGTCTATCTCGGCACCGCACCGAAATCCAACGCGATCTACACGGCGTTCGGCGCGGCGAAGGCGGCGGCCAAGGCGACCGGTTCGCTGATGCCGCCGGCGCATATCCTGAATGCGCCGACGAAGCTGATGCAGCAGCTAGGCTACGGCAAGGACTACGCCTACGACCACGCGACGGAAGACGCGTTTTCCGGCCAGAACTACTTTCCCGATGGCATGGAGCGTGAACGCTTCTACCAGCCGCGCGACCGCGGCTTCGAACGCGAGATAGCGAAGCGGCTGGAATATTGGGACAAGCTGCGGCAGGAGCGGCAGGAAAAATAGAAGAAGGCTGCAGTCCCGGCGTCCGTGTGTGGACATTGTTGCTGTCGCCGGAACCTGCTCGGGTACCCCCGGTATCCGTGTCCGCTCATCGCATCGCTCCCCCGTGTCATGGCCGGCGAAGGCCGGCCACCCACGGCTTTCCTTAGTGGAACATTGCAAAGTCGTGGGTGGCCGGCCTTCGCTGGCCATGACACGAAGGCGCGTGCCACGTTGACAGTACGTCACCATTTTGGCCGCTTGGTATCACGTTGGCCTTTTCTGAGCCGGCGGCGGCGCTGCGACCGAGGGCGTGATTCCCCATTGCATCGCCGGCGTCCCGGCAGTTTCGCGGCCGGCGGATTGCCCTGACGGCCCGCGCTGCTCCCGCGGCGTGTCCTTCGCGGCGCCGGCACCGTCGTCCCGCTCCCGGCCCGGCCCCGTATCGTGGCTCTGCAGCCAACGCATCAGTTGAGGCACCAGCGGGCCGATGCCGATGCCGTCACCGCCGCCCCCGCTGGTGATCGCGAGATTTTCCGGCATGAAACGCTGTCTGCCGTCCGCGAGTGCCTTCGCGACGTTGATCATCGCCGCCTGAGACGCGCCCACCGCCTGCTGCTGCGCCTCCAACCCCACCGCGACCGCCAGCCCTTCCGCCCGCGTCTGCACCGCACTGGCCTCGCCGACCTTCGTCAGCCGATACGCCTCGCCGTCCGCTTCCGCCTGCACCGCAGACGCCTTGTTGCGTGCGATGTCGACGCCGACCATCGATTGGGCGAGCGCCGACTGCTGGTCCGCCTTGCCGCGCGACGCCTCCAGCAACAGCCGCTGGTCCTGCGCAGTCCGCTCGGCATCGTACCGTGCCTTCTGCTGGTTGGCGATCTCGCGCGCCGTGAGCACTTCCACCAGTTGCGCCGGGAAAACCACGTCCTGAATGTAGACGCCGCGCGTCTCGACCCGATAGACGCGCAGGCGTTCCGAGATGTGCTCTTGCGCCTGCGCCTGGACGTCGGCGCGTTTCTGGATGAAATCGATCGCCGGCATGCCTTGCAGCTTGTCGCGGAAGTGGTTGCCCACCGCCGCTTGCAGCACCTCGTTGACCAGGTTCGACATCGTTCCGACCGTGGAGATGACCCGCGGCGCGTCGCTGTCCGGCACGTGGATTTGCACCTGCAGATCGATCATGAACACGAAGCCTTCCATGGACTTCGCTTCGATCGGCGACAGGTCCTTGTCCAGGCTATGCGCCATGGACGTCACATCCGCCCAGTTCAGCGTCAGGATGAAGGTGGGCACGATCTCGATCGCATAGACGCGCGGATTGATCGCGTACTTGCCGGTGCGCAACGGCTCTTCCCAGATGCCGCGATGACCTGGCCGCACCAGCGAGCCGAACTTGAAATCCTCGCCGGAGGTATCCTCTGTGGCCAGCCCGACATACGCCTTCACCACCGCGACCTGCCCCTGGTTCACCACCAGCATCGGCAGCATTTCGACCGACACCAGGAACGGGTTGAGGTTATAGGCGCCATACAGGAGCGGATCGTGCTGCAGTCCGATGCGTCCACCCGAGTCGAGGAATGCCTGGAAATCCTGATAGTTGTTATGACTGTCGTTCTTGCTGCCGAGGATCGCCTCCACCAGGTCGCTGTTCCGCGTCGCCGGTGCGGCCTCGAGCAACGCGATATCCGCGAAGTCGCCAAGCCGGTTGGCAATGGCGCCTTTCGGCGACGGCGATCCTTCGAGCGTCGTCACGATGCCGACCATGTCCACCAGCCTGCCGTCATCGGTCGCGCGCGGCTGGATCTGGACAACCTTCATCTGTTGCTCCGACAGGCCGAACGATGCATGCGTCAGCCGATCGCCGGAGGGCAGCAGCCGGGCATACTCCGCCGTCACCGGGACGCCGTAGACGGCGTTCAGCGATACCACCAGGAAGCCGACCGGATGAATGGCCGCCACGGTGCCGGGTGGCAGCACGGTGCGTTGCACGCCCTTCTCGCCGCCGTTCGTCATGAAGGCGCGGATATCCTGGAAACTGCCGAATTCGGGTTTATAGGTCGCCGACTTCGCGCCGATGGGCAGCGGTTGACCGACCTGGGCAATGACTACCCCGATCTGCCCCGCCGGTATCTGCACCAGCGGATGGCGCGTGACGGTGTACAGCGGCCACAACTTGAAGCGCAGGCCGGCGGTCAGCAACTCGGCCTGATACCCCGCGGCGCCATCGAGAGCGACCGGGCTGCCGCTGTCGAGGCGCTTCCGGCTGTAGCGCTTGCGGACCAGGCCGACCTGGGTCGGACCAATGACCCAAAGCGACCGCATGACGACGATCAGTACAACGACGAGCAATGCGGCAACGGGCCAGTACGCGAGCGGGATGGTGCTGGCGACCTGGATCACATCAGCCATGGGAACAGGCTCCTTCGGGAATCTTGCCGCGGTCGCCGATCAGAATCCTGGACCTGGCGCGCCGCGACAACCGTCACGCTGCCGCATCGGCCCCACCGCCGCAAGGCGACGGTAGCCCGGCGACGATTGCGTTGTTGTTTCGGCGCGCGATGACGCAGGCCGCCGCCGGCGACTCGACCTGCCACCCTTGACGCAGCTAAGCCGGGCTCCCACAGCCCTCCCAGCCCCATGACCCAAGCCGCCCTGACCGTCTCCGCCGACGAGGCCGACATCCGGCTGGACCGCTGGTTCCGCCGCCACTTCCCCGGCCTGCCGCAGAGCGCCATCCAGAAGCTGTGCCGCACCGGCCAGGTGCGTGTTGACGGCCACCGCGCCGAGGCCGCCACCCGTCTGGCCGCCGGCCAGTCGGTGCGCATTCCGCCGCTGCCCGCCGTGCAACCTCGCGCCGCCAAGCCGCAGGCCGAGATCGACCCGGGCATGCAGAAGGACCTGCAACGCCTGGTGCTGTATCGCGACGACCACATCATTGCGATCAACAAGCCGCACGGCCTGCCCGTGCAGGGCGGGCCGGGCATCACCCACCACCTCGACGCCTTGCTCGACGCTCTGCGGTTCGGCGCGCCGGACCGGCCGCGCCTGGTGCACCGCCTCGACCGCGACACCTCCGGCGTGCTGTTGCTCGCCCGCACCCCCGGCACCGCGGCGAAGCTCGCCGCGCTGTTCCGCGGCCGGGACATCGAGAAGACCTACTGGGCGGTCACCGCCCGCCGCCCGGTGCAGCAGGAGGGCCGCATCGACCTGTCCCTGGTGCGCCTCGGTGGCGCCCGCGGCGAGCGCACCGCCGTCGCCGAGCCCGGCGACCCCGATGCCGCCCGAGCCCTCACCGACTACCGCACGCTCGACCACGCCAGCCAGAAACTCGCCTGGCTGGAACTGAAGCCGCGCACTGGCCGCACTCATCAGTTGCGGGTGCATTGCGTGGCGATCGGCGCTCCCATCCTGGGCGACGTGAAATACGCCCGGCCCGACCAGAACGGTGCCTTCGCCGCGACCGTCGAGGGCCTCTCCGATGACTTGCATTTGCACGCCCGGGCGCTGGCTTTGCCGCATCCCGATGGCGGCATGCTGGTGGTGGAGGCCGACCTGCCGCCCCACATGGCGGAGACCTTCCGCACGCTGGGGTTCCAGGCGCCGCCGGCGCGCCCACCGCGCCGGACTGCGCCGGGCGGGCGCTGAACGTATGGGACCAAGTTAATGTTCTCCCCCTCCCCTTGAGGGAGGGGTCAGGGGGAGGGGTGCGGACATCCGCTGTTCAACGGATGTCCGCACCCCTCCCCCTGACCTTGGTCCGCTTTGCGGCCCAAGCCCTCAAGGGGAGGGGGAGAAGCGCATGAGGGGCGAGGACCGGATGGCAGCACGGGCTTGGCGTTAT
Organism: Acetobacteraceae bacterium; assembly: GCA_035486135.1. Classification (GTDB taxonomy): domain Bacteria; phylum Pseudomonadota; class Alphaproteobacteria; order Acetobacterales; family Acetobacteraceae; genus JASHVB01. Next base: position 5,793 of record DATHNI010000124.1, read on the forward strand.
GGCTTGCTCGGGGCGGGGGGCTTGATCGTGCTGGCGGTGGCAGCCGGCGCGGTGTTCCTGGCCCGGTTCGACCCCAATACCCTCAAGCCGCGCATCGAGGCAGCGGTGCAGCAGGCAACCGGCCGCGACCTGACGCTGTCGGGCCCCATCAGCGTGAAATGGTCGCTATGGCCGACGGTGGAATTGCGCGACGTCACCTTCGCCAATCCGCCAGGCTACTCGCGGCCGCAGATGGCGACGCTGAAGCAATTGGATCTGCAACTCGCCGTGCTGCCGCTGCTGCGCAGCCGGTTCGAGATTGCCCGGCTGGTCCTGCTGCATCCCGACATCCTGCTGGAGGTGAACGCGCAAGGGCAGCCCAACTGGCAGCTCCGGTCGCCCGCCGGGGCGACGCCGCCAACCGGCAACGGGCCATCCGGCGCAACCGGCCAGAGCGCATCCGGCGGCAGCGCGGAGCCCGGCACAAAGAGCACGTCGGACATCAGTTTCCACGATGTGCAGATCGAGGATGGCACGCTGGCATGGCGTGACGACCGCACCGGCGAGGCGCAAACCCTCGCGGTGACGGCGTTGACCGCGAAATCCGCCTCGCCCGATGCGCCGCTGACCCTGGCGGTGAACGCCACCTATAACGGCGCTGCCTTCAACCTGGGCGGCGAGGTCGGCCCGCTGGCCCGCTTGCAGCAGCCGGATGCCGACACGCCATGGCCGGTGAAGCTGACCCTTGCCACGGCGGGCGCGGTGGTATCGGTCGATGGGACGCTGACCCACCCGCTGCAAGGCCGCGGCTATGCACTGACGTTGAACGGCACCATCCCCGACCTGGCGGCGATCCAGCCTCTATTGCCCGGGACCAGACTGCCGCCGCTGCACGACGTGCACCTCGCCATGCAGCTTTCCGACAGCGGTGGCCCCGTGCCGCTGGTCGAGACGGCAACGCTGCATCTCGGCGCCGCCGACCTGGGCGCCTACGTGGCCGGGCTGCGGATCATCTCGGTGGACATCGACGCGCCGAAACAGGACCAGCCGGTGCGGATCAACGCGCAGGTGAGCATGGGCGACACCCCGGTGACGCTCGCTGCGACGATCGGCGCGCCGGGCGCGGTGCTGACCCAGGGCAAGGCCGCCGCGCCGGAACCGGTGGACGTCACGCTCCAGGCCGCCAATGCCAGCCTGACTGTTAAGGGCACGGTCGCGCATCCGGAAACCCTGTCCGGCGCCGACCTCGCCGTCGCTGCCACCATTCCGGACCTGAGCGCTCTGTCGGCGCTGGCCCGTCGCGCCCTGCCGGCGGTGAGGCAGATCGCCTTCCAGGGCCACCTGACCGACGCGACCGGAGGGTTTCCTCACGGCGCCACGCTACACAACGTCAAGCTGACCAGCGCGGCCGGAGACCTGTCCGGCGATATCGGCGTGGCGGCCGGCCCACCGCCGTCGCTGACCGGCAAGCTGCACGCCGACCGGATCGACGCCGACGCCCTGATGGCGGCGGCCGGCAAGCCGGTGGCCGCCCCCCCGTCCACCGGCGCCTCGCCACCTGTCGCCGGCAGGGCGCCGGCCCCCGCCGCGGGCAGCGCGCCGCCGGTTGCCCAGACTGCGCCAGCCCCGCCGAAGCGAGGCCAGGCCGGGCTATTGATCCCGGACACCCCGATTCCGTTCGGCGTGCTGCGCCAGGCGAATGCTGATCTCGCCCTGTCGGTCGGCGACCTGAAGACCGGAGGCTCCGACTATCGCTCGATCGTCCTGCACCTCGTGCTGCAGGACGGCAAGCTGAACCTCGCGCCGTTCTCCGCCGACCTGCCCGAGGGCAAGCTGGACGCCAGCCTCAGCGTGGATGCCACCGCACCGGCCCCACCGGTTGCCGTGAAGCTGCACGCGCCCGGGCTGGAGGTCGCGCCCTTGCTCGCCGCGGCGGGCCTGCCTGGCTATGCCGCGGGCAAGCTGGGGGTCTATGCCGACCTGCACGGCGCCGGCGCGACGCCGCACGCCATCGCCGCCGGGCTGGACGGCAGCCTGGGCCTGGCGATGCAGAACGGCACCATCGACACGGCGTTGCTGGAACGCTTGCTCGGGCCGGTGCTGCAACGGGCGAATTTGCCCGGGGTGCTGTCGCATGGCGGCTCGAGTGACCTGCGCTGCTTCGCGCTTCGCGCCGACGCACAGCAGGGGGTGGCGACGCTGCGCGCGCTGGCGCTGAACTCATCGGTGCTGACCATGGATGGGACCGGCAGTGTCAACCTGGGTGACGAAACGCTCGCTTTGAATTTGCGGCCGCAGGGTCGCGTGGCCGGCACGGTCATTGTTGTGCCGTTGCAGGTGACCGGCCCGGTGCGGTCGCCGGAGGTCAAGGTCAACGCGATCGGCGCCGCCGAGTCGAACGCCGGGACGGTGGCGGGTGCGGTGGCCGGCAGCGCCACCCCGCTGGGGTTGCTTGGCGGGATGCTCGGGGGCGGCAAGCTGCTGGAGAGCGGGTCGGGGGAGTCGTGCGCCGGCCCGCTGGCGTTGGCCCGCGGTGAGGCACCACCGCCCGCCGCCGCGTCAAGCGCGCCAGCGAAGCCGAAGCCGTCCGCGCCCGGTGCGTTGCTGCATGAGTTGTTCCACTGATACCAACCTCTCCCGCCTGCGGCGGGCGAGGTTGGCGCAGGAAGGCCAGGGCATCTCAGCGATGCATCATGCCTTCCCGAGGTGCTCCTGGCCCTGCTTGGTGCCTGTCTTGGTGCCTATGGGGCAGGGGCATGGCCTTGCTTCGCCCTGCCGAGGGTTCAGCCCAGGTGCTTGGCGAAGAACGCCAGTGTCCGCTGCTGTGCCAGTTCGTAGTCCGGCTTGCTGAAACTGCCGCGTTCGTCGCAGCCGAAGCCGTGTTGCGCCCCCATGTAGACATAGGCCTCGGCCTTGGGCTGCGCAGCGCGGATCGCGTCGACATCGGTCATCGGGATGGACGCATCCTTCTCACCGAAATGCATCTGCACCGGACAGTTCGGCGATTCGTCCTTGGTCCCGGCAATGCCGCCGCCGTACCAGCATGACGAGGCGGCGAATTTGTGGGTGCGCGTGGCGCCCCACCAGGCAACGGTGCCGCCGAAGCAGTAGCCGACGATCGCGAGTTTCTTGCCGGCCAGGTGATCCGCCGCCGCTGCCACGTCGGCCATGACCTGATCGTCGCTCAGCTTCATGCGGTAATCGCGGCCCTTGGCAATGTCGTCCGGGGTGTAGCCGAGCTCGACGCCGCGCTCGGCCCGGTCGAACAGCGCGGGCGCGACCACGGCGTAACCTTCCGCGGCGAACCGGTCGGCCATGTCGCGCATATGATGATTGACGCCGAAGATCTCCTGGATCACGACCACGCCCTTGGTGGCGTTCGCCGGGCCGGCCACGTACGCGGAGAATGTGTGGCCGTCGGCGGCCTTCAGGTCGATGGTGCTTCCCATTTCATTCTCTCCATGATCTGCGAAAATCTCGCGGGGTCAGGATGACGTGGCGGGCGGAATCGTCAACCTCCGAGGCTGTAACGATCCGGCTGAAGCGGGAATGTCATGATGCGGGAAAGTCATGATGCGACACCGGGCGGTGCGGTGCCCCGATGGGAGGGGAGGCCAGACCGGTCGTCGCGACAAGGCGGGGATCACGCCCGGCCCCCCGATTGCCGCGGAGATCGGTTGCCGCCGATGCCTGCAAGGCCGTGCGGCACCGCGAGTCCGGTAGCAAGCAACAGGAAACCCGGGTAGTAGTAATACTTGAAGACTT
>DATHNI010000125.1:0-19526 GCA_035486135.1 Acetobacteraceae bacterium
CGGAGCGCCGCATCGATGATCGCCTCGCCCTCGGCCACTGGAATCTCCCAGCGTGCGCCTTCAAAGATCACCGTCACGATCGCTTTCGGCGCTGCGCCCGGCGACACCGCGACGACGCGCGGACGGCCACCCGCGCCGGGCGTGAACCGCTCGACATGGATGCGCGCACGCGGCAGACCCAGGTCGGCCAGCGTCTTCTCCAACCCCTCGATCATCGGCTGCGGACCGCAAACGAACGCGTGATCCACCGTCTCGACCGGCAGCATCGCCCGCATCAGCACGCCGACCTTTGCCGCATCCAGATGGCCGTTCAGCACCGGCACATCCTGTTGCTCGCGCGACAGCACATGGAACACCGACAGCCGCGCCATGTAGCGATCCTTCAGATCCTCCAGCGCACCGCGGAACATGATGCTGCCGGTCGAGCGATTGCCATAGAACAGCACAAACCGTGACGCCGGTTCGCGCGCCAGCACCGTCTTCAGGATCGACAGCACCGGCGTAATCCCGGACCCCGCGGCAAACGCCACCAGCGTGCGCGGCTTGTCCGCCCCTATCTCCACCCCGAAACGGCCATCCGGCGTCATCACCGACACGGCATCGCCGGCGCGCAACGCCTCGTTGGCCCAACCGGAGAAAACCCCGCCCGCCACGTGCTTGATCGCGACGCGTAATTCGCCGTCATCCAGCCCGGAGCAAATCGAGTAGCTGCGCCGCACTTCCTCGCCATCGATCGTCGCGCGCAGCGTCAGGTATTGTCCCGGCGTGTAGCGATACGCCGCGCGCAACGCATCAGGGACATCGAACGCGAGTGACACCGCGTCGTCCGTCTCACGACGCAGCGAGGCGACGCGCAGGGAATGGAAGCTTGGCGGCATGCGGGCCTGTCTTGCCTAAATTGAAATTCAGTCACAACTCTAGCGCATGCGCCAGACTTTGCATCACCTCGCTGTGACCACGCAGGGCCAGGGCCTGATCGACGTCACCGCGCCGATCCGCCAATGGGTCGCGGCGCAATGCGTGGGCGCCGGGCTGCTGACGATCTGGTGCCGGCACACGTCGGCCTCGCTGCTTGTACAGGAGAACGCCGATCCGGACGTGCGCGCTGATTTGCTCGCGTTCTTCCGCCGCATGGTGCCGGAGGGCGCGGAGTACCGTCATCAGGACGAAGGCGCCGATGACATGCCCGCCCACATCAAAGCTGCATTGACCCAGACGCAGCTTACGATTCCGGTAGAGCATGGCGCGCCTGTACTTGGCGTGTGGCAAGGCATCTACCTGTTCGAACACCGTGCCGCGCCGCATCGACGGGAATTGGTACTGCACCTTCTCTGCGACTGATTTCGTCAACCCCTTCGGACCGACATGTCCGCATCCAAGTCCGTTAGACGGCGGCGATGTTGCGCCTTGTGTGCGCTGCACCATTTGCCCGATGTCCACGGTCGAACAGGCACGCTGACTATACCGGCCGCGGGTAGAGACCGTGGGACCCGCCATTCCGGCGGGCCTGCCAATTGAAACCAAGAGAGAGTTGCCATGAAGACCTTGCTTCTCGCCTCAGCCACCGTGCTGAGCCTCGGCGTCGGCTCTGCCTTCGCCGCGACGACCCCCACCGCTAACGACCAGCCGGCGACCACGATGCCGACCGGCAACAACCCAACGACCGACTATGCTTACAATACCAACCAGGGCCTGATGCCGCGTACCCAGGCGCCGCCGCTGCCACAACCCCGCCCCACGCCGTGGAGCGCGATTGAAGCCTACGCGGGCGACGCCGCCGGCGGCTGATTTCATTCGGTTCCGCGCAAGGCCGGCAATTGCGCCGGCCTGCCGCAACCGGCCTCAGCGGCGCCTCGCCGCGCGTCCCAGACCGCCCGACAGATCCGCAATACGATCGAACCAGGCGGCAACCGGATCATTGCCCGTTAGCATGGCGAAAAGGCTGCGGCAGCGCGGCTACATTAACAAAGTTGCATTGACCAGACGAAGCTTACGATTCCCGTAGAACATCGCGCGTTTATTGTTGGCACGTGACAAGACATTAACCGGTTTGAACATCGCAGCGCGCCAAATCGGCGGGAGCAGGCACTGCAGTGTCCCTGCGACTGCGTCTTTCAACCCCTGTTTTCCGACATGTCCGCATGAAGCCAGCGCAACAGCGGCGACATTGCGTCTTGTGTGCACTGCGCCATTTGCCCCGTGTCCAAGGCTGCACAGGGACACTGATCATACCGGCCGCGGGCGGAAAATCACGGGACCAGCCATTCCGGCAGGCCTGTCAAATGGAAACATGAGAGAGTTCGCCATGAAGACATTGCTTCTCGCCTCAGCCGCCGTGCTGAGCCTGGGCGTCGGTCTGCCGCCGCTGCGACCACCGGCATCGCCAACGACCGGCCGGCGACCACGATGGGGACCGGCAACAACCCATCGAGCGACTACGCTTACTACACCCCACAGGGCCTGATGCCGCGTACCGAGGCGCCCCCGCTGCCACAGCCCCGCCCCACGCCGTGGGACGCGCTTGAAGCCTACGCGAGCGACAACGACGGCGCCGGCGGTTGATCGTACTCGGCTCCGCGCAACGCCGGCCTTCGCGCCGGCCTTGCCGTGGCCGCTGTCAGGGCCGCACCGCAGCGCGTCCCAAACCGCCATACTGGTCCAGCATGCGTTCGAACCAGGCGGCAATCGGATCGTCTTCCGTAAGCACTGCGAAGCGGCTGCTGCAACGCGGCCACATCAGCGTGCCGGCGATGATGCAGTCGGCGTAGCTGGGCGCCGCGCCGCCGAGCCACGGCTGCGCGCGCAACACCAGACGTACCGGCAGCAGTGACTCGCGAAACGCTTCCACGCGGCTTTCGCGCCCGGCCTGCGTGGCCTCCAACGTCATGCCGAACCGTGCCTCGCGCGACTGCCGGAAGTAGTCGCGATCCCCGGCATCGATGACATCGAAGATGTCGCGCAGGATCAGCCGCGCGATGCCGCCGAGCATCACCGAATCCGCCCATGCATTGATGAAACGCGCATGCGCTCGCGCCGTGGCGTTGCCGAACAGCGACGGCGCGGGATAGTGCTGTTCGAGGTATTCGGCAATGGCCCAACTGTCGGCGACGACCGTCTCGCCGTCGCGAGTCACCGGCACGCGGCCCTGGCCGGAAAACGCGATCGCCGCCTTGTCGGTGAAGCGCCACGGGATGGTTTCCACCGGCAGCCCCTTGTGCGCCAGAGCGAACCGGGTGCGCCAGCAATACGGACTGAATCGCAGCGCCGGATCGGCACCGGCGAGGTCGTGCATGATGATGGTCATGCTGCAAGTCTGCGCTGGCCGCGAAGGCAAGGGAAGCTTCGGGGCGAACAGAGCCCGTTCCCGCACGTGTGAGGCAACGCGCCACGCACCGTCAGAACACCCCGCGGCCAACCGCGGAGGGCCGCTCAGATCACGCCGCCGCCCCAGACGACGCGCCCGATCACGGTGACGCCATCGAGCATAGTGCCGGTCACGTGATCCGGCTGGTAGGTCTCGTTGTCGCTGATCAGCACCAGGGTGCCATCCAACTTGCGCTGCACCCGCTTGACCAGCCGCTCGCCACCGATCTCCAACACGTAGACCCCGAAGCTGCTGAACGTGCGGTCGGTGGTATCCACCAGCAGCAGATCGCCGTCCTGGATGGTCGGCCTCATGGACTCGCCGACCGCGGTCTCCAGGATCAGGTCATCCGGCTCGATCCCGAGCACGGTACGGACCCAGTCGTGGCGGAATGCGATGTACTCGGTTTCCGGTCGCGGCGGTGGCGGACTGCCGCTGCCGGCGGCGGCGGACTCCGCTTGTTTCGGTAGAAGCACGAACCGGTTCGGGTCGATGCCGCGCCCGGGTTCGGCCGTTCGCGCGCCGCTGCCGGCCTGCGGCGCCCTCGCGATGATCGGCGCCGGCCCCTCCCCCTTGGCCAGCCAGGCGATGCTCACCTTGGCGGCATCGGCCAGGGCAACTAGGCGTTCGCGACTTGGCTCGGCCTCGCCGCGGAGCCACTTGCGGAATGCCGAGGGTGAGACGGACATGGCGCGGGCCAGCCGATCCGCGCTGGGCCAATGTTGCAGGATCAGTTGCAGGCGCGCGGTGAACGCGGCGCGATCCGCACCTTGAGTACTGATTAGGTCGGATTTTTCTCGCTCAGTCTCCCGCATACGTGACATTCGTCATGGCTCCGTCCAAACTCCCGACACTTTTCCGCCTGGAAACTCCGCATTTCCTGCGTTTAGTCTTTCGAGAGGCTAATCGATTCGCATGTGATTCTCTAAAGAGAACCTTAGCAGAGCAATGAACGATCCAGAGATCAAGCCGCAAGAGGCTGCCACCGACTGGCATCCCGCCGACGTTTTGGCGGCGCTGAAGAAGCGCGGCCAAAGCCTGGCCGGGCTGTCGGTGGCACACGGCTATCATCCGACCGCCGCGGGGAAGGCGCTGAAACGCTCCTGGCCTGCCATGGAGGCGATCATCGCCGCTGCGCTTGACCTGAGCCCTGCGCATATCTGGCCGACCCGTTATGACGCGGGCGGCCAGCCGATCAGCGTGCGCATGTCGCGTTGAACGCTGCCGCGGGACAACGGCGGAACCGGCTGTTGTGGGCGCGGGGTGGCGTCCGACCTGCATCGCCTGCTACCGGCTGCTTGATTTGAAATGGTGAACTCCGCCGCCAGCAGGCAGGTTGCACGGACGATTGATCCGCGCTCGCGGGATTGCTCGCACACCTTTCCGGCGCGGTTCGCACACTATGTTGAACGTTGCACGACGCCTGGTGCGGCGGTTCAGGCCGCGGCGGGGGTGGCCCCGCCGATTTCGCGCGCCACCGCCGCGACAAGGTCGGCAAGCGTGAACGGCTTCAGGATGAAGGGGCGTGGCTGGGTCGTCAGCCCCTCCATGCGCTGGGGATCGCCGGACATGAACACCACCGGCACGCGAATCCGGTCCGCTTCAGGAACGAGCGTGCGGTCGATGCCGTCCGGCAGCGTGCAATCCAGCAACATGAGATCGATACCGCCATCGGCCAGGCGGTGGAGCGCGGCCGCGGAGGTCTCGACGACGCTGGTGGCATAGTCGTCATCCAGCGCCGCGGCGATCACCTCCGCCACCAGGGGGTCGTCTTCGACAACGAGAATATGCGGCCTGGAGTGCATGCGAGCCCATTTGCCGAGTACGGTTACCTGAACGCAAGCATTATACGAGCGGGGGCTGCCACAAAAGTGCCGCACGCCGTCCTCGCGGGGTGTTTATCGCCACATCCCGCGTGCATCGTCTCCCGCAATGCCTGTGCCGCGTCCCCGCGCCTGCGGGCCGCGACTATGGTCAGGCGCGCACCTCGGTGTCCAGCGCGGTTTCGTAAACCCTGATCATCGCGCAGGAATCCGACGAACCGAGGCCCATCCCGCGCGCCATGCGCATCAGGTTCATCACCTGCGGCGCGATCAGCCCGGGCACGCCCAGTTCATCCGCCATCTCCAGCGCCAGCCGCAGGTCCTTGTGCGCCAGGTCGAGTGCGAAAGTCGCCTGGAATTCGCCCTTGAACGCCTTGTTCGCCATGTTGCCGTAGCCGGTGGAAAAGCCTGACGCGTTGCGGATCACCTGGTCGAGTTTCGTCAGGTCGATGCCGGAGCGCTTGCCGATCATCAGCGCCTCGGCCGCGGCGGCGGAATTGCAGAACGCCAGCATATTGTTGATCAGCTTGGCGACGGAGCCCATGCCGATCTCGCCGCAGTGCACCACCTCGCCGCTGAACGATTTCAGCAGCGGAAGCTGGGCCTCGAAGGTCGCCTGGTCGCCCCCGGCCATGATGACGATCGTGCCATCCTTGGCGCGCGCGGTGCCGCCGGAGACCGGGGCTTCCAGCATGGCGATGCCCTTCGCCTGCATGCCCTCGGCGCAGCGGCGTGCGGTCGCTGGGGCGTTGGTGGAGAGGTCGATGAAGGTCGTGCCGGGCTTCGCATTCGCGGCGATCCCGTTCGGGCCGAGCGCGACGTCCTCCACGATCCGGGGCAACGGCAGCGAGGTGATAACCACCTCGCAGCGCGATGCGACGTCGGCGACTGAACTGCCGGCGGTTGCTCCAAGATCGGTGCAGGCCTTCACCGCATCGGGACTGAGGTCGAACACGACAACCTCGTGGTTGGTGTTCTTGATGATGTTGCGGCACATGGGGCCGCCCATGTTGCCGACGCCGATGAACCCGACCTTCATGTTCCGTCTCCTGGGTTTCCCGCCTGTCCGGCGATGATTTCATCGCGCGCCGGGGAAGACAACCCGCGGCGGCGGAATGGTGTTCGGTTCGGTGCGGATCGAGGTAACCTGGCCGGCGCGACGCAGTATTTTTTGATGAAAGATAAAGTCGTCTCAGCGCTGCATATTTTTGAGCGTTACGGGAAAGATTTTGTTGAATTCTCACACCGATCGCGCGTAGGTGCCTGCCGACGGGCAATCAGGCTGCCCATCAGGAGAACCCGCTGCATGTCCGGCACGACAACCCACGATGACGACGGCGAAATCGCCATCAAGGCGAATTGGAGCAACGTCCAGAGCGCCTTTGTCGTCCAGCGGGCGGCGCCGGGCACCAATCCGTTCAAGACGGTCGCGACCGTGGGCAATACCGCGGGCTCCGTCGGCCTGACCATCGCCTCGAGCGTGACCGGACACAGCTCGCTCGCGGTCGCCGGCGCCATTGCGGCGGGCGCGGCGGTTTCCGCCACCGGGATCGGCCTCGTTGTGGCCGGCGCGGCGCTGACGCTGGCCAGCATGGCAACGAATGCCTCGGCCATGTACAGCACCACCAAGCATGTCATCGCGCTGAAGAAGATCGTCGCCAATCCCGGCAGGTTCAGTGCCTGCAAGTGCATGAACGCCGGCCTCGTTTCGCCGGACATGAGCCATGATCACGGGTGGATCAGAAAGATCGTGCTGCCCTACATCATCAGTCAGAAGACCGAAAAAGCTGTGAAGAAAGGTGTCGGCACGGCCGGCGGCGGATTGCTCACCAGCGCCTATCGGCTGGGCCGCTACGCGTTCAAGACAGACCGGGGCAAGAAGCGCAACTTCTACGCCCAGGTCCTCACGCGGCATCTCATCACGCATGACTGCGCGCTCGCCGGCGCCATCGTGGCGGAGCTGTTCGATGTGGATGAGATGTTGCGGCTGCGCATGTTCGACTCCAACACATCCAGCCCCGTCATCGCGACGAAAATGAAATCGGTCTGAGCAGGGCCCCGTAACGACCGCATCCCGAACGCCGCGCGCCGGGCGCCCGAACCGTCATGGCCGGGCTTGCTTACGCTGACTGTTTCGCCGCCGGTCAGGGCACTCGCATTTGCGGAAAGTTCGTCTCCGGGGCGCAGCCCAAGGTCTGTGCGGCGCGGTCTGCTGCAAGCATTCAACACGGAGTTAGCCAGCGGCCGCCGCCGCACCCCCATGGCTGAAAATGCGCCAAGGGCGGCGGCCGAACCTCGGGGCGCGGGCTATTTTCATGGTAGAACACGAAGAACCACGGAGCAGCACGGAGAGGCTTTCCTGGCAAGGGCCGCTGTAGTCAATGCCCCGGGCATCGCTCATGATTATTGAATTCCGTGCCGAAGCACGCCGCTACGAGCGGCAAGGCTCCGTGGTTCTCCGTGCGCTCCGTGTTGAATGCTTGCAGCAGGCCGCGCCGCACAGGCCTTGCGAGCAGCGCCGCTAGCCGTCCGTCATCCAGTTCCATCCGAATGCGATGGGCCTGCGCCGCCGGGGTATCGACCTTGCGCCGGCGGGCTGGCCGGCTTTGAATGCCGGGAACGCAGCAAACGGAGGATAGCCATGACGATCCACGCGCGGCTCGCCCATATGGGCATCTACGTCAAGGACCGGGACGTGATGCGGCGCTTCTATACCGAGGTGCTCGGCCTGATGGTGACCGATGAGGGCGAGGGACGCGGCGGCGCCTACCTGACCTTCCTCAGCGGTAACGAGAACAATCATCATCAGGTCGTGCTGGTCAGCGGCCGGCCGGACACGTCCGGGTTCAACCCGATCCAGCAGATCTCCTTCATGATCGATTCACTGGCTGACCTGCGCGAGGTGCAGCAGCGCGCGCTGTCGCTGGGGGCCACCGACATGCGGCCGGTCAACCACGGCAATGCGTGGTCGGTCTATTTCAAGGACCCGGAAGGCAACACGGTCGAGGCCTATCTCGACACGCCGTTCCACGTGCCGCAGCCGCACGGGGAGTTCCTCGATCTTTCGAAGTCGGACGAGGAGATCGTGCGCGAGACGGAAGCGGCCTGCCGCAAGGACCCGAGCTTCATGCCGTTCAAGGACTTCACCCGCAGCCTGGGCGAGCGGCTGGCGCACTGACGACGCGAGAGCGCGACTGGTGTGGTGATTCTCACGCTTCGACCTGGGCAACTGTCAGTCCGCAAGCAGATTCACCACAAAGGCACGAAGGCACGAAGTTCATTGAAACTTTGTGCCTTCGTGCCTTTGTGGCGAATCTGCTTGCGGACTGACGCATCGCGGTGGTCTTTGAAGTTCGGCAGAAACCGTATCGAAGTGTCAGGCGCGGTCGCGATACACCGGGTCACACCCGGCTGCCCCGCCCGACTGTCACGGAACCAGCACGGCCACTGCTCTTCCGCTTAGCCGCGCCGACTTGGCCGGCACGACCGGTCTTGGGGTGATTGTCCGGGGCAAAGCAGGCTTCGACCGGACCGGTTGAACAGGTACAGCTCCAGGCGCCTTGAGCGGCACGTGCGAGCCTTTGCCCGACCGTGCCGCAAGCAGGTTCGAGCCCTTGGCGGATCGTGCCGCAGGCAGGTTCGATCCTTTCGCCGGCTCTGCCACAGGTAGGTTCGAGCCTTTCGTCGACCGCGCCACAGGCTTCACTGGTGTCGGCTGGCGACCCGTGGCTTTCGAACCCGACGCCGCGGCTTTCCGCTTCGCCTGTTTTGGTTTGCCTCGCGCCGCCCCGTTGACCGCACCAGCCGGCGCCATCGCCGGACTGGCAGAGACGGCCGCGACCGCCGCCTCCTGTCCAGCCATATCCAGGCCGAACAGCGCGGCCATATCGTCGCTTACCAGCACCTTGCCCGCCGCGGGCCCGTGCTTCGACGCCGGCAGGGCCTGGCCAATGTCGGCAACCATCTCGTTCTCATTCACCGCGCGCAGCCGGAACAGCAGCTCGGGCTGCACATCGAGGCGCGCGCCCACGCCGTACAGCACCGCCGCCACGTGCTTGCACATCGAGGCATGGTCCGGGCAACTGCACGAGAACCGGATTTCGGCAGGTTTCGGGAACAGGCCGGTGCCCTGGCGGCAGATGCGCTCCATCACGCCTTTGGCGAACCGGCCTTGCAGCAGTTCCACCAGCGAATCGATACCGCCCGCGCAGTCGGCACAGATCGACTTCCACTGCGCCTTGGCCACTTCGCCGATGCTGACCCTCACCTTGTAGAGTTCCGAGCCGCTGACCGTCGCGGTCACCTCGCGCGGCGCGAGCTGCAGATCGACCACCGAGCCGTTGCGCACATAAGTGCGGCCGCGCTCCAGGCGGTTTTCGTAATCGCGGTAGCTCTCCAGGTTGTCGCACCACGCCTTGCCCCAGAAGGTGGACGCGATTGCCCGGCCCTCGATCTTCACCGGGGAGACGGTGATGCCCTTCTTGCGCAGCTTGGCCATTTCGAGTTCGGCCTTGCGGCGCCGCTCGGCCACCGGCACGTAGGCCGGCCAGCGATCCTCGTAGCGGTCGTAGCGTGAATTGCGACGCGACATGGTGTTCTCAATCCCTCATGGCGGCGGTCAGGTCGAGCTTGACCAGTTGCAGCAGCTCGTCGTCCCGCATCTCGGTCAGGTTGATCTCGCCGCCTCCCGCCAGCAGTTCATCTGACAACCCTTTCTTCGAGTCGATCAAGGCGTCGATTTTTTCTTCGACGGTGCCTCGGCAAATGAATTTATGCACCAGCACGTTCTTCTTTTGTCCGATGCGGAAGGCACGATCGGTGGCCTGGTTCTCGACGGCCGGGTTCCACCATCGATCGACATGCACAACATGCGATGCCGCGGTCAGCGTCAGGCCGGAGCCACCCGCCTTCAGCGACAGGACGAAGAACGGCACGGTCTCGTCGTCCTGGAACCGCTGCACCAGGGTCTTCCGGTCCTTCACCGCGGTGTCGCCGTGCAGCACCAGGCCGGGCCGGCCAAAGATCTGGCCGAGATAGGTGGCGAGAGGCCCGGTCATCTCGCGGAACTGCGTGAACACCAGCATCTTCTCCTGCCGCGCGGCGACGACCTCGGCGATTTCGCGCAGGCGTGCCCATTTGCCGCTGTCTTCCTCGGCCCAGACATTGTCGTTGAGCCAGTGCGACGGGTGGTTGCAGATCTGCTTGAGCCGCATCAGCATCGCCAGCACGACGCCCCTGCGCTGGATGCCGTCCGACTCTTCGAGGCGCCTCGCAAGGTCTTCGACGGCCTGCGCATATAGTGCAGCCTGGCGGCGACTCAATCCGCACAGCGCCTTTATTTCGGTCTTGTCCGGAAGATCGGCGATGATCGACTTGTCGGTCTTCATCCGGCGCAGGATGTACGGCCGCACCAGTTCACGCAGCGGGCCGTACGGATTTTCCGTCCGGTCCGCCAGGCCCTTGGCGTAGCTGTTGAACTGCTTGGCATTGCCCAGCAGGCCCGGATTGATGAAATCGAAGATCGACCACAGATCGCCGAGGTGGTTCTCGACCGGCGTTCCGGTCAGCGCGATGCGGGCCTTGGCTTTCAGCGCTTTCGCCGCGCGGGTCTGGCGAGCGTTTGGATTCTTGATCGCCTGCGCCTCGTCCAGGATGGCGAACCGCCAGGCGGTTTCCGCCAGCGCCGGAATGCGCAGCAGCGAGCCGTAGCTGGTGATGGCCAGGTCGTGCTCCGCGGCGACGTCCGGCGTGAATTGCTTGATTTGCTCCGCCGGCATTGCCGAGGGATGCACGATCACGGCGTCCAGGCCCGGGGCGAACTTTGCCACCTCCGCCGCCCAGTTGCCCAGCAGAGACGCCGGCGCGACCAGCAGGCTCGGCTGTCTGGCAGCGCCGCGCGCTTTCTCCACCAGCAGCAGGGACAGCACCTGGATGGTCTTGCCCAGACCCATGTCGTCGGCCAGGCAGGCGCCAAGGCCGAGATTCGCCAGCAGATGCAGCCATTGCGTGCCGGTGCGCTGATACGGCCGCAGCGTGCCGCGCAGCGCCGAGCCCGGATCGGCCGCGCTGCCGTTCGGTGCACGCAGTTCCTGGAGTGTCTGCGCCAGCCACGGGCCGGCGGCGACCTGCGACCAGTCGGCGTCGGACACCGCCTTGTCGTCCGGCGTGACGGCGGCGCCGGCGACCATGCGCATCGCCTCGGCGAAACTCAGGCCGTCGCGGGCGGCGAGTTCCTCGGCGGCACGGAAGCGTTGCAGGGTGCGCTCGAAGCGGGCGCGATCGACCTCCACCCATTGGCCGCGCAGCAGCACCAGATCTTCCGTGCCAGCCAGCAGGGAGGCGATTTCGGCGTCGGTGAGCGGCGCGCCGTCGAGCATGACGCTCATGCGGAAGTCCAGAATCCCGTCGAGGCCGACGTCGGATGGCTTGCGGCTGCCTACCGTTGCCGTCACCTGCGGCCGGGCTGGGCGATTGGCGCGCCACGTCGCGGGCATGCGCACGACGACGCCGGCGGTTTCCAGGTCGGGCAGGCTGCGGAGGAAGCGTGCGGCCTCGGCCGGGCCCCAGCGCAGCGGGTGGAAAATTTCTCCCCGGTCGATCATCGGCCGGAGCCAGTCGCAGTGTTCCGCGGCGCGCTGCACCGGCAGCAGCAGGGACAGCAGTTTGTCGCGGTTCTTGGCACCGGCGTATTCGCGCAGCGCCTGTCCGAGCGGCACGTGCTGCGCCTTGGCCTGCGCGGACAGCCGCGTCGTGTAGGTGGCCATGAAGGCGAAGGGTTGCTCGGCGTCGCGGCGGTTTTCCGCCAGGTTGAAGTGCACACGGCCAACCAGGTTCCACGCCGGGTTCAGCGCGGTCAGGAAGCCTTGCAGTCCGGTTTTGGCGGCTTTGAAGGAAGCGCCGAAGGCCTGCGTGGTTTCATCCCACAGCGCCAGCAGAACGTCCGAGGTCAGGTACTCTGCACCGGCCATCATCGGCGCGCTGAGCAGCAGTGAGGCGAGCTCTGCCTCGGTCGGTGGCGGAACGGTCGGTAGGGGGGCGGGCGTGTCGGCGTCAGTGCCGGCAGAGTGCAGGCACACCGCGCCCACGTAACGGGCGGCGAATTGCCGCCACCAGACGAAAGCCGGCGGCAGGGTTTGGCCGACCTCTCCCGCACCCAGGCGCACCAAGCCGTATCCGGAGCCTCGGGCGAAGGCCTCGGTCAGGCGAGTGGCTGCCTTGGGGTCGATCTCCGGCGCGTCGTCCCGGTCTTCGGCGACCAGGTGGCCGTGCGGGGTCAGGCGCAGTCCGAGTCGGGGCATGTGACTGTCTTAGTCGATCGGGCGACAGGCCGGGAATATCACGTGACGGCCCGATCCATTGACCGATTGCCAATCAGTTTGTGCGATATTGTGGCGTCGTCGTTCCGGCATATCTGTGTATGTATCGAAATGGTTAGCTTCCTCCGCCTCGCAGGTGATAAAATTTCTGCCGGTCATCTGACGGGATCGGAGCAGGAAATGCATGCCGACAGCGTGCGACAGCCATGCAGTGGCAAGCGCGAAACGAGGTTTACAACGATACTCAAAGGAGCAGTCGGCGTCAGCTTTTTGTTGACTGCGGTCGCTGGAACTTTGCATGGCTGGCTGGGCGACCCGGGTAGTCCAGACCCTTTGCTGAACCCGGCGGCGATCATTGGAGCCGTCATCGGAGCAACCGCCATGTACGTGTGCGGCCGAAACCGACCCTGAGGCGATGTGCGTGCCTTGCAAACGGAGGACGATCTCTGCCGTTGGACGCTGATCGTCGTTCTTACCTATGTCGGCATCGCCTATCTGATTCGCTTTGGCCGTGTTGCCTTGCACCACAGCCCATTGCCTTCGAGCAAGTTCGGCATCGCCAAGCTGTTCGATGGCATCACGTTCGCGACATGCCTTTTGCTCCTGGTCGGTGCAGCGGACCCCTTGGTGTTCGTGCTACTCGGCAACACCAGGTCAATCCTTATCGTTGCGGGCCTCGCCGGTACGATCTGCACGATCCATCAGTTATTCGCACCGGCGTGACGGCCTAGCCCACCAGCACCAACTCCTCCGCCGGCGTGTAGCCCAGCCCCAGATCCTGCGCGACCGCCGCGTGAGTCACCTTGCCCGCATACACATTCAGCCCATGCAGCAGATGCGGGTCATCCGCCAGCGCCGCACGCCAGCCCTTCGTCGCCAGCGCCAGCACGAACGGCAGCGTCGCATTGTTCAGCGCGAACGTGGAGGTATGCGCCACCGCCCCCGGCATGTTGGTGACGCAGTAATGCACCACGCCATGCTCCACATAGGTCGGATCGGAGTGTGTCGTCGGCCGGCTGGTCTCGAAGCAGCCGCCCTGGTCGATCGAGATATCCACCAGCACCGAGCCCGGCCGCATCGCCCGCACCATGGCGCGCGACACCAGCTTGGGCGCGGCGGAGCCTGGCACCAGCACCGCGCCGATCACCAGGTCGGCGTCCAGCACCGCGCGCTCTATCGCCTCGGCGGTGGCGAACAGCGTGGTGGCCCGCGGACCGAACTGGAGGTCCAATTCCTTCAGTCGCGGCAGCGAGCGGTCGATGATGGTGACCGACGCCTCCAGCCCCACCGCCATGCGCGCCGCGTTGGTGCCGGAGACCCCGCCGCCCAGCACCACCACCTTGGCCGGCGCCACGCCCGGCACGCCGCCCAGCAGCACCCCTGCCCCGCCTTGCTCCTTTTCCAGGCAGTGGGCGCCCACCTGCACCGCCATGCGGCCGGCGACCTCGCTCATCGGCGACAGTAGCGGCAACGACCCGCGCGCGTCGGTGACGGTCTCGTAGGCGATACAGGTGGCGCCGGACCGCATCAGGCCCTCGGTCTGCGCCTTGTCCGCCGCGAGATGCAGGTATGTAAACAGCACCTGGCCGTCGCGCAGCCGCCCGATCTCCGCCGGCTGCGGCTCCTTCACCTTCACCACGAGGTCGGCGGCGGCGAAGACGTCCCCCGCGCTGGCCACCACCGTCGCCCCCGCCGCGCGATAGGCGTCGTCCGAGATACCGATCCCGGCGGCGGCATCATGCTCCACCACCACGTGGTGCCCGTGCAAAGTCAGTTCACGCACGCTCGCCGGGGTCAGCCCGACCCGGTACTCGTGCGTCTTGATCTCCTTCGGAACACCGACCTTCACGGTACGCCTCCTGCATTCGGTTCGCGACGACTGGCGATTTGCCAGGACTGATATAGCGCGTCATGTCGCCGCTGCGAGGCGCTCGTGCCAGGTCGGCCGCAGCGCGCCGCCCGGCCATGCCGGTTTCGGGGACAGAGGAGAAGCGACCGATGATCACCACCACCCGCCGCGCCTTCACCCAGCTTGGCGTGCTGTTGCCGGCCGCATCCGTGCTGACCCGCGCGGCCAGCGCGGCGGACGCGCCGGTACGCATCGGCTGCCCTTATCCGCTGAGCGGCGGGGCTGCCTCGGCGGGGCAGGCCAGCCGCGCCGCGATCGAGGTCGCGGTGGACATCATCAACAACCCGCACCCGGAGCTGGCCGCCCTGCCCCTGGCCACAACCGCCGGCCTGCCGGGCCTGGGCGGGCGCAAGGTGGAGGCGGTGTTCGCCGACCACCAGGGCAATCCCGCCACCGCGCAAAGCGAGGCACTGCGGCTGATCACCCAGGACCACGTCGCCGCCCTGTGCGGCTGCTACCAGTCGAGCTGCACGCTGACCGCCTCCGCCATCGCCGAGCGCTACGGCATTCCCTTCATGGCGCCGGAATCGACCGCGCCGAACCTGACCGAGCGCGGCTTCAAATGGTTCTTCCGCACCACGCCGGTGGGCACCGATTTCGGCATCGCCTATGCCGACTTCCTCAGCGGGTTGAAGACGCAAGGCACCAAACTCGACCAGGTCGCGCTGGTGAACGAGAACACCGAATACGGCACATCCACGGTCGCGGCGATCGCCCCGGCGCTGACCGCCAAGGGTCTGAAGTCCGATCTGCACATCCCGTACAATGCCAATTCCACCGATGTCAGCGCGCAGGTGCTGCAACTCAAGAACGCCGCCCCCGACGCGGTGATCTTCGTCAGCTACACCTCGGACGCGATCCTGTTCATCAAGACGATGCACAACCTGGGTTACAAGCCGCCCATCCTGATCGGCGACGATTCGGGATTTTCCGACAACGCCTTTGTCGAAGCGGTGGGAGACCTGGCGCAGGGCGCGATCAACCGCAGCTCGTTCGACGCCGGCAAGCCGGGCAGCGTGCCGTTCCTGGTGAACGCGATGTTCCACAAGGCGACCGGCCGCGACATGGACGATACCTCGGCGCGCGGCATGCAGGGGTTCCTGGCGCTGATGGACGCGATCAACGCCGCGGCCTCGACCGAGCCGGCGAAGGTCCAGGCGGCACTCAAGGCGCAGGACCTGAAGCCGGAGCAATTGATGATCGGCTACAATGGCGTCAAATACGATGCGAAGGGGCAGAACGAGCAGGCCTCGACCTTGCTGGTGCAGTTGGACGGGAAGAAGTACGTGGCGGTGTGGCCGGCGCAGTCGGCGGTGGAGAAGCTGGTGCTGCCGTTCAAGGGTTGGGGCTAGCGTTGTTACCCTGACGTCTCGGATACCGTTTCCGCCACACTTGAACGGCCATCGCGATGCGTGAGTCAGCAAGCAGATTCACCACAAAGGCACGAAGGCGCAAAGACCGAATGAACTTTGTGCCTTCGTGCCTTTGTGGTGAATCTGCTTGCGGACCGACAAGGCGGCCGAGGTCCCAGCGTGAGGATCAACACGCCAGCAACTCGCAATCTCAACGCGAGGCAGGCGTCACCCCGGTAGCGGAAACTGCTGCAGATAGGGTGCGTACTCTTCCTCCACGTCGATCTGCAGCGTCGCCAGCACACGCACCACCGCGTTGTAGAACCCGATCGTCAGTGTCAGGTCCACCACTTGCTCGTTGCCCAATATCGACTGCAACGTCGCGAAGGTTGCCTCCGTCATGCCGCCCGCGGTGGTCATCTCGCGGGCCCCCAGCAGCACCGTCTTGGTCAACGCGTCCAGGTCTGTCGGCCTGCCCTCGGTGTCGTCGATCATCGCCCGAATGTCGTCGTCGCTGACACGGAAATCGTGACCGATCTTGACGTGATGCGACCACTCGTACGGTGACCTTGCCAGCCAGCCCACCTGCAGGATCGCCAACTCCCGCAGCCGGGCGTCGAGCGTGCTGCCATAGCGGATGAACTGCCCCACGGCGGAAAAGGCCCGCGCCGCATTGGGCGAATTCACCAGGGCTCGGGCCAGGGCGATCGGGCGCTTCAGCAGGTCCTGGTTCTCGGGCGATAGATCGGCAACATCCAGATACGGCACGCGGGCCATGCGGTGCTCTCCTCGGACAATGGCGAACGGCGCGGCCGTTCGTTGCGCGCGTGATCCCGCGGGGAACCAGGCTGCGCTCGATCTTGCGGGGGAACCTGGTAAAGGTCGAGAGGACCTTCCGCGTCATCGCGATCAGGTGCAACCTGGCCTCGACGCGAAACGCCGTTTGCCCTTGCGAATCACGCTGGAGGATGCAGGTGTCGTCGCCCCGCGAACACAGGACAACACCGTGCAATCCAATCCGCTCGACACATTCCGCCTCGATGGCCGGACCGCCCTGGTCACCGGCGCGCGCCGTGAAATCGGTCGCGCCATCGCGCTGGGCCTCGCCGGCGTTGGCGCACGCGTCGCCATTCATCACGCCGGCACCGAGGAGGAATCCCGTGACGCCGCCACCGTGGTCGCGGCGATCGCCGCCGGCGGCGGCACCGCCCAGGCGTTCGCGCAGGATTTCACCGAGGCCGGCGCCGGCACGCACCTCGCCGCCGCCGTCACGGCGTGGGCGCCGATCGACATCCTGGTGCTGAATGCCTCGATCGAGATTCCCGAGGACTGGCAGGGCATCAGCGGCGAGCATTTCGACCGGCAGGTCACGGTGAACCTGCGATCCACGCTGCAGCTGCTGCAAGCGCTGGTGCCGCCGATGGCAGAGCGCCACTGGGGCCGCGTGCTGACCATCGGCAGCGTGCAGCAGGTGATGCCGCACCCGGCGATGCTGGTCTATGCCGGCACCAAGGCCGCGCAGTTCAACTGGGTGTTGAACCTGGCGCGCCAGTACGGCGGACGCGGCGTGACGGTGAACAACCTTGCACCCGGCGCGATCCTGACGGCGCGCAACCAGGCGCAGATGCAACGCGAGGGTGCCGCGCTGGCGCAACGCATTCCGGCGGGGCGGCTTGGCGCGCCGGACGACCTGGTCGGCGCGGCGCTGCTGCTGTGTTCCGATGCGGGGCGCTACATGACCGGCGGCAACATCTATGTGGACGGCGGCCGCCACGTCGCATGAGTCGACGTACGCTTGAATCCGTGCGCGTCATGCCCTTGTCATAGGGGATCGGAGGTTCTGCGTGATGCATCAAAAGACCAATCCGGGCGGCGTCCCGGCACCCCGGCCGGCACCACCCTGGTTCGCCGGGGCAGCGATCGGCCTCACCATCCTCGGCATGGCAAGCAGCGCCATGGCGCTGGGAGCAGGACTCGCGTGGAGTCAGACGGCCAAGGGCGGGAAGTAGTGCCGGCCCGCTAAACGCCTGGCTCGTCGCCGCGCGCTTCGCGTCATGGCGGGCGAAGGCCCGCCATCCACTACGTCGCAGCGCGTTGCAGGAAAAAGTCGTGGATGCCGGCCTGCGCCGGTATGACGTTGAGGCCGTCGTCCGAGTGTCAATGGTAACGCGGTCTCGTATGAGGCGCTGTTACGCGACGCCCATCGCACGGCCATGCAGGCGATTGCCGTCGCGCTCGCCATAGAAGATGTCGGGGCTTAGCTCGTCCACCGTGCAGCAGCCTGTGTAGGCCATCGTCTTGTCGAATTCGTTGCGGATGAGACTGATCGCCCGGAGCGCGCCGGCCTCGCCGCCGACCGCGGTGCCATACAGCGTGGCGCGGCCGGTCAGCACCGCCTTGGCCCCCAGCGCCAGCGCCTTGGCGATGTCGGAGCCGCGGCGGATGCCCGAGTCGAGGATCACTGTCGCACGATTGCCGACCGCTTCCGCGACCTCCGGCAGCACGTCGATGGTGGCGGCGGCACTGTCCATGTTCCGCCCGCCATGGTTCGACACGATGATGCCGTCCACGCCGTATTCGATCGCCTTCACCGCATCCTCCGGGCGGTTGACGCCCTTGATCATCAGGATGCCCGGCCACATGTCGCGGAACTTCGCAAGATCGTCCCAGTCGAGTGAATCGGCCCGCAGCGCGTCCCGGCTGCCGACGCCGCTGAGCACGGATTTCTGGAATTCCTCCGGATAGTTCTCGTGCCGCGGCATGCCGATGCTGGTGAAGTATTTCAGCAGCACGTCCTTCGCCCATACCGGATGCCGCATCACGTCGAGCACGAAGCGCGGCGTGGGCGTGAAGGGCAGCCCGAAGCCGTTATGCGTGTTGTACTCGCGGTTGGGCGAGACGGGCGAATCCACCGTGACGATCAGCGCCTCGAACCCGTTGCGGTGGGCGCGCTGGATCAACTGGTGCGACAACTCGCGCTGCTTCCAGACATAGAGCTGGAACCACAGGCGGCCGCCTTTGTCCGGGCCGCCATGCTGGGCGATCTTCTCCATCGCGGTCATCGAGGCGGTGGACAGGGTCAGCGGGATCTTCGCCTTGGCCGCCGCCTTGGCGAGTTCCAGTTCCCCCTCGTGCCAACAGAGGCCGGCCGCGCCGGTGGGGGCGATGGCCATCGGCAGCGCGGCGGGTTTGCCGAACAGGGTGGTGGTGACGCTGCGGCCGGACACATCGACCAACGCGCGGTGGCGCAGCTTGATGCGCTCGAACGCGTTGCGGTTGTTAGTGACGGCGAGGTGGTCTTCCGTGGCCCGATCGACGAATTCGAACACGCCCTTGGGGAGGCGGCGCTTCGCGGCGGCGCGGAGGTCGTAGATGTTGAGGCAGCGATCGAGGTTTGGCATGGAGATTTGGTAGGAGTGTTTGGGCGTGGGGTCAATTGTGGGAGGCTAGCCCCAGTGGAACCCGCCCGCAGGATTGCATCGCCACGCCGATCGGGCCCGGGCAAGAGTGGATCGGCGCGAGGCTTGCTGCGCGCCGCAGGGCTACCGGAAGGCGGGCTGAGTAACGTCGTCGAACGAGACCCATAGAGCGCAGCGCAGGAACTATGTCGGGAGCGCAGGGCGTGAACTAAGCTTCGGCATCAGGGTCGCCGTTGTGCCTGTTGATACAGTTGCCAGGTCCTCCACCGAGATCAAGCGACTCGTGCATCGATCGTTGCTGTGAAAAATGTCAATCGGTGAACCGCCGATGTCGCGGTCCCGA
>DATHNI010000126.1:0-11122 GCA_035486135.1 Acetobacteraceae bacterium
GCCGGGAGGCGCGCCGATCAGCCGCGACACGCTGTGCTTCTCCATGAACTCGCTCATGTCGATGCGCACCATCGCCCGTTCGTCGTCGAACAGGAATTCGGCCAGCGCCTTGGTCAGCTCGGTCTTGCCGACGCCGGTCGGACCGAGGAACAGGAAGCTGCCGATCGGCCGGTTCGGATCCTGCAAGCCGGCCCGGGCGCGGCGCACCGCATTCGCCACCGCGCGCAACGCCTCGTCCTGGCCGATGACCCGCCTGCGAAGCTCATCTTCCATGCGCAGCAGCTTGGCGCGCTCGCCTTCCAGCATCTTGTCCACCGGGATGCCGGTCCAGCGCGACACCACCGCGGCGATGCTTTCCTCGGTCACCGCCTCGTTCACCAGCTTGCCGTCGGACGCGGTCGCCAGCTTCTTCTCGATGTCCGGGATGACGCTGTAGAGCAATTCGCCGGCGCGCGTGTAGTCGCCGCGACGCTGCGCGATCTCCACCTCCGACCGCGCCTGGTCGAGCCGCTCCTTCAGCTTCTGGCGGTCGGTGACTTGCTCCTTCTCCGATTGCCAGGCGGCGGCCATCGCGTTGGATCTGTCCTCGAGCTCGGCCAGCTCCTTCTCCAGCCGCTGCAACCGCTCGTGCGACGCGGGGTCGCTCTCCTTGCGCAACGCCTCGCGTTCGATCTTCAACTGGATGACGCGGCGGTCGAGTTCGTCGAGCTCCTCCGGCTTGCTGTCCACTTCCATGCGCAGCCGGCTGGACGCCTCGTCTATCAGGTCGATCGCCTTGTCCGGCAGGAACCGGTCGGTGATGTAGCGGTTCGACAACGTCGCCGCGGCAACCAACGCGCCATCGGTGATGCGCACGCCATGGTGCGTCTCGTATTTCTCCTTGATGCCGCGCAGGATCGAGATGGTGTCCTCGACCGACGGCTCACCCACGAACACCGGCTGGAAGCGCCGCGCCAGCGCCGCGTCCTTCTCCACGTGCTTGCGGTACTCGTTCAGTGTCGTCGCGCCGATGCAGTGCAGCGTGCCGCGCGCCAGCTCCGGCTTGATCAGGTTCGACGCATCCATCGCGCCATCGGCCCGCCCGGCGCCGATCAGCACGTGCATCTCGTCGATGAACAGCACGATCTCGCCCTGCGCTGACTCGATTTCCTTCAGCACGGCCTTTAGCCGTTCCTCGAACTCTCCGCGGTATTTCGCGCCGGCGACCATCGCGCCGAGGTCCAGCGACAGCAGCTTCTTGTTCTTCAGCGCCTCCGGCACGTCGCCGTTGATCATGCGGATCGCCAGGCCCTCGACGATCGCCGTCTTGCCGACGCCGGGTTCGCCGATCAGCACGGGATTGTTCTTGGTACGGCGGGCGAGCACCTGCATGGTGCGGCGGATTTCCTCATCCCGCCCGATCACCGGGTCCAGCTTGCCCTCCCGCGCGAGTTGCGTGATGTCGCGGGCGTATTTCTTCAGGGCATCGAAATTCGCCTCGGCGTTGGGCGAGTCGACCTTGCGGCCCTTGCGGATGTCGGTGACCGCCTTCTCCAGCGCCTGCGGGGTTGCCCCGGCAGCCTTCAGCGCGCGCGCCGCCGGCGTGTCGGACGCGGCAATCGCCACCAGCAGCCGGTCCTGCGCGACATACTCGTCGCCGGCCTTGGTCGCGGCCTGCTGTGCGGCGTCCAGCACACGCACCAGCTCGGGCGTGATCTGCGGCTGGCCGGCGCCGGAGCCCTGCACCTTGGGTTGCCGGGCGAGTGCGGCCTGCACCTCGGACGCCGCGGCTTTCGGGTCGCCGCCCGCGGTCCGGATCAAGCCGGAGGCGGCACCTTCCTCGTCATCGAGCAAGGCCTTGAGGAGATGTTCGGGCGTGATCCGCTGGTGGAAGTCGCGGATGGCAATGGTCTGCGCGGCCTGCAGGAATCCCCGGGCGCGTTCGGTGAACTTTTCTATATCCATCGTTTGTTGTCCCTTTGCATAGGCGACGGGCCCTTATCCCGTCCCTCCATCAGGCAACGGAAACGTGAGCCTTTGGCAAAAGAAGTGGGGCGAGTCAGACTGCGCCTCAAGGGGGACCGGCTCATGCGCATTGAATACCTATACCGCTATCCGGTGAAGGGGCTGACCGCGGAGGCGCTGGACTCGGCCGAGGTCGAGGATGGCGGCTGCATCCCCTGGGACCGCGCATTCGCCCTGGCGCAGGGGGATTCGGGATTCGACCCGGCCGAACCGGCCTGGCGGCAGAAGGCCAACTTCATGTGCCTGATGAAGAATGCCCGGATCGCCGCACTGTTCTCCTTCTTCGACCCGCGCACGGGCATGCTGGCGATCCGCGCGCCCGACGGCTCCGCGGTGGTGGAGAACGCCTTGAGCGCGGCCGGGCGGCAGCGCATCGGCGCCTTCCTGACCGACTACCTGGGCGACGAGGTCCGCGGCCAGCCGGTCTTCCACTATGTTCCCGGCCACAGCTTCTGCGACCAGCGTGGCAAGGTGGTGAGCCTGATCAACCTCGCCAGCCTGCGCGACTATGAGGCCCGGGTGGGCGCCCGCCGCCATCGCCGGCGCTTCCGGGCCAATGTCTGGTTCTCCGGCGCGCCGGCCTGGAGCGAGCGGGGCTGGGTCGGCCAGCAGATCCAGCTCGGCGGCGCGGTGCTGCGCGTGGTGAAGCCGATCGTGCGCTGTCCGGCGACCGAGGTGAACCCGGTGACGGCGGAGCGCGACGCGGTGCCGGTAGAGGAGCTGCGCGCGCTGTACGGGCACGTTGAGCTGGGCGTGCATGCCGAGGTGGTGGAAGGCGGGCGTTTCGCGGTGGGCGACGCCATGGAAGTCCTGCCCGAGTGATGCGGCCCGGCCGGGCGTAAAACCCGCCGACGTCCCGGTTTAGCAACAAGTATTCTGTAACTATTGCAAGTAGCGGCGGAAAACGTGATCGCGAGTTCGTGAGTATTCAGTTGAACGCACACGAGTTCGTGAGCTACACAGACTTCGGTTTCCTCCCCTGAACTTGCAACCCGCCGGGAGGCCTGATTTTCCCGGCGGATTTTTTTGGGGCGAGACCATTTGCATCAATGTTGCGCACGGGTCGGTGGGCGATGCACGAGTCGGTCGTCGAATATGATGTCGCGCCTGCCGCCATGACGGCGGTGCCGTTTGCGATCACATGGCACGCCGTGCCCGGGCGCCGCGCGCGGGATCTGTCGCCCGGTGGCCATCCGTCCGCGAGATCCGAACGACCGGGTCCGGCGCCTGCGGCGATCGGTGGACCGGCCGGTTTGTCTTCCTACCTCGCCGCGGCAGCCATTGCCGCCGGCCTGATCGCCGCCTGGGCGGGACTCTGCGTCATCTGACGGCGGCCGCGCTTGGCAAGAACCAGACTCCCCCTCCCCTTGAGGGAGGGGGTTGGGGGAGGGGTTCGTACCGCACGGAACCCCTCCCCCCAACCCCCTCCCTCAAGGGGAGGGGGAGCATCCTTCGCGGACGACTTTGTCAACCCGCAATCACAACCCGCGAAGACAAGCCCGCCGTTTCGCGGCACTCTGGATCTGGCTACTGGTCACGCCGTCGCGTCCTCGCGGATCATCGCGGCGCCCTTCTCCGCGATCATGATGGTTGGCGCGTTGGTATTGCCGGTGGTCAGCGTCGGCATCACCGAGGCGTCGATCACCCGCAATCCCCCGATGCCATGCACGCGCAGCCTCGCGTCCACCACGGCGCTCGGGCCCTCGCCCATGCGGCACGTGCCGACCGGGTGATAGATCGTCGTGCCGTACTGCCGCGCGTGCTCTGTCAGATCCGCATCGGACGCCACGTCCGGCCCGGGCAGGGTCTCCGCCACGCTGTGACGCGCCATCGCCGGCTGGGCGAAGATGCGCCGGGCGATGCGCATCCCCGCCAGCAACACCCGCGCATCGTTCGCATCCGACAGGTAATTCGGCGCGATGACCGGCGCAGCGAACGGGTCCGGCGAACGCGCCATGATCGAGCCCCGGCTGTCCGGCCGCACCGGGCAGATCGCCACGGTCATGCCCGGCACACGCTCCAGTTCCCCGAACCGCGCGGCATCATAGCTTGCCGGCGTGAACAGCAGTTGCAGGTCGGGACTGGCCAGGCCCTCGCGCGACCGGCAGAACACCTGCGCGCTGGTGACGCCGAACGTCAGCGCACCGCGTCCGGTCAGGGCGAACCGCGCCGCCTCCACCGCCAGCCGAGGCCCGCGCGCAAGCTGATTGATCGACACCGCATCCTTCGCGCGATGCGACACGCGCGTCACGTAATGGTCCTGGAGATTGCCGCCGACACCCGGCAGCTCATGCCGCACCGGCACGCCGATCGATTGCAGATGCGCCGCCGGACCGATGCCGGAGATCTGCAGCAAATGCGGCGAATTCACCGCACCGCCGCACAGGATCACCTCGCGCGCGGCGAGCGCCTGCTGATCCTGCCCGCGCTGGCGAAACGCAACGCCGGTGCAGCGCTTGCCGCCGAACAGCAGGCGCGTGGCGAGCGCGTCGGTCTCGACACGCAAATTCGTGCGGCCTTTCGCCGCGGCGAGGAAGGTGCGCGCGGTGGAACCTCGGAACCGGCCCAGCCGGGTCATTTGCGAATAGCCGACGCCTTCCTGCTGGCGCCCATTCAGATCGCGGCTGAGCGCGAAGCCGGCCTGCTGTGCGGCGGCGACGAAATGATGCGTCAACGGGAGGATGGTGCGGTAGTCCTCGACCTGCAGCGGTCCGCCCTGGCCGCGATAGTCCGCTTCGCCGCCCTGCACATAGTGCTCTGACTTGCGGAAGAACGGCAGCACGTCGTCGAAACTCCAGCCACGGCAGCCCATCTGTGCCCAGCCGTCGAAGTCCGCCGGATTGCCGCGCACATACAGCATGCCGTTGATCGAACTCGACCCGCCGAGCACCTTGCCGCGCGGCCAATGGATCTCGCGGCCCGCGGTGCCGGGCGATCCATCGGCGCTGAAATTCCAGTTCACCACGGGATGCCGCAGCAGCTTCAGCACGCCGGCCGGAATGTGAATCCAGATGTTGCTATCGGGTGGTCCGGCTTCCAGCAGGATCACCCGCGCGCCCGTCTCGGACAGGCGGCAGGCGACGACGCAGCCAGCCGAGCCGGCGCCGATCACCACATAGTCCGCATCCATTGCCGCCCCCGTCCGTGCCTTCGTGCGCGATGGTTGCGCGCGCCGTCACACCGGGCAAGTGTCGGTGCAGCGCAACAACGGAGGCATCGCATGCTTTTCCTGGTGATCAGCGACCCGCGCCCGGAGCCTCCGGGCAGCGTGACGGCGGCGCGGCAACGTTTCTGGACCTGGGTGGCCCCGCTGCGAGCGTCGGGCGAGGTCACCTCCATCTACGCCAAGGTGGGCCGCGGCGCGGTCGCCCTGTTCGACGTGCCGTCGAACGAGGCGCTGCATCGGCGGCTGAACGAGTGGGCGGACATCATCCCCGCGCGATTCGACGTGCATGCCCTGATCGATCCGGACGCCGCGCAACGTTTCCTGAATGGTGCCTGATCGGCACCCCGCGACGCCGCTGTAACGAATCGCGTTTCCGCATCATCATCCTGACTGGCCAAACGCCGGCCCTTCTGTCATTGCGCGGCGCAAAGCGCCCCGAAGCAATTTCCTGCCTGACGAGCCGAGGAAGGCTCGTCAGGCAGGGGATTGCTTCGGCGCTCCACGCCTCGCAATGACAGGGACTCCTCGTCGATTCCATTCTCGCCGAAAATGCTCTGATCCGCCGCCGATAATGCGCGATGCCGTTGAATGGCCGCTTGCCGTAACGCCGAAGCTTCGGCACTTTGCGTCACCAAGAAACGGAGGGAACATCACCATGCGGTTGCTGCGCGCTGTCCGGCGAATGACACCACCTGCGGTGGTGGCCGGGTTATTGTGCTGGGTCGGGCTGAGCGCGGGGGCGGCGGCGCAGGACAAGACGGTCATGCTGAAGCTGTCCACCTGGGTTCCTCCGGCGCATCCGCTGAACCCATCGTTGCAGGCCTGGGCCGCCGACATCGAGAAGGAATCCGGCGGCACCATCAAATCGACCCTGTTCCCGTCTGAACAATTGGGCAAGGCGATGGACCATTACGACATGGCGCGCGACGGCATCGCCGACTTCGCCTATGTCAACCCGGGCTACCAGCCGGGACGCTTCCCGATCATCGCCGCGGCCGAGATGCCGTTCCTGCTGGCCAATGCCAAGGGTGGATCGGCCGGGCTCGACGCCTGGTACCGCCCCTATGCGCCGACGGAAATGAAGGACGTGCATTTCTGTTTCGCCTTCGCGCTGGACCCCGGCACCTGGCACTCGCGCACCAAGAAGATCGTCATGCCGGAGGACATCAAGGGCATGAAGATCCGCCCGGCCAACGCAACGCTGGGCGAGTTCGTCACCATGCTGGGCGGCACCAACGTGCAGGCCTCCGCGCCGGAAGCACGTGAGGTGCTGGAACGCGGGGTTGCCGACGCCATCACCTTTCCCTGGCAATCCACCATCCTGTTCGGCATCGACAAGGTGGTGAAATACGACATGGACATGCCGTTCTGGAGCGGCATTTTCGTCTGGGTGATGAACAAGGACCGCTACGCGTCGATGTCTCCCGCGCAGCAGGCGGTGATCGATCATCACTGCACCACCGAGTGGGCCGAGAAGGTCGCCAGCCCCTGGGCCGATTGGGAACATGCGGGCCTGGCGCGGATCGCCGCCGAGCCGGGGCACGAGGTTTACAAGCTGACGCCGGAGCAAGTCGCGGCGTGGCGCAAGGCGGCCGAACCACTGAAGGCGAAATGGGCGGCGCATGTGCCGAATGCCGACAAGGTGTTCAGCGATCTGCAGAACGAGTTGAAGAAGCGCGACTCGCTCGTGCAGTGACCGCATGAGCGACCTGGAGCGCGAATTCGCCCGCAAGGCGGCCCCGGGGGCACTTGGCCCGGAGGGGGCGCCTGGCCCGGAGGGGGCGGTGGTCCGCGCCCGTCGCAGCGCGATGGACCGGTTCATCGACGGCATCGAGTTGCTGGCGGCGGCGTTCGTCGGCATCGTCGCCGCCGACATTTTCATCAGTGTGCTGCTGCGCTATTTCTTCACCTACTCCATCCCTGACAGCTACGATTTCGGCAAGCAGTTGCTGGGGATTCTCATCTTCTGGGGTATCGCGGCGACCAGCTATCGGGGCACGCACATCACCGTCGATCTGGTATGGGCCGCCGCGGGGCCGCGCGGCAAGCGAGCGATCGACGTGTTCGCCACCCTGGTGCTGCTGCTGGTCGTGTCGGTGCAGACGGCGATGCTGTTCGACAAGGTTCGCATGACGCGGGCGGACAACGTGCTGACCTTCGATCTGCGGCTGCCGACCTGGCCGTTCGCCCTGGTGGCGTGGCTGGGCGATGTCTCCGCCGTGCTGCTGATTGCCGTGCGCACCTATCGGTTGGTGTTCCGGCCGGAGAGCTTCGATGCGAACGCGATCAAGGCGGTGGAGTGAGATGGAGCCTCTCTCTTACGTCGCCGGGGTTCGCGCGGACGGAGCAAACGAAAAGGATACTCCCCCTCCACTCAAGGGGAGGGGGAGTATAGTGTCGTAATGGACCTCTCTCCCGACGCCGTCGCGGTCATCGGCTTTGTCGTGCTGTTCGCATTGATGCTGCTGCGCGTGCCGGTTGGCATGGCGATGGGATTGGTCGGCGTCAGCGGGTTCGGCTACCTGGTGGGGGCCGGCCCGGCGTTGAAGATGGTCGGCCAGACCTCGATGCGTATCGTCACCGACTACACCTTCGGCGTGATCCCGATGTTCCTGCTGATGGGTGCGTTCGTGTCGCGCTCGGGAATGAGCAGGGAATTGTTTCGTGCGGCTAATACGTTCGTGGGGCATTGGCGGGGCGGGCTGGGCATCGCCACCATCGCCGCCTGCGGTGCCTTCGCCGCGATCAGCGGATCGTCGGTGGCGACCGCGGCGACGTTCTCCACCGTTGCGTATCCGGAAATGCGGCGTTTCGACTATCCGCAGTCCTTCGCCACCGGAGTGATCGCCGCGGGCGGCACGCTGGGGGCGATGTTCCCGCCATCGATTGTGCTGGCGGTGTATGGGCTGATCACCCAGCAGGACATCGGCAAGCTGTTCATCGCCGGTGTGCTGCCGGGGTTCCTGGCCGTGTCGATGTACATGGCAACGATCGGCATCATCGGCCGGGTGCGTCCGCGCTTCCTGCCGCAGGCGCCACGCAGTTCGTGGGCCGAGCGCCGGGGCGCGGCGCGCGAGGTCTGGGCGCCGCTGGCGTTGTTCGTGTTCGTGATCGGCGGTTTGTATGGCGGGCTGTTCACGCCCACCGAGGCCGGGGGCATGGGCGCCGGTGGCGCGTTCCTGATCAGCATTGCGCGGCGGCGGCTGTCGCGCGCGGACATTCTCGAATCGTTGCTGCAGGCGACGCGGACCGCGGCGGCCGTGTTCACTGTGCTGATCGGCGCCATCCTGTTCGGCTATTTCCTCACCGTAACGCAAACGCCGCAGAACGTGACGGCATTCATCACCGGGCTCGGCATGGGCCGCTACGGCGTGCTGGCGGTGATCATGCTGATGTACCTGGCGCTCGGCTGCCTGATGGATGCAATGGCGATGATCATCCTGACGGTGCCGATCATCTTTCCCGTCATCACCTCTTTGGGTTTCGATCCCGTGTGGTTCGGCGTGATCATCGTGATGACGGTGGAGCTGGGGCTGATCCATCCGCCGGTGGGGATGAACGTGTTCGTCATCAAGACGGTCGTGAAGGACGTCAGTTTCTCGACGATCTTTCTCGGGGTGATCCCGTTCGTGCTGACCGACATCACGCGGCTGGTGGTGCTGATCCTGTTCCCGGCGATCGCGCTATGGCTGCCGGGACGGATGTAGCAGGTAAAGCGGACACGCCCCGGCGCGCAACTTGCCGCGCTGAACGACGCGACGCGGTTCCTCCACGCGCTCGCCAATGGCTTCGTCGTGCTGACCCGCAATGTACGGGATTTCGACATTATGAATCAGATCCTGCCGGGTGGGCAGGTCATGTTCTACGATGCGGCACCCTGACGCTGATATTGCCGGCCGGCACCGACACCCGCCCCGCCATGGCCCGGCGCCGTTGTACGTGCATCGGCGCTGCAGACGTCAGCTTCCGCTCGTGGTGGTGCATGATCCAACTGCCGACCCCGAACATCAGCGCCACGACCACGCCGACGGCGATCCCGATCGGGCCGGATTCATGCTTCATCTGCGTGCCCAGCATGCTGGCGCCGATGCTGTAGAACGCCGCCCAGGCCACGCTGCCGGCGACGTTGGCCGCGATGAAGCGTTGCAGCGGCATGCGGTTGGCGCCGGCCAGCAGCGCCGCGATCACCCGCAGCACGATGACGAAGCGGGCGACGACCACGACCTTGACGCCGTGGCGGCGGAACATCAGGCGGCCTAACGCCAGGCGGCGCGGGGTGAGGCCGATACGCGCGCCGTAGCGGCGCAGCAGGCGGTAACCCACGCTGAGGCCAATAGCGTAGCCCGCCATCTGCCCGACGATCGAGCCGACCGCAGCCGACACGCCGACCAGATACGGATTCATGTTGTGGGTGCTGCCGGCATAGACCGCGGCCATGATCAGCAAGCCCTCGCCCGGCAGCGGCAAGCCCAGGCTTTCCAGTCCGACGACCAGCGCCAGGCCGGCGTAACCATACGCGTGCAGCAGGCCGATGAAGATATGCGTATGGAGAAAGTTCATGCCCAGACCGGAAAGCGAGACGAAGCCGCGCTGTCACGCGCGAATGGCGACACTATCGCAGGTTGCCGCGACATGCGAGGGCAATGTCACGGCGAAAATGTGCTGCGGCGCAGCACTGGTCCGGCATCATCACGGCACCAGCAATATCTTTCCGATATGCTGGCTGGATTCCATGAGGCGGTGGGCGTCCGCTGCCTGGGCCAGCGGGAATTGCTTATAGGTAAACGTCCGCAGCTTGCCCTGCGCCCAGAGCGGCCACACCTTCTCCCGCAATGCAGCAACGATCGCCGCCTTCTGGTCGATGCTGCGCGAGCGCAATGTCGAACCGGTGATGGTCAGGTGCTTGCGCTGCACGGCGCCGAAATCTGCCTCCACCTTGGTGCCGTGCATCAGCGCGACGAAGCACAGGCGTCCTTCGCGTGCCAGCACCTCGATCTCGCGCGGGATGTAGTCGCCGCCGACCATGTCGAAAATCGCGTCGACGCCACGGCCGTTGGTGAACGCCTTGCCCTCGGCAACGAAATCCTGGGTGTGGTAGTTGATCGCGAGGTCGGCGCCGTAGTCGCGGCAGGCCTGGCATTTCTCTTCCGAGCCAGCGGTCGTCATCACCTTGGCGCCGAATGCCTTGGCAAGCTGGATGGCGGTCATGCCGATGCCGCTGCTGCCGCCCTGCATCAGGAAGGTTTCGCCCGCGCTGAGGTGGATGCGGTCGAACACATTGGTCCAGACGGTGCAGAAGGTTTCCGGCAGCCCGCCGGCGTCGATCAGGCTGACGCCGTGCGGAATGGGCAGGCATTGCACGGCGGGAACGGCGGCGTATTCGCCGTAGCCGTCGCCGATCATCAGCGCGCAGACCTGGTCGCCGTCCTGCCACTGCGTCACGCCGTCGCCGCGCTTGACGATGGTGCCGGCGCATTCCAGGCCGGGGATGTCCGGGGCGCCCGGCGGCATCGGGTAGCGGCCCATGCGTTGCAGGCAGTCGGCGCGGTTCACGCCGGCCGCGGCGATGCGGATCAGCACCTCGCCTTGCTTCGGTTCCGGGACGGGGCGGATGGCGGGGACCAGCACCTCCGGGCCGCCGGGGGACTTGATTTCGATAACGGTCTGGGTGGCGGGGATGTTGGCGAGCAAAGTCGGTCCTCCGGATGGGAGGCCGAGCTTACTCCCTTTGCCGGAAAGCGGGAGAGGATGGGGCGAGGGGGTAGTCGGTCGAATTGGGCGGGTCCAAAAGGTCGGATGCGGCGGTTCATTCCAGCGGATACGGCTATCGCCCCTTTGGGTGGGGAGCGGACAAAGGATGCTCGCACGCTCGACGGCTGGTTAGCGCCCGGTTCGGCCGTACCTCACCCGATCAGGCGATCCATCAACCGGATATTCAGCACCGGGAGGCAC
>DATHNI010000127.1:0-5712 GCA_035486135.1 Acetobacteraceae bacterium
ACATAGGTCACGTCCATCGACTGCCAGCAATCCAGCATGATGTTGTAGTCCTCGCCGAGCGCCTGCCGCAGGGTGCGGACCATTTCGACGTTCTTGTGCATGCCCTCGGCGCCGCTGGCCGGGCCGAAGCGGAAGAACCACTTTTGGGCGGTGTAGCCGGCTTCCTGGTACTGCTTGGCGCGATCGCGGACGCGGCCCATGTCCTACACGGCGAAGCCGAGCATGCTGGCATAGGCGGGCAGCGATGCCTGGGTCGGGCCGCCAAGGATGCGATACACCGGTTGGCCGAGCCAGCGGCCTTTCAAATCCCACAGCGCGCAATCGACGGCGCTGATCGCCAGCATTGCGTCGCCCTGACGTCCGTGCACCATGATCCGGTGCATCTGGTCCCACAGTTTTTCGTGCGCGATGGGATCCTGCTTCAGCAGGATCGGCCGCAGCCGCTTGGCTACGAACAGCGCCACCATCTCCGGCAGCGGGCCCGCGATGCCGTGCGGGCCTTCGTCGGTTTCGATCCTTACGAAGTATTGCTCTACCCGGAAATGCGTCGCATCGCTTTGCACGCCGCCCTCGAAGTCGTCGCGCACGCGGTATTCCGGATAGATGTCGATCGGCCGCACCAGGCGTTCCTCCCAGAACGGGCCTGCGGTCTGCATCGTGCCGCACAAGCGCAGGACGCGGACGGCGGTGATCTGCATGTTGGACGCTCCCAAAACGAACCCGAGGCCCCCCTGTCATTGCGAGGAGCGAAGCAACGCGGCAATCCCCTGCCCGATGAACCGAGGAACGCTCGTCAGGCGGGAGATTGCTTCGGCGCTCCGCTTCTCGCAATGACAGGCGGGCGCTGGCTTATGCCCTGCCGATCTCCCCCGCCAGATCGCGCGCACGCGCCGCGGCGTCACGCGCCATCTTGCCGCACAAGCCGGTATAGGCGGTGGGATCGAGCAACGCCTCGATCGCCTGCGCGTCCAGGTGGGCGGTGACGCGCGGGTCGGCCGCCAGCAATCCGCCAAACGAACGATTTTCCGTGAACGCGCTCTGTGCCGCCTCATAGACCACATCGTGCGCGTGCTGCCGCCCGATGACTGCCCCGAGTTGCAGCATCACCGCCTCGGCCATGATAAGGCCGCCGCCGAGATCCAAATTGGTGCGCATCCGCGCCGGATCAAGACGTAACCCCCGCATAACCTCGCCCAATCTGCTCAGCATATCACCGGTCGCGATACAGGCACGCGATTCGGCGGAATCCATCATCACACTGGTGGTGCGATCCGCTTCATGCTCCGTCTGCATCGCCTCCAGCGCGAGCGGCACCAACGCGCGCACCTCCGCCGATGCGGCGATGATGTCCTGGCATAGTTTCGGGTTGCGTTTCTGCGGCATGGTGGAGCTGCCGACGGTGCCGGGCGGCACAGGTTCCTCCACTTCGCCGAATTCCGTCTTCATCAGCGTATAGACCTCGCGCCCGATCTTGCCGCACGTCGCCGCCAGCAGCCCAAGGAGGCAAATATTTTCCGCGAGGTGATCGCCGAGCGCGCGCGACGGTATGGTCATCGGCAGCATCCCAAGCTGCCGCCCAATCCCCGCCTGCACCGGCGGCCCCTGCTCTCCCAACGAGGCGAAGGTTCCGGCGCCCCCACCCAGCATCGCGACAAAAATGCGGGGTGCTGCCTGGCGGAATCGCTCGACGTGGCGGATCAGTTCGTCGATCCACACGGCGACCTTATAGCCGAACGTCGCCGGCACCGCGTGCTGGCCGTGCGTGCGGCCGGGCAACGGCATGTCGGCGCCACGCTCCGCCAGGTCGGCCATCGCAGCCAGCGTCTCGCCGATCAGTTTGAGGAAGACGCCGTGGGCCTGGCGCAGCACGAGCAAATCGCCGGTCTGCGTAATGTTCTGCGTGGTGGCGCCCCAGTGCACCCAGCCGCCATGCTTTTCTCCGACCACGCGGCTGAGTTCCCAGACCAACGGCACGATGGTGTGGCCGGTGCGTGCAAAGCCCTCGTCTATGCGGGCGCGATCCAGCAATTCCAGCCGGGCTGCGCGTGCGATCGCCTCGGCGGCGTCCTGCGGAATGATGCCGAGCTCGGCCTGCGCGCGGGCCAGTGCGACTTCAACCTCGAGCCAGGCCTGCCAGCGATTCTCCAGGCGATACAGCGCGCGGATTCCAGGGTCCGTTACCCGGGTGGCGGTTGGCAGGGTGTCGCTCATGCGGCGTCTCCTCGAGGATGATTGTTGGGGCGCAGAGTAGCGGGCCTTAACGCCGGCGGCACCCTCACCCGGCACTCTCGCGCTGCTGGGCGCCTCACCCTACCCTCTCGCGCAAGCGGGATAGGAAAGCTGCGATGCGCAACGTCAACGTCCGGCTGCGACCGGATTCGATCATCGGCACGACCGATCGCCGGCTGTTCGGCGCGTTCGTGGAGCATCTCGGCCGCTGCGTGTATGGCGGCATCTTCGAACCGGACCACCCGCAAGCGGACGAGCGCGGCTTCCGGCGCGACGTGCTGGCGCTGGTGCGCGAACTGGCGCCCACGGTGATCCGCTATCCCGGCGGCAATTTCGTCTCAGGCTACGACTGGGAAGATGGTGTCGGCCCTGTTTCGCAGCGACCAAGCCGGCTCGATCTGGCGTGGCTGTCCACCGAGACCAACCGGTTCGGTACCAACGAATTCATTGACTGGTGCCGCGTGGCCGAGGTCGAACCGATGCTCGCCGTCAATCTCGGCACACGCGATGGCAACGCGGCGCGGCGATTGCTGGAGTATTGCAATCATCCGGGTGGCACCGCGCTGTCCGAGCAACGTCGCGCGCATGGCTGGGACGCGCCGCATGGGGTGAAGCTGTGGTGCCTCGGCAACGAGATGGACGGTCCGTGGCAGATGCAGGCAAAAACCGCCGAAGAGTATGGCCGCGCCGCCACCGAGGCGGCCAAGATGATGCGCTGGGTCGATCCGGGTGTGGAACTGGTCGCCTGTGGCTCGTCGGGTCCCAACATGCCGACTTTCGGCGCCTGGGAGCAGACGGTGCTGGAGCACTGCTTCGATCATGTGGATGCGATTTCGTTACACCTCTACGTCAACGACTACGCCGGCGACACCGGTGCATTGCTGGCGACTGGCGTGCTGATGGATCGGTTCATAGAGCAAGTGACGGCGATCGCCGATGGCGTTTCGGCGCGACGGCATTCGTCGAAGCGCATCATGCTGAGCTTCGACGAATGGAATGTGTGGTATCGCACGCGCCGGCGGCAGCAGGATCGCACGCGACCTGGCTGGCCGGTCGCACCGCCCATCATTGAGGAACATTATTCGATGCAGGACGCGCTGGCGTTCGGTGGCATGTGCATCTCGCTGCTCAATCATGCCGATCGTGTCAGGATCGCGTGCCTGGCGCAGTTGGTGAACGTGATCGCGCCGATCATGACCGAAACTGGAGGGCCAGCCTGGCGACAAACGATCTTCCATCCGTTCGCGCATTTCAGCCGGTTCGGGCGCGGGACCGTTCTGCGCGCCGAAATCGACTCGCCGGAATACAGCGCGCGTTACTATGACCCGCGCGGTGCGGCGGATTTGTGGTTTCCGCTGACTGCGCCGTATCTCAGCCTCGCGGCGGCGCATGACACGGATGCCGGCATGCTGACGCTGTTCGCGTTGAACCGGAACGTGGCGGAAGAAATGTCACTGAACGTCGCGACGAGCGGGTTTGGTGTGCTGGCCATCGACCACGCAACGCAGTTGCGGCACGACAATCTGGATGCGGTGAACACGAAAGAGCATCCGGATCGAGTCACACCAAGCGTCCTCGACGGTGTCAGCGTGTCGCAGGATCACGTGCAGGTGACGCTCGCGCCGGCATCGTGGAACGTGATCAGACTGCGCATAGCCCGGTAGAATGCGTGCGCATCTCGTGCCGGTTCAATTCTGAGTGATACATCGCGCAGGCGACCGCACTTTGCCAGCCTTTCTGCCATGACGACTGGCATTGCGCCAAGTGAACGCACATGAAACTCTCTCCAGGCATTGAGAGCAGCGGCGCGTCTTGGATGTGGAGGGGTTGTTGGACTCGCAAGCGGACGCACTGGCAGATCACGGCGATGCGAAGGATTCACCGCAACCTGCCCAACCGGCAACCGAATACTTTCTGCCGTTTCAGCGCATTCCCATTCCGGTTCACTCCATGGGTATCGACGGACTGCTGCTGGAGGTGAACGAGGCCTGGGTCGACTATACGGGCTATGACAAAGCCCAGGCGATCGGGCATTCCTTTGCCGAGTTCCTCGATCCGGTGTCTGCGTCGCTCTATCGCCAAAAGGCGGCGCCTGAACTGATCGATACAGTACCAGCCAGAGAGAGCAGATCGGTGGAGTATCGCCTGGTGAAGGCCTCGGGCGACGTCGCCGATATCGTTGTCACCGCGCGCCCGGTGCGCGATGACGCGAGCGGGCGTTTCCTGCACAGCCTCACGGTGATCAGTGACATCACCGCGCGCAATCGCGCCGAAAGCGCGCTGCGCCAGGCGCAAAAGCTGGAGGCGCTGGGTCGCCTGACAGGCGGCGTCGCGCATGATTTCAACAACCTGCTGATGATCATCCAGGGCAGCCTGCAATTGCTGGCCCGGCGTTTGCCGGCGGACGATGCGCGCGCCGCGCGGCTGTTGGACGCCGCGATGCAGGGCGCCAGACGTGGCGCGGCGCTCACCACCCGATTGCTGGCCTTCGCACGTCAGCAGGAACTGACGCCGGGCCCGATCGATCCACGCAAGCTGTTTGCCTCGCTGCGCCAGATGCTGGCCCATTTGCTTGGCCCCGACATTCGCATCGAGGAGGAGTTTCCAGTCGGGCTTTGGAACCTTCGCGCCGATCCGAATCAGCTTGAACTGGCATTGCTCAACCTCGCCGCGAATGCGCGCGATGCAATGCCGGACGGCGGGCGCCTGCGCCTGACCGCGCGCAACGTTACCGTTATGAGCGCTGACAGCAGCTTCATCGGGTTCAGCGGCGAACCGACGGTGCCGGCCGGCGAATACGTGGTGCTCACGGTCGCTGACACCGGAACCGGCATGGATGAGGTCGCGTTGGCACGCGCCGCCGATCCATTCTTCACCACCAAGGGGCCAGGCAAGGGAACCGGCCTGGGTCTGTCCATGGTGCATGGCTTCGCAGTGCAGTCCGGCGGTGCGTTGCTGCTGTCGAGCCAGCCTGGCGTGGGCACGACTGTTGAATTGTGGTTGCCCCGGACCACGGAACTCGTTCGGGAGGCCGCCGCCGATGACACGTCGGCCGCGAACGCGGGGCGGCCCATCATCGCGCACAGTCTGCGTATTCTGCTGGTGGACGACGATCCGCTCGTCGTTGCGGGCACCACCGGCATGTTGGAAGAGCTTGGCCACAACGCGGTTACCGCTGTCTCGTCGGGCGAGGAGGCTTTGGCGGTGCTGCGCAAGGATGGCAATTTCGATCTGCTGCTGACCGATCACATGATGCCGGGCATGTCTGGCGCGCAACTGGCCGCACACGCGCGCGCACTGCACAAGTCGCTGCCGATCCTGATTGCCAGCGGATTCGCCGAGCTGGATGGGCTCGTCGGCGCGGAATGGCCGCGGTTGCGCAAGCCGTACAGTTTGAACGAGCTGGCTGCCGCCTTAGTAAACCTCTCCCCCCGCGCAGCGGGAGAAGTCGAGATGCGCTAGCGTCTCGACCTCTCCCTCTTC
>DATHNI010000128.1:0-9592 GCA_035486135.1 Acetobacteraceae bacterium
GCTGATCTGCGTCGCGGCGCATCTGGACACGGTGTTTCCCCCGGGAACCGACCTGACCGTCCGGCGCGAGGGCACCAAACTGTTTGCGCCAGGCGTCGGCGACGACACTCGCAGCCTGGCAGTGCTGCTGGCCTGGCTGCGCGCCATGGACGCGGCCGGCATCCGTACCCGCGCCGACATCCTGTTCGTTGGCGACGTGGGTGAGGAAGGCCCGGGCGATCTGCGCGGCATGCGGTATCTGTTCCAGCAGGGCCGCTACAAGGACCGCATCAGCACATTTATCACCGTGGACAGCCCGGACATGGAGCGCATCGCCACCGGCGGCGTCGGTTCGAAGCGCTATCGCGTGACCTTCAACGGGCCGGGCGGCCACAGCTATGGCGCGTTCGGCCTGGTCAATCCGATGTATGCGATGGCGGACGCGATCGCCCGGCTGGGGCGGGTGAAGGTGCCGGCGCGGCCGAAGACCACGTATAGTGCCTCGGTGACCGGCGGCGGGACGTCGATCAACTCCATTCCCAACAGCGTGTGGACCGACTTCGACCTGCGGTCCGAGGCGCCGGAGGAACTCGACAGGCTGGAGCGAGAGTTTCTGGCATTGGTGACGGATGCGGTGGCGGCGGAGAACGCCGCGCGGTCCACCCGCAGCGGCGCGGTGACCGCGGACATCGTGAAGATCGGCGACCGGCCGGCGGGGCATACCGACGAGTCGTCCGAACTGGTGCGGCTGGCGCAGGCGGCGCTGGAGGCGCACGGGTTCGCGCCGAAGTGCGAGGCATCCTCGACCGATGCGAACATCCCGATGAGCCTGGGGATCCCGGCGATCAAGATCGGCTCCGGCGGCAGCGGCGGGCGCGGGCATTCGCTGGAGGAGTGGATCGATGTCGAACCCGAGGCGAGCGTGCGCGGCATGACCGCGGGATTGGCAGCGCTGCTGGCCGTCGCGGGCGTCGCGTAGCGGCGTTCGGTTGGAACGGTTTGACGCTTGTCTGGCTGGGCCGGTGCTGCCGCAACGCAGGAGATACCTCACAAAGTCCAGGGAAGATCAGGAAGGACGCACAAAGAAGGAGCTTTGCTGTCGCGGCGCATGGCAAGTATTGGAGCCGCCCGGATTGGAACCGCCGGGCCACCGGCGAGCCTCCACGGCGTTTATGCTTGGTGCGATTGGCTATGGAGAACGTCATGGCGAATGCGACACCTGAAACCGTCTCGGCGACACGGTGCTTCGGCGGCACGCAATACATCTTCCGGCATTCCTCCAAGACAACGGCTACGGAGATGCGCTTTGCCGCTTTCGTTCCGCCCCAGGCAGCGGCAGGGCCGCTCCCGGTCGTGTGGTTCCTCGCCGGACTGACCTGCACGGAGGAGAACTTCACGGTGAAGGCGGGGGCTCAGCGCGTCGCCGCTGAACTGGGGCTGATCCTGATCGCGCCCGACACCTCGCCGCGTGGCGATGGCGTGCCGGATGACCCTGAGGGCGCTTACGACTTCGGGCTGGGCGCTGGCTTCTACCTCGACGCCACGCAGGCACCCTGGGCACAGCACTATCGCATGGAGAGCTACATCATGCAGGATCTGCCGGACTTCGTCGCCCGCACTCTGCCTGCCGACATGAAGCGACAGGGGATCATGGGACATTCGATGGGCGGCCACGGGGCGCTTACCCTGTCCCTGCGCCATCCGGGCCATTTTGCCTCTGTGTCGGCCTTCGCTCCCATCGCTTCCCCGATGAACTGCCCGTGGGGAGAGAAGGCGCTGGGTGGCTATCTCGGCCCGGACCGGGCAGCGTGGCGTGGCCATGACGCCTGTGCACTGATCGAGGATGGGGCGCGGCTCCCGGAGCTTCTCGTTGACCAGGGCACCGCGGACGGGTTCCTGGAGACGCAGCTCAAGCCTGGGTTATTGGAGAGCGCCTGTGCCAAAGCCGGCATCCCACTGACGCTACGGTGGCAGGAGGGATACGACCATTCGTATTTCTTTATTGCCACGTTTGTGGAAGACCATCTGCGCTGGCATGCCCGGATGTTGTCCGCCTCGACCCCCTGAAGCCCCCGTCGCATGACGCCCGCGTACACATTCCGGTCCGCCGTTGGCAGGTTGCCGTCATGGGGCCGGTCTCACGCTCGGTGCAGATATCCCGGTTGACGGAGCGCGACCCAGGAACCGCTTTTGTGGGTAAGACGCCTAGAAAAACCCCAGCGACTCGCAGCCCGTGCCCGCGGAAAAGCATGTCTTGTGCCGCCTGCCGGGAATGTCGATGACGTGCACGGAGCCGTCGCCCTGGCAGGCGACGAACAATTCGTCGCCGCGGAACGCCATGTCCATCGGCTGCGAGCCGACCTTGATCGCGGTCTGCCCTATAAACGATGGCTCGATCAGGCTGACGGTGTCACCGCTGACGCTGGTGACCGCGAGCAGGCTGAAGTCCGGCGCGTAGCGCGCGATCTGTGCCGGCTTCGGCACATCCTTCAACGGCACTTCCTCGCGCACTTTGCCGGCCTCGGTGTCGATCAGGAACAGCGTCGGTTGCTCGTCGTCGACCGCGATCACGGTGCGCCCGTCGGCCGAAATGGCGATGCCGGCGAGCGGTCGCGGGGTGGCGATCTTGCCGAGAAGCTTGCGCCGCTTCAGGTCGATGACCGAAACCGTCGCGTCCTCCTCGTTCTCGGTATAGAGGTGCTCACCGTCCGGCGCGATGATCAGCCTGTGGCCGTTGGTCGAGCCCGTATCGATCGCATCGACGACTTTGTTCTTGTCGCGGTCTATCACCGCGACGACCGCCGAGTTCTCGCAGGTGATGTAGATCAGGCCATCGGGCCCGAGTTTCAGGGTATGCGGGGCGATATAGGGCGACGTATCGATGGTGGCGGAGAGCATGCGCCGGTGCAGGTCGAAAACGCAGACATGATGCTGCGGGTTGGGATTGCGGCCATGAATGCCGTCGCCGAAGATCGGCACATAAGCGAAGCCGGTTTCCGGCACAACGAGCAATTCGTGCACGGTTCTAAGAAAGCCGTCGATCACCACCTCGGTGGCATGGGTCTGCGGATCGAGAAACAGAACCTTGGTTCCCATCTTGTCGACCGCGATCATGCCGTGTTCAACGCTTGTCATGGCTTCGTCCCTTGCTCAGGTCCAATCGCTCCCAGGATGCCGGCGATGAAGCGCGACCTTGAGGCCGTGTGCAAGTAGGGGGTCCGGCAGCAACGGAACCAAAAGCTCGATTCAGCTCTTGCCGGTGCCAGAGGGTCGGAACATGCGAACGCCCCGTCGCAAGACGGTTCGGTTGGTGTCTTATACCATCCCGCGAAATGGGTGACACACGGACAGTGCCCACCCGTCATGCATGCGCAGGCCGGCATCCACGACTTCACAGCGCACGGTAGGGAGGAAAGCCGTGGATGCCGACCTTCGTCGGCATGACGGGGTGGGCGCTGTCCGTGTCAATGATAACGCTGCCTGGTATTATCCGTCGGCAAATTTCATGGCCGGTGCGCAGGAGTGTCCGCTCCAAGCCCTTCCGCGCCGCCCGGTGCCTCACCGGCATTCCACTGAACCGTGACGGCTGGTCAGCCCGAACCGGCTGTCGTAAACAACCCGCAAGCACCTACACCCCCTGACGGCGGGGCCGGCAACCGGCGGAGCGCCCGAAACCGCAACGATCTTGCCGGGTCGCAACTGGAGAAACATCGGATGATACGGTCCCCGGCCTGGCGTCTCCTCCCCTTGCTCTGCCTCCCGGCGCTGCTCGCCGCATGCGGAGGCGACCGCGATCCGAGCTTGCTCACTGGCCGGCTGCAGACGCAGTTGACGCCGGAGATCGCCAACGGCCATGTGGCCGTGCAGCCTTTGCCGAACGGTTCCCAGGTCACGCTCACCGACCAGTCGCTGTTTCCGAATGGCGGCGCCCAATTGGACGCCAGGGGGCGCTATGTCCTTGCCAGCTTCATCGAGGGTTTGCTCGATCCGAACATCCTGCAGATCGGCCTGGCCTCATCCCCCGCGACGCCGCCGGCGCTGCAGCAGGCGCGCGTCCAGGCCGTGCGGCAGTTCTTCGAGGAGTATTTCCTCGGTCCCTTCCTGCAACCCCCCGGCTCACCGCCGGTTGCCGCGGCGTCCGCGGGCACGACGATCACCGTCACCATCGTGCCGGGCTGACCCAGCGTATCGCCTTCGCCGGCCATGACACGGGAGGCGCGGTTCTTACCCGCCGAACCGCACGGGCTGCCGCTTGCGCCCCCAGGTGCCGGGCGCCGCCTCGAACACGCCCGCCGCCGCCGTGCCGCACGCCTGGCAGTGGCCGAGCATATCCAGCCCCCAGCCGCCCAACTCGTACCAGTCCCGCCCGATCAGCAGCGCGCCACAGCCATGGCACCATGTGCTGCCGCCCGCCGGATCGTGCACGTTGCCAGTGTAGACGTAGCGCAGTCCGCGCCCCATCGCGATCGCCCGAGCCCGGGTCAGCGTCGCCGGCGGCGTCGGCGGGTGCTCGCGCATCCGCCAATCCGGATGGAACGCGCTGAAATGCAGCGGCACGTCGGTGCCCAACTCGGCCGCGACCCAGCTTGCCAGCGCGCCCAGCTCCGCGTCGCCGTCGTTCTCGCCCGGGATCAGCAGGGTGGTGATCTCCAGCCACACCTTCGTGCGGTGGCGTAGCCAGACCAGCGTATCCAGCACGTCCGCGAGCCGGCCCCCGCACAGGT
Source organism: Acetobacteraceae bacterium (assembly GCA_035486135.1). Taxonomy (GTDB): domain Bacteria; phylum Pseudomonadota; class Alphaproteobacteria; order Acetobacterales; family Acetobacteraceae; genus JASHVB01. Next base: position 4,704 of record DATHNI010000128.1, read on the forward strand.
TGCGGTAGAACGGTTCGGTGAACGCCTTCAGGTCCACGTTGGCGGCGTCGATGTGCTGGTAGAACTCGCCGCGCGCCTCGGCCGTAATGTAGCCGGCGGTGACGGCGACGGTCTTCAGGCCGGCCTCGTGGCAGGCGCGCGCGGTGTCCACCGCGTATTCCAGGAAGATCACCGGGTCGTTGTAGGTGAACGCCACCGACCGGCACCCCAACTGCCGCGCCGCCGTGGCGATCTGCGCCGGAGCCGCACTCTGGTTCAGCTTGTCGGTCTCCCGCGCCTTGGAGATGTCCCAGTTCTGGCAGAACTTGCAGGTCAGGTTGCAGCCGGCGGTGCCGAAGGAGAACACCGGCGTGCCGGGCAGGAAATGATTGAGCGGCTTCTTCTCGATCGGGTCGATGCAGAAGCCGGAGGAACGGCCATAGGTGGTCAGCACCAGGCCCTCGTTGTGCCGGGCGCGCACGAAGCACAGCCCGCGCTGGCCGTCATGCAGCTTGCAAAGCCGAGGGCAGACATCGCACTGGATGCGCCCGTCGGGCAGCGCGTGCCAATAGCGGGCGGGGAACAGCGTGCCGTCGAGGTCCGTGTCCATGGGCGCACTCTACACCATTCCGCCCCACTTCGGGGGAGGTGCGAACATCGATGCGACTCCCGTATGGTCCCGCAAGGGGATCTTCTGATCGGCGACGTGCGCCTGATGCAAAACCCGACCGGCACCGGGCTTACAACGCACCGTACCGTCGTGCGTGTCGTTGAGCATCGCCCCGGCGGCCGGCAACTCCCGCTGTTGCTTCATTGTTTTTTGCCGGCACGCATGGCATAGCGCTGTGCCCTCGATTGCCGCCGAAGCGGGTCGGGAAGAACGCCTAACCTGAGGAATTCGCTTGCCGATGGGAGATCGCGCCCACATGTCGCTTGCGCTGCTGTTCGGCGCAGCAGGATCGCACCCGGCGAGTTGGCTGCATCCCGAATCGCCTCTGGCGCCGCCTACCGACCTGGCCGCCTATGCAACGGCTGCCCGCACGGCGGAGCGCGGGCTGTTCGATCTGTTCTTCATCGCTGACACGCCGGCCGCCCGCACGGATAACCTTCACGCCTGGTCACGTTTCCCGTTGTTCATGAACGTGCTCGAGCCAGTGACCCTGCTGACGGCGCTCGCCGGAGCGACCGGGCGGATCGGTTTGGGCGGCACGGTCTCCACGAGCTTTTCCGAGCCGTATAACGTGGCCCGGCAATTTGCGTCGCTCGACCATCTCAGCGGCGGGCGCGCGGCCTGGAACGTCGTCACCTCAGCCAATGACTACGCGGCGCGCAACTTCGGCCACGCCAAGCTGGCACCGCACGCGGATCGGTACCGGCGCGCCGGCGAGTTCGTCGATGTTGTGCGGCAGCTCTGGGATAGCTGGGACGATGGGGCATTCGTCCTCGACCGGGCCAGCGGCCGGTATTTCGACCCGGCCTTGCAACAACCCGTCCATCACGAGGGCGCCTTCTTCAAGGTCGATGGCGCGCTGAACATCGCGCGGTCGCCGCAAGGCCATCCGGTCATCATCGCGGCCGGAGCCAGCGACACGGGGCAGGACCTGGCGGCCCGTACGGCGGAGGTGGTGTTCTCCTCCAATCCCTCGATCGCCGACGCCAGGCGTTTCACCGAGGGACTGAAGGCCCGCATGGCCAGGTTTGGGCGCGAACCGTCCGAACTGAAGGTATTGGCCGGGCTGCCGATCGTCGTGGCGGACACGGATGCCGAGGCCGAGGACGACTACGCGCGACTGCAGGAGCTGGTGCACCCCGATGTCGGCCGCTTCCGCCTGGGGATGGACCTGGAAACCGACTTGTCCGACCTGCCTGTGGACGAGCCGATCCCGGAGGCGCGCATTCCCAGGAGTGCCAATTTCCACAAGGGATTTTTCGACGACATCCTGCGGCTGATCCGCGACGGCAACCCGACCCTGCGGGACGTTTATATGCGCTACGAGCGCGGCCGAAAGACCATTACTGGCAGCCCGCAGCGCATCGCCGACGTCATGGAGGAGTGGTTCACCGCGGGCGCCGCAGATGGTTTCATGCTGCAATTCCACATCATGCCGCGCGGGCTGGACTTGTTCGTGGATCGTGTGGTCCCGGAATTGCAACGCCGCGGGCTTATGCGGAACGCCTATAGGGGCGCCACGCTGCGTGATCATTTGGGACTGCAGCGTCCGGCTCTGCGCGCGTACGTCCCGCAACCGACGGAGTGAGACCCCTTGAAACGCGTTATCGCAGCGGCACTGATCGCCCTTCCGGCCCTGGCCTGGGCCGCGCCGCCATCCACCGTTACCTCCGGCAAGCTTTCCTGGGGCACCAGCCCAACCTTCGCGCCCTTTGAATTCCAGCGCGACGGTCAGTCGGTCGGCTTTGACGTAGACATGATGGCCGAACTCGCCCGGCGGCTCGGGCTGCAATCGGCCATGCTGGGCATGGACTTCGCCGGCATCATCCCTGCCGTCCAGGCACATCGGATCGATGCAGCCGTCAGCGGCATGTACATCACGCCCGCGCGGGAGGAAGTGCTTGACTTCATCCCCTATCTGCGGATCGGCGACCAGATGGTCGTGCGGAAGGGCAACCCGGCCCACCTCGCGGATAAGGACTCGCTCTGCGGCCACACCATCGCCGTTGCCGTCAACACGTTGTACGAGAAGACTGCACACAGTCTCAGCGACGCCTGCACCAAAGCGGGCAAACCGGCGATCGATATCCTGGCAGTCGGCAGCAGCGCCGTCGTGGCGCTGACCCTGGCGCAGGGAAGGGCCGAGGGCGCGATAAGCTCCACCTCCGTGATCACCGCCATGATGAGCAACTCACCCAACACGTTCGAGCCGCTGGGCGAGCCGTTCAATACCAATTCCGAACTGGGGATCGGAGTGGCCAAAACGAATCCGGAGTTGCGGGATGCGCTGACGGCCGCGCTGAAGGCCATGCATGACGACGGCGCTTACGACGCGATGATCAAGAAATGGGGACTGCCCGCGTCAAGCTCCATCTTCTGAACAGCGTGGCTGGACCCTGACACCAGGGCGCAAACGCAATGAGCTTTCGACTGGACGTGTTTCTGCACGACCTGCTCAGCTTCGACTTCGCGGGCGCCGCTCTCATGACGCTGTGGATCAGCATCGCCGCGATGTTGCTCGGCCTGGCAATCGGGCTGGCGCTTGCGCTGATGCAGCAGTCCCGGTTCCGGCTGCTCCGCTGGCTGGCCTGGAGCTATCTCTGGCTGTTCCGCGGGACGCCGGTGCTGCTGCAGATCATCTTCGCATTCAATGTCCTCCCGGGTTTCGGGATAATCCTGTCCGGCCCGGTCTGTGCCGTTTTGGCCCTCGCCCTTCACGAGGCGGCGTATATGGCGGAGATCTTCCGCAGTGGCCTGGCGGCGGTGAACGCTGGCCAGCGGGATGCCGCCCGCGCGCTCGGCATGTCGGAGTGGCAGGTCATGCGTCTTGTGGTTCTGCCGCAAGCGCTGCGTCTGGTCATACCGCCGATCGGCAACCAGTTCATCGGGATGCTGAAGTTGTCGGCCTTGATCAGCGTGATCGGGGTGCGCGAGCTGTTGCTGGCTGCGGAGCAATCGGCCTCCGCCACGTTCCGTTATCTGGAAGCGCTGTCGGCGGCGGGCGTCTACTATCTGGCGTTTACCACCGTGCTGATGTCGCTGCAGCGCGTGCTGGAACGCAGGCTCGGGCGCCCGGGGCTCTTGGCGACGGGGCTGACCGCCGACGGGTGAGCGTCTGCCGTTACGGATCGCCGCGTTCGGCTGGATGACCGACAGGCGCGCAAACCAGCCGGTGGTGACCATACGGGTCAGCGTCCGGTTTCCACCCAAAGCCGAGCGACAGCCAGATTTTATCCATCAGGCTACGTCCCCATCCGAAGCGCCTTCCGCGCCTCCCAATCCTCGATCACCGTCACGATGTCGCTGATGGCCTACAGAGACGTCGATAAATCTGTTGCCGCACATTCCTCTTTTGCATCGGCGAGTGCATCGAACCTGCTGGCCAACCTGAGCAAACCATCATGCGCCACCCTGGTCCGCGCGCTTGCGGCCATCACCCGATACTCCTGCGCGCGGGCGCGCAAATCAGCGCTGGACGACACTGAAAGCGATACAGGGCGAGCCGGCGTTGGTTGCATCGACCCATCGTCTCCGGAGGAAGATCGGCAACCGGTCAACGCCACAAGGAAAGGCGCTGGTCAGCGTCAGCCGGTTTGCGCGTGTTTTCCATCGCGCCGGTCTCCCGCTCCAATTGCCAGCGCTGGCCGCGCGAGGCATACGGAACCTCTTCGCCGCGCCGGATGTGGGTGCTCACGCCAGCGGGGGAGCCGAAGATATCAAGAAGCAGGTAATGGCCGGTGACCGAGGCGATCGCGCCGGCCACGTGTTCCGTGTCGTGTGTCATGCCGCCAGTGTGGCAGGCGGCCGGGCCAGTCGCATTGATCTGGATCAAGCTTGGGCCAAACCCGACAGGCGTCAGGATAACATGAGACGTCGGCAATCCTTCTCGACCATCCCTGGCGAACGCGTCGCGATGCCGCCAGCGGACGCCGAACGCGCAGCATGGCAATGCGCCATCGCGACGCGAGTCTCACCCGGCACGACATCATATCCACGAATCGTCAAACGAGACGATCACGAGACGCGCCAGCATCCGCCTCACACCCGCGCTGACCGCGCCAGTCACCGGACATGAACCCCGCACCCGCCGCCAAATCCCACCGACAACCAGGCGCCGGTATGGTATGGAACGGAAACCACCCCACTCCGAGGCTCCAGCCGTGACCGCGATCCGCTCCCCCGCCGTCGCCGGAACCTTCTACCCCGCGGAGTCCGCGGTCCTCCGCGAGCAGATCGCCGG
>DATHNI010000129.1:0-26984 GCA_035486135.1 Acetobacteraceae bacterium
GGGTGCCTACGCGCCGGCGCCGGCGTTCCCCGCTTCGCGCGAGCAAGCGGCGATGGACGGGATCGTGCGTCCGGTGCTGGCCGAGATGGCGCGGCGCGGCACGCCGTTCCGCGGCATCCTGTTCGCCGGGCTAATGCTCACCGCCGACGGGGCGAAGGTGATCGAGTTCAACGTGCGGTTCGGCGACCCGGAATGCCAGGTACTGCTGCCGCGGCTGAAGTCCGACCTGTTGCCGGCGTTGCAGGCGGCGTGCGACGGGGAATTGGCCAACTTCGACCTGCGGTGGTCCGACGCGGCGGCAATCGGCGTGGTGATGGCGGCGCGCGGCTACCCCGAGGCGCCGGAGCGCGGCAGCGTGATCCGCGGCCTGGACCGCGCCGCCGCAATCCACGGCGTGCAGGTCTTCCACGCCGGGACCGAGGCCGACACAGCCGGCGTTATTCGCGCCGCCGGCGGCCGTGTGCTCACGGTATGTGCTACCGCGTCCACGCTCGCTGCGGCACGGGACGCGGCTTACGCGGGGATTGCCGCGATCGACTGGCCGGAGGGGTTTTGCCGCCACGACATCGGGTGGAGGGCGCTTGCTTCCTGAGTCTTTCCGGCGCTGCACGCGGGTAACCTCTCCCGCCGCAGGCGGGCGAGGTTTCTGGCCCTCCCCGGAAGAAGCCCCGCAGCAGCGCCGCTGCCTCGGCCTCGCGTACGCCGCCTATCACCTCCGGCCGGTGATGGCAGGACGGCGCGTCGAACACGCGCGCCCCGTGTTCCACCCCGCCGCCCTTCGGGTCGTAAGCGCCGAACACCAGCCGACGGATGCGGAACAGGCTGATCGCCTGGGCGCACATCGGACAGGGTTCCAGCGTCACGACCAGGTCACAGTCCGGCAGTCGCGGCTCACCCCGCACTGCGGCCGCCGCACGCAAAGCCAGCAGCTCGGCGTGAGCCGAGGCGTCGGCCTGCGCCTCCACCGCGTTGCCGGCACGCGCCAGCACGGTGCCGTCCGCCGCCAGGACCACCGCGCCGACCGGCACTTCCCCGCGCGCCGCCGCCGCACGGGCCTCTTCCAACGCGATCTCCATGGCCACCATGCGCTGCTTCTTGCCCCGCGCCGCCCACGCGGTCTAGCAACGCCGCATGCACAGGCGACCCGTCATCGGCGTGACCCTGGATTCCGAGCAATCGGGCGGTTACTCGAAATATCCCTGGTATGCGATCCGGCAGAACTACGCCGACGCGGTCGTTGCCGCCGGCGGCCTGCCGGTCGCCCTGCCGCACGACGCCGCCCTGGCGCCCGACTACCTCGATCGCATTGACGCACTGGTGGTGACGGGCGGCGCCTTCGATGTGGATCCCGCGCTGTATGGCGCGTCCGGCCGGCACGCGACCGTCACGCTGAAGCAGGGCCGCACCGCCGCGGAGCAAGCACTGACCGAGGGTGCGTTGGCCCGCAACCTCCCCGTGCTGGGCATCTGCGGCGGCGAGCAACTCCTGGCCGTGGTGCTCGGCGGCTCGCTGATCCAGCACATCCCCGACGCCATCCCACACGCCTTGCAGCACGAACAATCGAACCCCCGCCACGAAGCCGGCCATAGCGTGGCGGTCACACCGGGCACTCTGCTGCACCGGATCGTCGGTGCCTCGCAGATGCGGGTGAACTCGTCGCACCACCAGGCGGTGCGCGAGCCCGGCCGGTTCGCCGTGGTGAACGCGGTCGCCGGGGACTCGGTGATCGAGGGTGTCGAGGACCCGCGCTACCGATTCTGCCTCGGCGTGCAATGGCACCCGGAGTTCGGCATCGACCCCGGCGACCGCCGCATCTTCGACGCCCTGATCGCCGCCTGCGGATGAGCGATCCGGTCAACGACGCGGCGCGCGGGGAACGCATTGCCAAGTGGCTGGCGCGGGCCGGCATCGCCAGCCGCCGGGACGCCGAGAAGCTGGTGGCCGAGGGCCGCGTGCGCATGAACAACGAAACGGTCACGCACCCGGCAACGTTCGTCGCGCCAGACGACATCGTCGTGGTCGATGGCGCCGTGGTGGAGACGCCGGACCGCACCCGGCTCTGGCGCTACCACAAGCCGGATGGCCTGGTGACGACGCACCGCGATCCGGAAGGCCGGCCGACCGTGTTCGACAAGCTGCCACCCAGCCTGCCGCGCGTGGTCAGCGTCGGGCGGTTGGACCTGACCAGCGAGGGCCTGCTGCTGCTGACCAACGACGGCGCTCTCGCCCGCAAGCTGGAGCTGCCCGCCACCGGCTGGATCCGCCGCTACCGCGTGCGCGTGCACGGCCGTCCCGACGAGCGCCGGCTGGCAGCCCTGGCGCAGGGTGTGACCGTGGACGGCGTGCGCTATGGCCCGATCGACGCCGGGCTGGATGCGGTGAAGGGCGACAATGCCTGGGTGACCGTCGCCCTGCGCGAGGGCCGCAATCGCGAGGTGCGGCGGGTGATGCAGTTCCTCGGGCTACCAGTCACCCGGCTGATCCGCATCGCCTACGGCCCGTTCCAGCTTGGCACCCTGCCGCGCGGCGCCGTCGAGGAGGTTCCCGCGCGGGTGCTGCGCGACCAGGTGCCGCGCGAGCCCTGATGCGCATCGTCGCCGGCGCGTGGCGCGGCCGCGCCCTGATGGCTCCCGCCGGGCAAGCCACGCGGCCGACCGCCGACCGGGTGCGGCAGGCGCTGTTCGACATGCTACTGCATGCGCCCTGGGGCGGCCGCGACGTCGTGGAGGGCGCTCGCGTGCTGGACGCATTCGCCGGCACCGGCGCATTCGGGCTGGAGGCCCTGTCGCGCGGCGCGGCCCATGCCACGTTCATGGAGCACGACCGTGCGGCGCTGACGGCATTGCGCGGCAATGTGGCGGCGTGTCGTGCGGAGGATCGCGCCGCCGTGCTGGCGGCGGATGTGCTGGCGGCGCCGGCGGGGGCTCCGTGCGGGCTGGTGTTCCTCGATCCGCCGTACGGCCGCGACCTGGTGCCGCGCGCGATCGATCGGCTGCGCGCCATGGGGTGGATCGGACCCGAAGCGCTGGTGGCGGTGGAGACCGGGCGGGACGAGGCGGTGCCGGATCTCGGCACACTGTTGGCTGAGCGTGTCCACGGCGCGGCGAGGGTGACCGTACACCTCTCCCGCTGCGCGGGAGAGGTCGAGACGCGGTAGCGTCAAGGGTGAGGGTGATCGGGTCGCCCCGCTCTAACTGCTACGTGCCGACCCGATCACCCTCACCCTCGGCGCAAGCGCGCCTCGACCTCTCCCGCCGCAGGGGGGAGAGGTTACCCGCACGCAGCGCGGGAGAGGTTTATTTGTTCTCAACGTCCGCGGAACTTCGGCTTGCGCTTCTCCTGGAACGCGGCCACCGCCTCCCGATGGTCCTCGGTCTGCCCAACACGCGTCTGGTGCAGCCCCTCCATCTCCAGCACCACGCTGAACGGCTCGGTTTCCGCCGCGTGCAAGTTGCGCTTCATGTAGCCCAGCGCCACCCGCGGCCCATCCGCGATACGCCGCGCCAGGGTCAGCGTTTCGTCGCGCAGTGCCGTGTCGTCCACCACACGGTTGACGATGCCCAGCGCCGCCGCTTGCTCGGCGTCCAGCATCTCGTTGAGGAAATACAACTCGCGCGCCTTTGCCGTGCCGACCAGCCGCGTCAGCAGCCACGACCCGCCGAAATCGCCGGAATAGCCGACATTGGCGAAGCCGGTGGCAAACCGGGCCGACCGCCCGGCGATACGCAGGTCGCAGGACAGCGCCAGACCCAGGCCGGCGCCGACCGCGGGACCGTTGACCATACCTATGATGACCTTCGGCAACGTGCGCATCAGCAGCGGGATCTGATGCATCGAGCGGTAGCCCTCCAGCCGTTGCTCGAACGTCTGGCCCTGCGCCCGCGCCGCCATCGTCTTGACGTCGCCGCCGGCAGTGAAGCCCCGGCCGCTGCCGGTGATGACGATCGCACCCACCGACTCGTCCGAACCGAGTCGCGGCAGCGCCTCACGCAAGCCCGCCAGCATGCCGGGCGAGAACGCGTTCAGCCGATCAGGCCGGTTCAAGGTGAGGATGGCCACGCCGTCCTCGATCGTCTCGAGCAAGTCCGCCATCGTCGTCTCCCCACTATGCACAACGGTCGTAATCCAACCGCGCGCCCTGCTCCAGCCCTGACCCCCCAACGCCCCCACGTCGACCCCCCGTGTCATGGCGGACCCCCGGGTCAAGTGCCCGGGGGCAGGCTCCGGCCGGCCATCCACGACTTTGCTGCTGGCAGCAAGAAAAGACGTGGGTAGCCGGGCCAAGCCCGGCCATGACACAGGGCTTTGCGGCGCGGCTGGTTGAAGCAGTTATCTCCCTCCAGTCCCTATGTCCTGGATGGCGGCTCGGAGCCTGCCCCCCGGGCCCTTGACGGCGCTTGATCCGGGGGCCCGCCATGACGATAGCCCTTGATCGCGATGGCCATCTCGCCCGCCATGATCGCGACGAGCGCCTCGTCCGCCATACCGTGGCGGACGAGCAGCGGAATCACGCCGGGAGGGTCATGACGCTATCGCGCGAACGGGTTCTTCATGTCGGCGCGACCAAACATCCTGCTCCAGGCGGCCTCTCGCAGCAGCCATTGGGAGTTGCCCGTCGCCGGCGCCGGCATTGCCGCCGGCTGCGCCACGCTTTGCGCCGGTGCCCTGCTCGCCACTGCCTTGGTTGCCGGCACAGCGGCCGGCTTGGCCTTTTTCGTTGCCATGTCGCTTCCTCTCCGGTCTGTCCGCTCCCATGCGGCGTGCAATTATATCACGCATTCACCGGCATGTGCTGTCCACTGTCGAATGGCACGTGAGGCGCGCGATGTTTCACCCCAGCCAGCAGGCGGAACGTCGCGACGACGCAGCGCCTGACCGCATCTGTTGCCCGCCCGGTGCGCCGGCCCGGCACCGCGCGCGCCACCGCGACCGGCGCCGTGCCCAGCAGCGAGTCGATCGTTGCGCGGACGCGCCCGCGCGCCCGGTGGAGCAGCACGCGCTGGTTCTCGGCGGTGATCTGCAGCAGCGCGCACGCCTCCTCCGACTCGCATTGCTCGATGTCGCGCAGGATCAGCACGGCGCGCTGCGCGGCCGGCAGGCGATCGATCGCCGCCAGCACGTGGTCCCAAAGCTGGCGCCCGCCGACGATACGTTCCGGGCTGACCTCGTCCCATAGCCGGGGCGCTTCCACCCAGTGACCGTCGGGCTGGAACGCCGAGAGCGGCACCGCCCGCTCTCCCGGTTCGCCGCCATCCGTCATGTCCGGCAGCCCGACCGTCCGCGCCTCGCGGCTGGCGCGCGTCCGGGCGCGGTTGAGCACGATGCTGAACACCCAGGTGATCAGGCTGGAGCGGCCCTCGAACCGGCCGATCCCGGCATGCACGGCGAGCCATGCGTCCTGCACCACCTCTTCGCCCTGCGCATGGCTGCCGATGATGGCGGCGGCGACGCCGACCAGCGAACCGTGGAACCGGCGGATCAGCCGCTGGTAGGCACGCTGGTCGCCCTGGCGCAGCATGGCCAGGAAGGCCGGGTCATCAAATTCACTGCGGTCCCTGCCACCCACGCGCATGATGGACGCTGGCCTTTCCTGGCAAGGCTCGCAGATTCGGCGTAACGCCATGCCGCGAGCCGAGTCTCACGGCAACCCTTGGATGACGCAAGCGGAACCTGTGGCATGCCGACCTGCCGCGACATGAGCGAACTTGTGACCGACTACCTGGAACGGGCGCTGCCGTCGCGAACCTGGCTGGCCGCGCGCTGGCACTTGTTCCTCTGCCCTGCCTGCCGCCGGTACTATGCGCAGATGCGCCAGACCGTGCGGCTCCTCTCCGGCCGCCCGATGCCGCCCCCCGACTCGGCTGCGGAGGACGGCGTGCTCGCAAGCCTGCGTGACGCCGGGGAGCCACCGGCGCCATCCTGACCCGGGGTGAGCTTAAAAAGAATCCAGGCTGGTAGTGACCTATCTCAATTGGGGGATTGGTCAGCCGTTTTATCGAGGGCACTTCGGGCACCGTTGCCGAATTGCTACGCCCGGCTCGGAATTGGCGAAGTTAGCCGGATTTTAACGAGTACCCCTGTAGTCTGGACGCTAGGCGGCCGCCCGTGTGCATCCCAAATGGATGCTGCCGGCGCCGTTCGGAGGGCCTAAATGGCGCGTTGCCGCAGCGATCTGGCCTTCCGTCCGGTATTTGCGGCTACTCACCAGCACGCGACAGGCTTCACGATTCGCGGAAATTGCAGGCAAGAATACTTGATTTTCTACGGGTTGCCAACTGTACTTATGGAAAGCCGCCGGGCTCGGGAGTTTCCGCCGGCACGCTCGCCGGCCTGGCGTCTGCCGCTGCCGTCCGCCCAGGAACAACCGTTGCGCGTTCGCCCGGGCCCGCTGCACGTCATGGTGATCCGCCATATTCCGAACACGCTGGATCGCCTGCTTATCGCAACAGCCGGAATCGCCTCCGGCAAGGAGTTCTCGATGGTTAAAACGCTGCCGGCCGGTCATCCACAACGAATCTCACGAATCGGCGAAAAAAACTTAACGCGACAGCAGCGTCATACGCTACGCTTGCTCCCATCTTCCGAGAATGCAGCAACGCTACGTGGTTTTATCCCAATCGATGGAGCGACAGATGCCAGTGGTCGATGATCTGTTCGCCAGTTACGCCAGAAGCTTCGAGGCTCACCGCGAAGCTGAGATGTCGCTGGCCGAGTACCTTGAAGCGTGCCGCAGCAATCCGATGATGTACGCCACCGCGACCGAGCGCTTGCTCGCCGCGATTGGCGAACCGGAGATGGTTGACACCTCCAAGGATGCGCGTCTCGGCCGCATTTTCATGAACCGTACTATTCGCGCCTACCCGGCATTCAGCGAGTTTTACGGCATGGAGGAGACGATCGAGCGGATCGTCGGGTTCCTCCGCCACGCCGCTCAGGGCCTCGAAGAGCGCAAGCAGATCATGTATTTGCTCGGCCCGGTCGGCGGTGGAAAGTCCTCGCTCGCCGAGCGGCTGAAGGCGCTGATGGAAGTGCATCCCATCTATGTGCTGAAGGCCGGCGACGACCTCAGCCCGGTGTTTGAAAACCCGCTTGGCCTTTTCGACCCGGAGAAGATGGGCGCGCTGCTGGAGGATCGCTATAACATCCCGCGCCGCCGCCTCACCGGTCTCATGAGCCCGTGGTGCATCAAGCGACTCGACGAGTTCAACGGCGACATTTCCAAGTTCCGCGTGCAGAAGCTGGTTCCGTCGCGGTTGCGCCAGTTCGCCATCGCCAAGACCGAGCCGGGCGACGAAAACAACCAGGACATTTCCTCGCTTGTGGGTAAGGTGGATATCCGCAAGCTCGAAATGCACGCACAGAACGATCCGGACGCGTACAGCTATTCCGGCGGGCTGAACCGCGCCAACCAGGGGCTTCTCGAGTTCGTCGAGATGTTCAAGGCGCCGATCAAGATGCTGCACCCGTTGCTGACGGCGACGCAGGAAGGCAACTATATCGGTACCGAAAATATCGGCGCCATTCCCTTCCAGGGCATCATCATGGCCCACTCCAACGAGGCGGAGTGGCAGAGCTTCCGCAACAACCGCAACAACGAAGCCTTCATCGACCGGATCTACGTGATCAAGGTGCCGTACTGCCTGCGGGTGACGGAAGAACAGAAGATCTATGAGAAGCTGATCTCGCGGTCGGAGCTGGCGGAATCGCCGTGCGCGCCGGCGACGCTGGAGATGCTGGCCCGCTTCTCGGTCCTGACGCGGTTGCGCCGGCACGAGAACTCGACGCTCTATTCAAAGATGCGGGTCTATGACGGCGAGAGCCTGAAGGAAACCGACCCGCGGGCGCGCTCCCTGCAGGAATACAAGGACGTGGCCGGCGTCGAGGAAGGCATGGACGGCGCCTCCACCCGCTTTGCCTTCAAGGTGCTGGCGGCGACCTTCAACCACGACACCACCGAGATCGCGGCCGACCCGGTGCACCTGATGTATGTGCTGGAGCAATCGATCCGCCGCGACCAGATGGCGGCCGAGACCGAAAAGCGTTACCTGGAGTTCATCAAGGGCGAACTGGCCCCGCGTTACGCCGAATTCATCGGCAATGAAATCCAGAAGGCATATCTCGAGTCGTATTCTGACTACGGCCAGAACCTGTTCGACCGCTACGTTGCCTATGCCGACGCCTGGATCGAGGATATCGACTTTAAGGATGCCGATACTGGCCAATTGATGAACCGTGAGTTGCTCAACCAGGAGTTGACCAAGATCGAGAAGCCTGCTGGGATCGCCAACCCCAAGGACTTCCGCAACGAGGTGGTGAAGTTCAGTCTGCGGGCGCGCGCCAACAACAATGGCAAGAACCCGTCCTGGACCAGCTACGAGAAGATCCGCGAGGTGATCGAGCGGCGGATGTTCAGCCAGGTTGAGGAGTTGCTGCCGGTGATCAGCTTCGGCTCGAAGAAGGACAGCGAGAGTGAGAAGAAGCACACCGAGTTCGTCAACCGCATGACCGACCGAGGCTACACTGAGCGGCAGGTCCGGCGGCTTGTCGAGTGGTATATGCGCGTCAAGCAGGCAGGGTGACGGCAAGGGCACCAACAGGCAATCATAGATGCATATCGTCGACCGTCGTCTGAACCCCAGCGGCAAGAACCTCGCCAACCGTCAACGTTTCATGCGGCGGGCGAAATCGCTGATCCGCAAGGCGGTGCACGAAACCTCGGCCAGCCGCAGCATCAAGGATGCCGACCAGGAAGGCGAGGTTTCGCTGCCCGCCCAGGGCGTGCATGAACCCTCCCTGCACCGCAGCGGCAGCGGCGGCATCCGCGACCACCTGTTGCCGGGCAACAAGGAGTATATCGAGGGTGACACCATCCCGCGTCCGCAGGGCGGCGGCGGTGGCGGTGGGTCCGAAGGCGCTCCGGACGGCGAAGGGCAGGACGATTTCCGCTTCGCCCTGTCGCGCGACGAGTTCGTGGACCTGTTCCTGGAAGACCTCGAACTGCCTGACCTCGCCAAGCGCCGGGTGGTCAGCGCCGAGGCGGTGACGTGGCATCGCGCCGGCTATTCGGTCACTGGATCTCCCGCCAATTTGGCGCTGAACCGCACGGTGCGGAACAGCCTGTCGCGGCGTATCGCGTTGCGCCGTCCGAAAATCGGCGAGCTGGACAAGCTCCGGGAAGAAATCGCCGCGCTGAGCCCCGACGGGGAAGACGACGCGCGGCGGCTGGAGCTGGAGGAGGAGCTGGCACGCAAGCTCCGCCGCACCGGCGTGATCCCGTATATCGATCCGTTGGACGTGCGCTACCGGCGGTTCGAAGCGCAGCCGAAGCCGGTGGCGCAGGCGGTCATGTTCTGCCTGATGGACGTGTCCGGCTCGATGACCGAGCATATGAAGGACTTGGCGAAGCGGTTCTACGTCTTGCTCTACATTTTCCTGAAGCGCCGGTACAAGAACGTGGACGTGGTGTTCATTCGCCACACCCACCAGGCGCAGGAAGTGGACGAGGATACGTTCTTCCACTCGCCGGAGACCGGCGGCACCGTGGTGTCCACGGCGCTGGAGGAAATGCAGCGGGTCATCGACGAGCGCTACAGCCCTGATTCCTGGAACATCTATGCCGCCCAGGCTTCCGACGGCGACAACACCGCGTCCGACAATGACAAGACTGCGGCGTTGCTGGTCGATGTGATCCTGCCGGTGTGCCAGTACTATGCGTATCTTGAGGTCGGCCGCGATTCGGAGCATTTCCCGCCCGGCTTCATCCGGCGGGATTCCGATCTCTGGCAGACCTATACGGCGATCTGCCGCAGCGGGGCGCCGATGGCGATGCGCAAGGTGGGCCATCGCCGCGACATCTACCCGGTATTCCGTGAGTTGTTCGCCCGCAAGACGGCGCAGGAACAAGAAACCGCGTGAGGGAGAGGGCAGTGAGAGTCCCTCTCCCGCTTAGCGGGAGAGGTTAGGTGAGGGTCGTACGTGCGGCACGCTGCACCCTCACCCTACCCTCTCCCACTGCGTGGGAGAGGAAAGAATAGGAGCGCTTTATGAGCACCACGCTGAAGACCCCCGCGATCCGCGCCGAGCACCCGCTGTTCGAGGGTGCTGAATGGGAATTCGGCACCATTCAGCGCGTGCATGACGCCGTCGCGGAGATCGCCCACGGCGAGCTTGGCCTCGACACCTATCCGAACCAGATCGAGGTGATCAACTCCGAGCAAATGCTCGACGCGTATTCGTCGATCGCCATGCCGATCTTCTACAAGCACTGGTCGTTCGGCAAGCAATTCGCCCGCAACGAGGCGATGTATCGCGCCGGCATGCAGGGCCTGGCGTACGAGATCGTCATCAACTCCAACCCGTGCATCTCCTACATCATGGAGGAGAACACGGCGACGATGCAGACGCTGGTGATCGCGCACGCGGCATTCGGCCACAACCACTTTTTCAAGAACAACTATTGCTTCCGGCAGTGGACGGACGCGGACGGCATCCTCGACTACCTGGAGTTCGGCCGCCGCTACATCGCCCACTGCGAGGAAAAATACGGTGAGGCTCAGGTCGAGCGGCTGATCGACGCCGCGCACGCCCTGATGAGCCACGGCGTGCACCGCTATCCGCGCCGCCGCGCCCTGGACCTGCGCGGCGAGGAAAGGCGCGCGATGGAGCGCCGGGTCCACGAAGAGCAGGTGTTCAACGATTTGTGGCGCACGGTGCCGGGTAAGGGGACGGCGAAGGCGGATCCATCGTCAGAGGAGCGCCGGCGCGCTCTGCTGCAACTGCCGCAGGAGAACGTGCTGTTCTTCCTGGAAAAGGTTGCCCCGCGCCTGGCCCCCTGGCAGCGCGAGGTGCTGCGCATCGTTCGCTTCATCGCGCAATATTTCTATCCGCAGATGCAGACCAAGGTGATGAACGAGGGGTGCGCCACCTATACGCACTACCGCATCATGAATCGCCTGCATGAGAAGGGGCTGATCAACGACGGCTCGATGGTCGAGTTCCTGCGCAGCCACACCAATGTGGTGTTCCAGCCGGAGTTCGACGATCCACGTTATAGCGGCATGAACCCGTACGCGCTCGGTTTCGCCATGATGCAGGACATCGAGCGCATCTGCACCGAGCCGACGGCCGAGGACCAGCAATGGTTCCCAGCGATCGCCGGCAACGACGACCCGATGGCGGTGTTGCGCGAGGTCTGGGCCAACTACCGGGATGAGAGCTTCATCCTGCAGTATCTCAGCCCGCGGCTGATCCGCCAGTTCGGCCTGTTTCATGTGCTGGACGACTCCAGCGAGCCGAACCTGCGCGTGCAGTCGATCCACGACGAGCGCGGATACCGCAAGATCCAGCGCGCTCTGGCACGCCAGTACGATGTCGCGTGGAACACGCCGGATATCCAGGTGGTGGACGTGAACCTGGCCGGCGACCGGCGGCTGATCGTGCATCATCACGCGCTCAACCGGGTGCTGCTGGAGGAACGTGATGCGCGGCTGGTGCTACAGCACCTCGCCGATCTCTGGGGCTACGATGTGTTGCTCAAGGAGATCGATCCCTCCACCGACGCGGTTTTGAAGGAGCACGCGGCGACACCTCGGGCTGGGATCGTGCCACTCGGGTAACGTACCCCGCCGCCGTTGGTGCCGCGCGATGGGCACGCTTCGCCCTTCGGCCCGGATGAATGCGATGCGAAAGGGCCTCGGCCGATCGGCCGGGGCCCTTTGCAATTCCACATCAGGCGCAGCGGTTACGACGTGCGCCGATGCGTGGTGTTAGTGGCCGGTGCCGCCCGAACCACCACCGCCGCCAGCCCCACCCCCAGCGCCTTCCGGATTGCCGGAGTCAACATGCGGGCTGATGGTCGTCCTGGCGCCGTTCACCGAGCTTTGCGACGTCTGATAGCCCGGCGACGTCGTTGGGGTCGTGGTGTTACCCTGATAGCCTGGGCTCATTGGCTGGACCGAACTGGGCGGCGGGCTCGGGTTGCCCTGGTTGTCAGATGACACGGCGGCCGAAGCGGCCAGCGCGGTTCCCATCACGAGGGACGCGGCCACTCCCAGCGCACGAAATGTCTTCGTCATTGCGAGCCTCCTTTGAAGGTTCAGACGAATCCAGAACGCCGCGCCTAAGTGGGCGATGCATCGCCTCACCCAGCCGTTACGAGGCAGAATACAATTGCGGCGACGTCATGACGGGAACGCGGGGCCGCGACCCGTCACTGTTCGCCGCTGCGCGATGCGTGGTCGCGTGATCGGGGCTCGCTATTCTGCCGCCTTGCGCAGCGGCCAGTCGTTCACGTTGATACGCGGCATCTCGAACCGATCGGTCGTGCGCGCATACCACCCTGCCCCGTGCATGCGGCCAATCAGGTCGAGCTTCGGCGTATCGATATAGCAGCGGTCCTTGTCCAGCACGCAATCGTCCTGCACGTGGAACGCCACGACCTTGCCCAGCACCACCGCGCGGTCGATGCCGACATCGACGATCACCAGGCGCTCGCATTCCATCGACACCGGAGCGGCGGCGATGCGCGGCGGCTTGACGTGCAACGACGGCGCGGTGGCGAGCCCCGCCTCGGCCAGTTCATCCACCGATTTCGGAAAATCGATGGCGGTGACGTTCATTTGCTCCGCCAGCTTGTAGCTGACCAGGTTGACGACAAATTCCCCGGTGCGGCGGATATTGCCGCCGGTATCCTTCACATCGCCCGGGCCTCGGCCGCCGATGCCGAAGGCCACCACGGGCGGATTGCCGGACATCGCATTGAAGAAGGAGAACGGCGCGGCGTTCAGCGTGCCGTCCACATCCTGCGTGGTGACCCAGGCGATCGGCCGCGGTCCGATCGTCGCGACCAGCAGCTTGTAAACGTTCTCGTTCGTCGTTCCGACAACATCGAACAGCATGGCGGTCCCTTGCGCTGAGTGGCTACAGTGATGGAGACACGACCGTTACGCGGCGGCCTCCCCTCTGTCCAGAGCCCGCCTCTGTCCAGAGCCCCACCTCTGTCCAGAGTAATGCAGCCGAGGCAGAATGCGCATCCATTCGAAGCCGGCGGCCAACCGTGTCGTTCACCGCAATCCGCTCCCTCCGCGCTTCGCCCAGCGCCTGGTGCTACACGTTTGTCTGGATCGCGACGCTGGCAGACCAGTTGCTGCGCGTGCCGTCGCTGGGCAACGCGGCCGGCATCGCAATGCTGCTGTTCCTGCTGCTCGAGTTTCCCAACCAGCGCCGCTACGCCCAGGTACTGTTCTTCGCGTTGGTCGCGATCGGCATGCTGGGCGTGGCGCGCGCCGCCGATCCGACGGCGTTGTTCCTCGCCGGCTGGCGGCGCGGCGCCGCGTATGGCGCGTTCTTCTTCGCGCTCACCACGTTGCGCGATGCCGCGGAAACCTCGCCGCTGGTGCGCCGCTGCGGCCAGCACCTTGTCGCGCAGCCGCCCGGCCGGCGTTACGCCGCGCTGACCGGCGGCGGACATTTGTTCGGCATCATCCTGTCCTATGGGGCGATCGAATTGCTGGCCGCGATGGTGATGCGCGCCAACACTTTGGAAGCCGCGGGCGGCTCGCCCGAAGTGCGAGCGTTGCGCACACGCCGTATGCTGATGGCGATCTATCGCGGATTCTGCGTGATGAACTGCTGGAATCCGATCAACCTGATGACGGCGGTGGTTTCCACCGCGGTGCCGGCAGCCCCGATGCGGCTGCTGTTGCCGATCGCCTTCCTGGTATCCATCGGCATGGCGGCGCTGGGCTGGCTGGAGGATCGCGTCTCCTCAGCCCGTGCCGCAACGCGCGGCGCGGCACGGCCGGCATCCACCGAGCGATGGACCATCCACCTGCGCATCATCGCACTGGTGGCGGCGGTGATGGCGCTGGCGGAACTCGGCAGTGTGGGCCTCGGCATTTCGCTGGTGACCTGCGTCACGCTGGTGGTGCCGCTGGTGGGGATCGGCTGGGTCGCGGTGCAATCGCGCCGCCTGGCGTCGCGTTCGTTGCTGGGTGCGGCGGTGCAACGACGCGCCGGCCGTTTCCTGCAACGCGTGCCAACCTTCCGCAGCGAGGCGACTGTGCTGGCGGGCTCCGGCTTCATGGGTGTCGCGGTTGGCGGCGCATTGCCGGCAAGCGGATTGGCGCCGCTGATCGCGCATCTGCCGCCGCTGGCCGTGCCGCTGCTGGTGCCGGTCTTGCTGATCGGCACTGGTCAGATCGGCTTGAACCCGGTCGCAGTGGTGGCATTGCTGGGCGCGGCGATGCCGGATCCGACAAGCTTTGGCGTGTCGCCGGCCGTGCTGGCGTTTTCATGCATGCTGGGTTGGGGCTTAGGCGTGAACATGACGCCGATGTCGGCCTCGGCGATCACCACCGCGCGCTGGGCTGGGGTATCACCGTGGACCGTCAGCACCGCTTGGAATGCGGTTTATACGCTGTCCGCGTTGGTGCTTGCCTGGGTGGCGATCACGTTGCTGTTCGTGGGGACGACGTGAGCGGTTTGCCAATACCACTCACAGTTCCGGTTGCACGCACAGCGACCGTCCCGCCGCATCAAGAGCTTACGCGGCCATCGGCACGACCTGTCCGCCGGGCACGTGATCCAGGTGGCAGGCGGACACGTGGCCCTCGCCGACCGGACGAAGCAGCGGTTCTTCCACGCGGCAGCGATCGAATGCGAACGGGCAACGCGTGTGGAAGCGACAGCCGCTTGGCGGATTGATCGGGCTCGGCACGTCGCCGGTCAGGATGATGCGCTGGCGTTTCGCGGTCGGATCGGGCACCGGCACGGCCGACAGCAGAGCGCGCGTGTAGGGATGGTGCGATTTGGCGAACAGCGTGCGGCGGTCGGTCAATTCGACGATCTTGCCGAGATACATCACCGCCACTCGATGGGTCAGGTGTTCCACCGTCGCCAGGTCGTGACTGATGAACAGCAGCGCCAGCCCGAGTTCGTCCTGCAGATCGACCAGCAGATTGATGATCTGCGCCTTCACCGAAACATCGAGCGCTGACACCGCCTCATCGCAAATGATCAGGTCGGCACCCGGCGCCAGGGCGCGCGCGATGCCGATACGCTGACGCTGCCCGCCGGAGAACTCGTGCGGATAGCGGTTCACCGCATCGCGCGGCAGCCGCACCTTGTCCATCAGTTCGGCCACACGCTCGTCCAGTTCGGCGCGATTCTTCGCCATGCCGAAATTACGAATCGGCTCGGCCAGGATGTCGCGCACCTTCATACGCGGGTTAAGGCTGGAGAATGGATCCTGGAATACCACCTGCACGCGCCGGCGCATCGGCCGCAGCTTGCCGGCCGGCATGTTGTCGATGCGCTCGCCGTCCAGGTACACCTCGCCGTCGGTGATTTCGTAAAGGCGAAGGATCGCCTTGCCGACGGTAGATTTGCCGCAGCCGGATTCGCCAACCAGCGACAGGGTTTCGCCGCGCGCGATGCCGAACGTCACGCCATCGACCGCATAGACCTTCGCGGTCACCTGGCCGAGCAGGCCACCATGAATCGGAAAGTGCTTCTTGAGGTCGTTGACTTCGAGCAAGGGACGATTGGTGATCATGTCAAACTCGCTCTGCACTTCCCCTCCCCTTGAGGGAGGAGGTTGGGGGGAGGGGTGCGTACATCCGCCGGCCGTCGCGGTTCGCACCCCTCCCCCCAACCCCCTCCCTCAAGGGGAGGGGGAGAATTCGATTTTCTCATGCCGGCACCATCGCGCGTTCGGCGTAGTGGCAGGCGACGGCATGATCGGGCGCCTTCGCCTCAAACGCCGGCGCACGCTCGCGACAGAGGTCGGTCGCCATCGAACAACGTCCGGCGAACGGACAGCCGACGATCTTCTGCCGCAGGCTCGGCACCAGGCCGGGGATTTCCGCCAGCTTGCCGCGCCCGCCATCGCGCAGCGACGAGCCGAGCAATGGCACCGACCCGAGCAGGCCGCGCGTGTAAGGATGCAGCGGATGGGCGAAGATTTCGCCGACCGGTGCTTCCTCCACCTTGCGTCCGGCGTACATCACCACGACGCGTTCGGCCATCTCCGCCACCACGCCGAGGTCGTGGGTGATCAGCATGATCGCCGAGCCGAGCCGCGTCTTCAGATCGCGCATCAGGTCGAGAATCTGTGCCTGGATCGTAACGTCCAGCGCGGTGGTGGGTTCATCGGCGATAAGCAGCCTGGGATTGCAGGCCAGCGCCATGGCGATCATCACGCGCTGGCGCATGCCTCCGGACAATTGGTGGGGATACTCGCGCACGCGCCGCGCCGGGGCGGGAATGCCGACCAGCGTCAGCATCTCGATCGCTTTTTGCTCCGCGTCGCGGGCGTTCATGCCCTGGTGAAGCTGCACCGTCTCGCCGATCTGCTTGCCGACCGTCAGCACCGGGTTCAGGCTCGTCATCGGCTCCTGGAAGATCATCGAGATCGCGTTGCCGCGAATGTCGCGCATCTCCTGCTCGGACAGCGACAGCAGGTCGCGGCCTTCGAAACGGATGCTGCCCTTGATCTTGCCTGGCGGTTCCTGGATCAGGCGCAGGATCGACATGGCGGTGACCGACTTGCCGCAACCGGATTCACCGACCACCGCCAGAGTCTCGCCGCCCTCGACGTGCAGCGAAACACCCTCGACTGCCCGCACCACGCCGTCCGGCGTGTTGAAATGTGTCTGGAGGTTTTCGACTTCGAGTAATGCCATGCGTGTCAGAGCCGCTTTGCGAGGCGAGGATCGAGTGCGTCGCGCATCCCGTCGCCCAGCAGGTTCACTGCCAGCACGGTGACGCAGAGGAATACCGCTGGGAAGAACACCACGTATGGCTTCACCTGCCAGAGCGCGCGGCCTTCGGCCATGATATTGCCCCAGCTTGGGATGGTCGGAGGCGTGCCGGCACCGATGAACGACAGGATCGATTCGGTAATCATCGCCGAGGCGCAGATGAACGTGGCGTTCACCATCAGCGGCGCCAGCGTATTGGGAATAATATGCCGCCAGATGATGACCGGCACGCGCGTGCCGGAGGCGATCGCCGCCTCGACATAGGGTTGCTCGCGCAACGACAGCACGACGCCGCGGATCAGCCGGGAGACACGGGGAAACTCGGCGACGCTGATGGCGATGACCACGTTGTGAACCGAGGCTCGCGTCAGTGCCATCAGCGCGATCGCCAGCAGCAGCGGCGGAATCGACATCAGCCCGTCCATCACGCGCATGATGATGAAGTCGACCGAGCGGATGAAGCCCGAGATCACGCCGACCAGCGTGCCCGCGACCGAGGCGACGAAGGCAACAGAGAAGCCGACGATCAGCGAGATGCGCGAGCCGTATATCACGCGCGAATAGATATCGCGGCCCAGCATGTCGGTGCCGAACCAGTAGGTGTCGGACGGCGGCCGCAGCCGCTTTGCCGGTGCCAGCGCGGTCGGATCGACGGTGCCCAGCCAGGGCGCGAAGATGGCGATGCCGATCATCAGGGCCACCAGAACGCCACCCAGGACGATCGTTGGATGGCGATGGACGAACGTGCCGATCCTGCCGCGCTGTTTGACGGGTGGCAGGACGTCGGGCAGCGCCGGTGCCGCTGCATAGTTGTGCGGGCTGGTTGCGGTGCTCATGTCAGGTGCGTCCTTTCGGCGTGCACACGATAGGGCGGCGGCGTGACCGCGCTCAATACCTGATCCTCGGATCGAACACGGTGTACAACAGGTCCACGGCGAGGTTCACCAGAACATAGGTGAAGCTGAACAGCAGCACGACGCCCTGGATCACCGGGTAGTCCCGGCGCAGAATCGCGTCCACGGTCAGCCGGCCGAGGCCCGGTATCGCGAACACGCTTTCCGTCACCACCGCGCCGCCGATCAGCAGCGCGACGCCGTTGCCGATGACGGTGATGATCGGCACCGCGGCATTCTTCAGCGCGTGCACGAACAGTACGGCGCGCTGTCCCACGCCCTTCGCCTTCGCCGTGCGCACGTAGTCCTGGTTCAGCACATCCAGCATCGTGGCGCGGGTGATCCGGGCCAGCAGCGCCACGTAGATCAGTCCCAGCGCCACAGTGGGAAGGATGAGATTGCGCAGGAACGGCCAAAGTCCGCGATCGATCGAATTGAAGCCCTGCACCGGCAGCCAGTCGAGCTCCAGCGCGAACACATAGGCAAGCAGGTAGCCAACCACGAAAACCGGCGTGGAAAAGCCGAACACCGCTAGCATCATCACCGAGCGATCGATCCACGAGCCGTGTTTCCACGCCGCCACCACACCCAGCGGGATGGCGATAAGGATCGCGAAGATGACGGTCAGCAGCATCAGCGAGAGCGTCGGCTCGATGCGCTGCTGTATCATGTGGGCGACCGGCAGGTTGGTAAAGATCGAGGTGCCGAGATCGCCGTGCAGGATCTGCCATAACCATTCGCCGAAGCGCACCAGGAAGGGCCGATCCAGTCCCAGCGAGGCGCGGATACGTTCCACGTCGGCGGGCGTTGCCTGGTCGCCGGCGATGATCGCCGCCGGATCGCCGGGGGCAATGTAAAGCAGGCTGAAAACGAAGAACGCCACCACCAGCATCACCGGAATGGTGGTCAGGACACGACGCGCGGCATAAGCGAACATCGTCTAGCAGGACTCCTGTCTACGTGTCATCGCGAGCCATCTGTCATTGCGCTCCTCGGAATGACCGATGGCATCTAGGTCTTGCTCACATCCCACATCACGGGGAACGGGGCCTTCACGACACCGGTGACGTTCGTGCGCCAAGCCTGGTAGCCCTTGAAGAAACCGGTAGGAATGAAGGTGACGAAATCCATCGATGTCTTGTTGATTTCACGCACCGCCTGCTTTTCCGCATCCTGGTTCGGCGCGGCAAACCACGCGTCGATCTTGCTTTGAACCTCATCGGATTTCGGCCAGCCGAACCAGGCATGATCGCCGGTGGTATAGTAGGCCGGCTGCGCGCCAGGGTTCACGCAATCCACCCCGGCATGCCAGGTGTGGAAGACGTTCCAGCCACCCTTGTCGATCGGCTCGCGGCTGGCGCGGCGCGCTCCGACCGTGCCCCAATCGGTGGCGACGTAGTCCACATCGAGGCCGATCTTGGTCAGCATGTCGGCAGTGACATCGCCTTGCGCCTTGACGATCGGCACGTCGGTGCCGATCACCATCACCACCTTGGCGCCCTTGTGGCCCGACTCCTCGATCATTTTGCGCGCCGCCGCGATATCATGGCGCTTCAAATTATCGCCGCCGTACTCGGTATAAAGTGGCGTGCCGGGGGTGAAGAAGCTGGCGGATTCCTGCCAGAGATTGTGATCGCTGCCGACCACGGCCTGCATGTAGTCCGCCTGGCTGGTGGCGATCAGCGCCGCCAGACGCACGCGCTGATCGTCGAACGGCGGATACAGATGGTTCATCCGCAGGTCGCCGATATTGCCCAGCGGATCGGCGATGTCGATCGTCACGCCATCGCTCTTGCGCAGCAGCGGCACGACATCGGGAAGCACCGTCTCCCACCAGTCCACCTCGCCGGATTGCATGGCGGCGGAGGCGGTAGCGGCGTCGGGGATGATCTTCCATTCCAGGCGATCGATGTTGACCCGCTTGCCGCCCGACATCCAGTCGGATTTCTCGGCCCGCGGCACATAGCCGTCCCAGCGCTCGAACACCGCGGAAGCTCCGGGCACCCACTCGTCGCGTTTGAAACGGAACGGTCCGGAGCCGATATACTCGCTGATCTGCTTGAACGGGTCGGTCTTGGCAATGCGTTCCGGCATGATGAACGCGCACGGCGTGCCGACCTTGCCCAGGGCATAGAGCAATTTCGGGAACGGCTGCTTGAGGCGAAGGCGGAAGCTGCTGTCATCCACGGCTTCCATGGCGTCGAGCCGGGCCTTGATCATCTGGCCCATGTTGTCGCGCACCATCCAGCGCTGCAGGCTGGCGATCACGTCGGCGGGGCGGACCGGTTCGTTGTCGTGGAACTTCAGGCCAGAGCGCAGCTTGAAGGTCCAGATCAGGCCGTCGGCGGAAACGTCGGATCCCTCGCACATCTGCGGCCGCGGCACGAGGTTGCTGTCCACGCCATACAGGGTGTCGAAGAACAGCACCGAGGCGTTGCGAACCACGTAGAGCGTGGTCCAGATCGGGTCGAGGTTGGCCAGGTTAGCCTGGGGAATGAAGCGAAGAACCTTGCTCTCTGCGCTCAGGCTTAGCCGCGGCGCCGCCAGCCCGCTGGCTGCCGCCAGGCCGCCAGCGGCCGCGGCACGCAAAAACCCCCGACGATGCATCGCCCGATCTGCCCCCGTATTCGTGTGTTTTGTTGCGCCGCTCCCAGGCCGGCGGCGTAGCCTGCCTCAGCCGCGCCGGAAAGGCTAGCGTTGGTTATTGAGAAAAGGCCAGGGCGCTGCCCCCGGCTTTCGCCGGGGCAGGCCCTGGCCTTTCGGGGCATAGGCAGCCGGTTCAGTCCCGCCAGCCCGGGTCGCGCCGGTCGAGCATGCGCAGCATCGCTGGCCAGTGCAGCGCAACCGGCGTGGCACGGGCGGCCGCACGGCGGCGACGCTCGACGCTGCGCTGGACAATGTCGTCGGCCGGCAGCAGCAGGTCCTCGCCGCAGGACATGGCGTCCACCTGCGCGGCACAGGCCGCCTCGAACTGATGGATCGCCCGGAACGCGCCGGCCGCCGTCGCATCGCAGACCAGCAGCCCGTGGTTGCGCAACACCAGGTAGTTGCAGTCGCCAAGATCGGCCACCAGCTTCTCGCGCTCCGCGGTATCGACCGCAGGGCCTTCGTAGTCGTGATACGCCACCGGGAAGCAGTTGATCGCCGTTTGGGTCATCGGCAGGAAGCCGCATTTCATCGACGACACCGCCATCCCAGCCCGGCTATGCGTGTGGATCACGCAGGCGACGTCAGGCCGCGCACCATGCACCGCGCTGTGGATGACGTAGCCGGCGAAGTTCACACCCACGTCACTGCCATGCGGGTTGAGCACTTCGTTGCCCTCGATATCGATCGTCACCAGCGAGGACGCAGTGATCTCCTCATACATCCAGCCGTACGGGTTGATCAGGATCTTCTCGCCCTCGCCGGGCACGCGAAGGGTGATGTGGTTGAAGATCAGGTCGGTCCAGCCGTGCAGCGCCATCAGGCGATACAACGCGGCGCAGTCCAGCCGCGCCTGCCATTCGGCGGCGGAAACTCGAGCGCGGACGGTACTCAATATCATGGTGTCGGGCATACGATTTCCTCCGTTCGATTATGCATTCATTGCGACGGTGCGAGGCTGGCCGCGGCCGATGACCAGCACGCTGATCGTGCCGACAGCGGCGACGGCGGCGATCGGCATCAGGGCGAGCGGGAAGCTGCCGGTCTCCGCCTGGATCCAGCCGACCAGGTAGTTGAAGCCGAAACTCGCCAGGTTGCCGAGCGCGTTGATCTGCGCCAGCCCGGCCGCGGCCGACGTCGCGCCGAGCCATTCCGACGACAGCGCCCAGAACGGTCCTTTGCTGGCATAGGTGCCGGCGGCGATCAGCGTCAGCAGCGGGATCATCGCCCACAGGCTGCCGATCGCGAAGAACGTTGCGATCATAGCGAGCACCATCCAGCCCAGCGGCAAGGCGTTGTGCCACACCCGTTCCCCCGTGCGATCGGAGCTGCGGCCCCACAGGATCATCCACACCGCGGCAATACCGAACGGCACGGCGTTCACAAGGCCGGTCTGCCAGTTGGTCAGGCCGAACGACTTGACCAGTTGCGGCATCCACAGCGACAGCGACGTCGAGGCGCCGGCCGCGCCGGAATACACCAGCGCCATGATCAGCACGTATTTGTTGCTCATGACGCGCCAGACCGAAGGATGCGAGACCCGCGGCGCGCGGGTGCGCTCGTCCTCCAGCTTGCCGATCAGCCAGGCTTTTTGGTCCGGCCGCAGCCAGGCGGCGTGCTCCGGCCGGTCGGTGAGCCAGATAAAGGACGCGACGCCGAGCAGGATGGCCGGCGCGGCTTCGAGCAGGAAGACCCATTGCCAGCCGCCGAGGCCGAGCACGCCATCCATGTAGAGGATCGCTCCCGACATCGGCGAACCGATAAGCCCCGCCACCGGGATCGCCACCATGAAGATGCCGACCATGATCGCGCGATGCCGTGCCGGGTACCAATAGGTGATGTAAAGGATGACGCCGGGGAAGAACCCGGCCTCCGCCGCGCCGAGGATGAAACGCAGCACCAGGAACGAGGTCGGTCCGCCGATCAGCGCGAACGCCGCCGACACGAGACCCCAGGTGATCATGATGCGGGCGATCCAGGTGCGCGCACCGAAGCGTTCGAGCGCCAGGTTGCTCGGCACTTCGAGGATGAAATAGCCGACGAAGAAGATGCCTGCGCCGAGGCCGAAGGTTTTCGGATCGATGCCGACCGCCTTGTTCATTTGCAGCGCGGCGAAACCGACATTCACGCGATCGATGTAGCAGATCAGGTAGGCGGCCAGCAGGAACGGCATCAGCCGCCAGGACACGCGCCGCATGACCTCGGCTTCCATTGCCTGGTCTTTCGTCATCGTCGTCGACATGCGAGACTTCCTCCGGTTGCGCGGGGTGGTACCGCGATGCTGCGTCGGAACGATACGATATCGGCTTAAGGCAACCGGGGACGGATCAAGCCGTTGCAGCAGCGATGCAGGATGTCTCCCTCCCGTCCGGCTTGCAAGCCTCGCCCGCCGCCGATGCGGCGCTCGCGTCCGCAATCGTGCGTGGTGGCGTGGCGCGCTATATCGCAACGCGCCGGGAACGGATCGAACCGTTCGTCGCCGCGCATTTCTCGCTGCCCGGCACGCTGCGGCTGCATCGGGCGGCGCTGGGTTGGGACATCGCGCGCGCACCGCTGAACCTGGTTATGGCCGCGCCTCAGGCAGGGCTGTGGCTCGCTGCCGCGGGGGCGCGGCGGCTTGGCTCGCGGCGGGTGGCGGCGACGCTGCGCGACACCTCGCTGGTGCAGCGCACGGCGGTGGCGCGAGAGGTTGCCTGGCTGGTGCACACTGAATTGCTGGAATTGCCGGCGCGCGACGGTCCGCGTGAGGCGACCCGCGACGCACTGGGCGAGACGATCATTGCGGAACCCCAGTTGATCGCGGCGCTGCGGCCGATGCTGGCGGCGATCGAGGCGGCGGGCAGCGACCCGGCGTTGCGCGCGCGTATCGAGGGCGCGGTCGCCGGCTACGCCGGAACACGTTCGGCCGCCGCGGAGATCACCACTTCGCTGCTGAGCCTGGGCACCGGCGCGGCGGCCTTGAGCAAGCTGACACCCGGGGCGATCACACTCGGGCCGGCACTGGCGGCATCGCTGGCGCAGCAGGCCGCGGTCGCATCGTTTCCGTTCGGCGGGGCGCTGGGATCGCTTTGGTACGCAGCGTTTCCGGCGGTGCCATCGGCTGTGCTGGTGGCGGGACTGACCGGTGGGCTGATGGCGGGCGCTGCGGTCGGCGCGGCATTCGCCGGCATCGTTGCGGATCCGGTGCAACGGCGCCTCGGGCTGCACCAGCGCCGCCTGCACCGGCTGCTGGGCGCTCTGGAGCAGCAGTTAGTGGATCCGCGGGCGCCGGGGTTCGCGGCACATGATCATTACGTGGCGCGATTGCTCGATCTGTTCGACCTGGTGGGGGCGGCGTATCGGCTGGCGGTGCGGTGAAGCACAGCAGCCATTTCGCCGATCTCCGATGTTGTAGTCCCGACGTTTCGATACCGTTTCTGCCACTCTTGAAAGGCCACCGCGATGTGTCAGACCGCAAGCAAATTCACCACAAAGGCACGAAGAGCAGAACCTTTGTGCCTTCGTGCCTTTGTGGTGAATCTGTTTGAGGTATGACAGCGGCCGGGGTCGAAGCGTGAGGGTCGCCACACTAGATCTCACCTCCAGCCTCAAGTCGTTCGAGTGCGGCGGCGGCATTCGCTTTCGGTTGCGGCAACCGTTCGGTCACCACCTTCCAGACAATGCTCATATCAATATGATCGTACGCGTGCCGAAGCCGGTTGCCCATGCTCCGAATATCCTGCCAAGGTTGGTCGGGCATCAGCGTTCCTGCTGCATCGCCAAGCCGGTGCGCCGCCTTGCAGATGCGCTCCAGGCACCGTTCGACCGCGTCGTATCGCAGCCGGTCATGCGCCAGACCTTCCTCGTCAAGTTCGGCAACGTAGAGCTCGATGGACGATGTGTTGTCGATGATGTCCTGCAGGCAATCGGCGAGGCGGTACCGCCTAATACGCTCGGACACGATCCCGCTCCACCTCGGCCTTCAGCCGCGGCTTCTTGATCGGCTCCAGCAGAATCTGCACCTCGCGGCCCAGCAGATCCCCAAGTTCGCGTTCCAGCCCTACCAGGCGGATCAGGTCCATGTTCGCCGCCGGGTCGAGTTCGGCCACCCGGTCGATATCGCTGGCCGGCCGGGCCTCGCCGCGGGCCACCGAGCCGAACAGCGACAGCGCCCGGATCCCGGCCGCGCGCGGGCGCGGTTCCTGCGCTCGCAGGATTGCGATGACCTTGTCCGCCGTGACCGCTTCGGCCGTGTCCATGGCACCGTCTCCGCGCGCAATATAGCACGCCCGGGCCGGCGCCGCCCCCTCGCCTTCCGGCCCGAAACAGCCTATCTACCACCCCATGATGCAGCGCAGCGCCCGGGACCCGTCCGGCCCGCCCGTCGCCGCCCGATGAACGGACAGAGCCCCGATTGAGCGACACCCCTGAAGACCCGGCGGCACCGCCCCCCGGCCCGCCCGACAACCAGCCCGTGACGATCGAGGAGGAGATGCGCCGCTCCTACCTCGACTACGCCATGAGCGTGATCGTTGCGAGAGCGTTACCGGACGTCCGTGACGGCCTGAAGCCGGTGCACCGCCGCATCCTCTTCGGCATGCAGGATTCCGGCTACACGCCGGACAAACCCTATCGCAAATGCGCCCGCATCGTCGGCGACGTGATGGGCAAATACCACCCGCACGGCGACGCCTCGATCTACGACGCCCTGGTGCGCATGGCGCAGCCGTTCTCCATGCGCGTGCCGCTGATCGACGGCCAAGGCAATTTCGGCTCGGTGGACGGCGATAACCCGGCGGCTATGCGGTACACGGAAGCGCGCCTCGCCAAGGCCGCCATGCTGCTGCTGGAGGACATCGACAAGGACACCGTCGAGTTCCAGCCGAACTACGACGAATCCGAAAACGAACCGAAGGTCCTGCCGGCGCAGTTTCCGAACCTGCTGATCAACGGCGGCAACGGCATCGCCGTCGGCATGGCGACCAACATTCCGCCGCACAATCCGGGCGAGATCATCGACGCGACGCTGGCGTTGATCGCCGATCCGGACACCTCGCTCGACGACCTGATGCGGATCGTCCCCGGCCCGGACTTTCCCACCGGCGGCACCATTATCGGCCGCTCCGGCATCCGTTCGGCTTACGAAACCGGGCGTGAATCCATCACCATCCGCGCGCGCTCCGAGATCGAGGAGATGGCGCGCGACCGCCAGGCGATCATCTTTACCGAGATCCCCTATCAGGTGAACAAGAAGACGCTGCTGGAACGCATAGGCGAACTGGTGCGCGACAAGCAGGTGGAAGGCATCACCGGGGTGCGCGACGAAAGCGACCGCTCCGGCATGCGCATTGTCATCGAGCTGCGGCGCGATGCCACGCCGGACGTCGTGCTGAACCAGCTCTACCGATTCACCCAGTTGCAGATCACGTTCGGCATCAACATGCTGGCATTGGATGATGGCCAGCCGCGTCAGCTCGGCCTGAAGGACGCGCTGATGTGCTTCATCCGCTTCCGCGAGGACGTGATAGAGCGCCGGGCGCGTTTCGAACTGACCAAGGCCCGCGAGCGCGCGCATCAACTGGTGGGTCTCGCCATCGCGGTCGCCGACATCGATGAGGTGATCCGCCTGATCCGCGCCAGCCCGGACGCCCCCGCCGCACGCGTTGCGCTGATGGCGCGCGACTGGCCGGCGGCCGATATCGGACCGCTGCTGGCGCTGATCGACGAGCCGGGCAACGTGATCTCCCCCGACAACACCGTGCGCCTGACCGATGAACAAGCGCGCGGCATTCTGGAGATCAGGCTGCAGCGCCTGACCGGACTGGAACGCGAGAAGATCCACGCCGACCTGACAAAGATCGGCGAGGAAATACGCGACTTGCTCGACATCCTGGCCTCGCATCCGCGTCGCATGGAGGTGATGCGCGCGGAACTGGCCAAGGCGCGCGAGGCGCTGGCCACACCGCGCATGACCGACATCATCGAGGCGGTGGCGGATCAACTCGACGAGAATTTGATCGAGCCCGGCCAGATGGTGGTCACCATCACGCGCGAGGGTTTCATCAAGCGCACGCCGTTGGAGACGTTCCGGGCGCAGAACAGAGGCGGCCGCGGGCGCACCGGCGCGGGGACACGCGGCGACGACATCGTCACGCGCAGCTTCCACGCGCACACGCATCAATGGGTACTGTTCTTTTCGCTCGGCGGAAAAGTGTTCCGCGAGAAGGTGTGGCGCCTGCCGGAAGCCGGACCGAATGCGAAGGGTCGCGCGCTGGTGAACCTGCTGCCGGAACTCGGCGCCGACACGGTGACCACCGTGCTGCCGCTGCCGCAGGACGAGACGCTGTGGGATTCGCTGCATCTCGTGTTCGCGACGTCGCTCGGCAATGTGCGCCGCAACCGGCTGTCGGACTTCCGCAACGTGCGATCGTCCGGCCTGATCGCGATGAAGCTGGACGAGGGCGACCACCTGATCGGCGTCGCCACCTGCCGCGAAGGCGACGACGTGCTGCTGGCGACTCGCAAGGGCCGCTGCATCCGCTTCCAGCTTTCCGATGACACCGTACGGGTTTTCGCCGGTCGCGACTCATCCGGCGTGCGCGGCATCCGTCTGTTGGGCAAGGATGCGGTGATCAGCCTGTCCGTGCTGCGCCACGTCGATGCGAGGAACGAGGAACGCGAGGCCTATCTGCGCATCGCCAACGCG
>DATHNI010000130.1:0-11696 GCA_035486135.1 Acetobacteraceae bacterium
CTGATGGTGGATCGGAATGATCGCGGTCTGCGCCATCGCCATCTCCTCCGCCTGGCGATACAGCGCCTCGCGCGCCGTGGTATCGAGCGTTGTCAGCGATTGCTCGACGATCGCGTCCACCGCCGGATTGCCGTAATGCGATGGATCGAGCACCGCGCCGCGTCCCTTCTCTGGGTTCGATGATGCCAGCAGTTCGATCAGCGGGCTGGACGCCTCACCGGTATCGCTTGCCCAGCCAGTCAGCCGGATACTGAACTCGGCCCGCGTCGAGCGCGGGAAGAACGTCGCGGCCGGCATCGTTTCAACCGCGGTCTTGACGCCGATGCGAGTCCACATCTGCGCGATCGCCTCGACGATGGCACGATCGTTCACATAGCGGTCGTTCGGCCCGTGCAAGGTCAGCGCGAAGCCGTTCGGATAACCGGCCTCGCTCAGCAAGGCCCGCGCCGCCGCCGGATCATACGGATCGACCTTGATCGCCGGATCGTAGCCGCTGGCACCTTCCGGCATGAGCTGCCCCGTCGGCGCCGACAGTCCGTCCATGATGTGGTCGCGAATCCCCGACCGGTTGATCGCCAGCGAAAGCGCATGCCGCACCCGCGCATCCCGCAGCGGATTCGTTGCCAGCTTATTCCCGGCAACGTCTGTGACAAACGGCGTTTGCTCTCGCCCGGAATCGGCAAACAGGTAGATCAGCCGCTGGCCCGGCGCCGACATCACCTCCACTTTGGGGTTCTTGCGAAGATCGGCCACATCGTGCGTCGGCACCTGGTCGATCACGTCCACATCGCCCGCCTGCAGCGCCGCGTTGCGCGCACCGTTGTCGGCGATCAGCCGGTAACGCACGGTGTCCCACACCGGATGCTTGTCCCACCATCCGTCATTGCGTTGGAACACCGCGTGGTCGCCGACCATGAACTCGGTCACACGGTATGGCCCGGTGCCGATCGCCGCCTTGCCGGAATTATAATCGGCCGTCGTGGCGCCCTCGCCATGCTTGCGGCTGACGATGCGCACCGTGCACATGTTGAACGGCAGCAATGGCCACGGTTGCGCGGTGTGCAGGCGGATCGTGTGGTCGTCCACTACCTCGATCTGGGTGATCGGCTTCACCGCGAAGTTGAAGCTGGACGGGCTGTTCAGCACGGTCGGAATACGCCCGAAGGTGAACACCACGTCGCCGGCGGTGAACGGCGTGCCGTCGGTGAATGTCACGCCGGGGCGCAGCTTGAATTCCCACGTGGTTGGGTCGATGGATTTCCACGATTCGGCAAGCGATGGCTCGGGCTGGAACTTCGCGTCGAACCGCGCGAGCGGTTCGAACACATAGTTGGTCAGCACGTTGTTCGGGCCGAGATTGAAGTAGTGTGGGTCCATGGAGCTGAACGCACCGCCGACCCCGATGGTCAGCGTGCGTTGCGCTGCCGCTGGCACTGCGAGCAGCACCAGGCCGACGCACAGGCTGGCGATCCTGCCGCGCATGAGTTCACTCCCTTATCGTAATGCGGCGATATAGGCTTCCGCCGCATTGAAGCCGGCCAGCATGCGCGCGTGGCGTTCCTCGATCCGGGGGCGCGCGTCGGGATGGGTGAACACGAAATACTCGTCGTTGCGAATTGCGTGCACCACGTGCCGGCCGACCGCATCGGCGGACAAGCCCGTCTCCGAGCGCGCGCGAGCCGTGGCGACGTCGTCCCGTTCGTAGCTGCCACCGAATCGTTCCGGCCGGCGGCTGCCCGATTCGTAGAGCGTCGTATTCACCTGCGCCGGGCACAGCACCGAAACGCCGATGCCGCTGCCTTGTAGTTCCATCGCCAGGGCCTCGGACAGAGCGATCACGCCGTGCTTTGTCATCGCATAGGCGCCGATGCCGGGAATCGCCGGATTGACCTGCAGGCCTGCCATCGAGGCAGTGTTGACGATGTGGCCACCCTCGCCGTGTCGCCGGATGCGCGGCACGAAGGCCTGCACGCCGTTGACCACGCCGAACAGATTGACGCCGAAGATCCAGTTCCACTGGGCCGGCGTCATCTCGAGCAATTTGACGTTCCCCAAGGAGACACCGGCGTTGTTGCAGACGATGTGAACCTTGCCGAACTCTGCCTCCACCGCATCGGCCGCGCGCGCGACCGCGTCGGAGTCCGACACATCCAACGGCAGTGCGATCGCGCGCACTCCGAGGCCGGCGATTTCGGACCGCGCTCCGGCCAGCGTATCCGGCTCGATGTCAGCCAGCGCGATGTGTGCTCCGGCGTGCGCCAGGGCCCGGCAGATGCCAAGCCCGATGCCGTTCGCCGCACCGGTAACGAATGCGACCTTGCCGGTGATGTCCTTCATGTCGAACCTCCATGAATCACAACGATCGTCCGCATCATGTCTGCCGCAGGATCAGTTCCGGGGCGCGCCGCCGTACCCGCAGCCGCAGCAGCATGGTGCATGTCGTGGCGATCAACGCGGTGACGCAGGCGCACAGCAGTATCTGGCGTGGCGGCCAACCCAGGCCGAGCAGCAACCCGCCGAGCGCCGGACCGCCGATCGCGCCCAGCCGGCCGATGCCGAGCGCCCAACCCATGCCGGTGGTGCGCACGCGGGCCGGATACAACGCCGCCACCATGCCGTTCGCCGCGGTCTGGCTGCCGACCGTGCAGCTCCCCATGCAGAAGATCGCTGCCAGCAGCAGGAAATATGGCATGTCCAGCAGTCCGATCGCGCCGATCATCAACACGCCGCCGGCGAGGCTGATCGAGATCACCCGCGATGCGCCGAAGCGCAGGCTCAGCGCGCCCAACATCAGCGTGCCGATGATGCCGCCGGCGGCCTGCATGCTGGCGGCGAACACCGCGCCGGCGGGCGTGAAGCCCGACAAGTGCAGCACCGTCGGCAGCCAGTAGCTGATCATGAACATGCTCAGCAGGTTGGCGAAGAACAGTATCCACACCAGCACTGTGGTCGGTGCCAGGCCGTCGCGGAACAGGCCAGCGACCGGGTTGCCGGTGGCGACATCCACCGCGTGGCCGCGCTCTGCCGGTTCGATGTTCAATGTGCGGACCATGCGTTGCTGACGTGGCGTCAGGCGGTTGCGGCGCAGCAGGAAGCGTGGCGATTCCGGCAGCCAAAGCAATTGCACCGGGATCAGGGCCAGCGGCAGCACGCCGCCGGCGATGAAGATCGACGGCCAGCCGAAGATCGGCAGCATCTGAGCGATCAACTGGCCGCCGAGGAACGCTCCGATCGGGTTGCCGACGAACACCAGCATGATGACCACCGCTCGCATACGTTCCGGCGCGTAGTCGGACGACAGCGCCACGGTGGCGGGCATCAGCGCACCGATGCCGATGCCGGTGAAGAAGCGCAGCACGGTCAGGATGGGTAACGATGCGGCAAAGGCGCTGGCGAGCGAGAACAGGCCAATGAACAGGAGGCCGGTGACGATAACGGGCTTGCGGCCCAGCCGGTCGCCGACCGGGCCGGCCGACAGCGCACCCACCATGATGCCGACACTCGACATGACGAAGGCGGAAGCGAAGGCGGCGGGCGGCACGTTCCACGCGTGTGCCAACGACGGTGCGGCCATGCCGATCGAATTCAGGTCGTAGCCGTCGAATGCCTGCGTCAGCCCGCACAGGATCGCGACCTTGAGCTGCAACCCGCCGAACCGCTGGTTCTCCAGCGCGGCCTCGGTCGCGGAAAGTGGCAGTGCCGGCATGGTGCGTTTCCCTCGGTATTGGATGATTTTAGCAGACCCCCTCCCCCCTTGAGGGGGAGGGTTGGGGAGAGGGGTGCGGGTCGCGATGGCCTGTGCGGCGGGATCCCCCCTCCTCAACCCTCCCCCTCAAGGGGGGAGGGAGTCTTGCTCTTCTTACTTCCTTACGCAGTCACTTCGTCGGCCGCGGGCACACGCGTGACCCGGTGCGCCTGCACGATCGGCAGCACGTCGCGCGCGAAACGGCGGATTTGTTCCAGGAACATATCCTGTGGCATCGCGCCGCGGTTGAAGCCGATCTGCACCGTGTTGGCACCGGTATGATCACCCAGCGCGATGATGCGCTGCGCGACCTCCTGCGGCGTGCCCCAGGGCAGGCGCTCGGCCAGCCGCGCGACACCGTCCATTGTCATGTTGCGGAAGTCCTCGCGGGCATGCTGCGCCGCGTGCAGGTTCTCCGGCCGCACATAGTCGGTGGATGCATCGGAGGTGTAGCCGAACTGGCGTTGCAGGCTGGTCTCGGTGAAGTTGCCATGGCTGAACAGTGTGCGATTGAAATACAGCAGGTAGGGCCCGCATTCCTTCACGGCCTGCGCCTTGCTGTCGGCGACATAGACCGACAGCCCGAGCGACAGATGGTCAGGCGTAATCGTGTGGCCGCTTTGCGTCAGGCATTTCGCGTAGTAGCGGATGATGTCGTCCTGCAATCCGCCGGGCGCCAGGCCTGGTGTGATGCGGATGTTGTGCCGCGCGGCGAACTCGATGGATTCCTTGCTGCCGACCACCGGCACCCAGATCTCCGGATGCGGCCGCTGCACCGGGCGAGGCCACAGTGCCACGTCGCGATACGACCAGAATTTGCCCTGGTAGGAGAAGATGTCCTCGGTCCAGGCGCGGGTGACGATTTCGTAGGCTTCCTCGAAGCGCGCGCGCGATTCCGACAGAGACACGTTGTGCACCTGGTATTCGCGCGGAATGCCGCGGGCAAAGCCGGAGATCAGCCGGCCGTTCGACAGGCAGTCGAGCATTGCCAGTTCTTCCGCCAGGCGCAGCGGCTCGTGCAGCGGCAGCAGATTGCCGTAGATCAGCAGTTTCACGCGCTTGGTGCGTTGCGCGGCCGACGCGGCCATCAGATTGGGCGAGTTCATCAGGCCGTAGGGCGAGCAATGGTGCTCGTTGAATCCCAGGCCATCGTAGCCGAGGCGGTCGATCTCTTCCCAGGCGTCGAGGTGCTCTGCGTAGGTGCGCACCGCGACATCGGGTTTGAAGTGCTGCGAGGACAGCGGATACGGCAGTTCGTTGCCAACCTTCACATGGTCGAGGTGTTCGTTGTATGCAAGCAGGTCGAAGACAAAGACTTTCATGGCCGCCTCGCTTGGAACGTTTCGCCGAGTGTGTCGGCGGGAGCGTGGGGGGTCAATCAGTTGTAGCGACTCCCCTCCCGCTTGCGGGAGGCTGCTGCGTGCGGTTAGCGTCACCCTCCCCTGCCTTGGTCCGCTTCGCGGCCCAAGCCCGCAAGCGGAAGGGGGAAAGGTTCCAGCAGCACCAGCCGCGCCGCCTGGTGCCGCGATACCACCACCACGCCGCGCTGCCGGAACAACCGAGCCAGCCGCACGATCGGGCGCGGATCGGCGGCCACCAGCAGATGCGCTTCATGCCAGCGGCGCAGCGATCCGCTTGCCGGCCGGTTGACGTGGCGTCGCAGGCGCTCGGCCAGGCGACACTGCATGCGGCGGTTCCAGCCTTCCGGCATCCGACGGGACCGCGGGTTCCAGGCGGTGACGAACACGGCGGTGCGCGCCTCCATCCGGGCCAGCAACGCATCCATCGGCGCGGAGCGCCGGCCGATCCGGATTATCACCGCGTCAACGGCGTAGCTGGTCGCGCGGTACGCTGGGAGCAATCGGGGATTCATTGTGACCAGCGGGGAACCGCCCCGGTCCACCACGCATGGAAAGGCCCGGCCCCGGCTGAAATGGCAAGGCAGCGAATGGCGCCGCCCCGCCTCAAATCACCCTGCCCCCGGTTCAGCGGCGCTCGTCGGCGGTGCTGAACTCGACGTCGCGATGCACATGCACCGACATGAGCACGCCGAACCCCAGCATCACCGTGATCATGGCGGAGCCACCATGCGACACCAACGGCAGCGGCACGCCGCCCACCGGGATGACGCCCATCACCATGGCGATGTTGACGAACACGTAGAGAAAGAAATTGACCGAGATGCCCAGCGCCACCAGCCGGCCGAACTGGTTGCGGCAGCGCAGTGCGATCAGCATGCCGCCGAGCACGATCAGCGCCAGGAGCGCCATGACCGCCAGGCCGCCGACCAGACCGAACTCCTCGCCGATCATGGTGAAGATGAAGTCGGTCTGCTTCTCCGGCAAAAAGTCCAGATGACCCTGGGTGCCCTGCAGATACCCCTTGCCCCACATGCCGCCCGAGCCGAGCGCGATCTTCGACTGGATGATGTTGTAGCCGGCACCCAGCGGATCGCTTTGCGGATTCAGGAAGGTGTCGATCCGGGCCCGCTGGTAGTCATGCAGATGCGCATAGGCGAAGCGCACGATCAACGGGATGGGCAGCGCGACCAGCGCGAATTTCCACCACCTCACCCCGGCGGCGAGGAACACCGCGGCCCCGAGCAACGCGGTGATCATGGCGGTGCCGAGATTGGGCTCCTTCAAGATCAGGCCGACCGGAAGCAGTACCGCGATCACCGGCGGGACCAGGAACAGCGGGTTACCGATGCGCTCCCACGAGGCGCGGTGGAACCAGGAGGCGAGTGCCAGCACCAACGCGATCTTCATCATTTCCGAGGGCTGGAGCTGCAAGCCGCCGAACTCGATCCAGCGCTGCGCACCCTTGCCGACATGGCCGTAGCGGGCCACCACCACCAGAAGCGCGAGGCAGACGGCGTAGATGGGCCAGGCGAGTTTCTGAATGACGCGGATATCCACCAGTGCGACGCCGACCATCAGCACGAGGCCGGCGGCGAATCGCATCACGTGCCGGTCGGCGTACGGCTCCGGTGAGCCACCGGCGGCGCTGTACAGCGCGGTGTAGCCAACCCCGGCCAACGCGCACAGCAACAGGATGTAGAGCCAGTTGATCTGCCAAAGCTTGGCGGTCAGCCCGAACGACGTCTCGCGCAGAAGGCGGCGGTCCATGGCGGTGCTACTTAGCGCGCCGCAGGTAAGGCAACATGCTGAAGTGTGTCATGGCCGGCGAAGGCCGGCCACCCACGACTTTCCTGTGTGGGACCAAGAAAAGACGTGGGTGGCCGGCCTTCGCCGGCCATGACACACTTGCTTGTCGCCATACTTGCCGACCCCTCGGTGAACCTCTCCCGCGCGCAGCGCGGGAGAGGTTATCA
Source organism: Acetobacteraceae bacterium (assembly GCA_035486135.1). Taxonomy (GTDB): domain Bacteria; phylum Pseudomonadota; class Alphaproteobacteria; order Acetobacterales; family Acetobacteraceae; genus JASHVB01. Next base: position 7,080 of record DATHNI010000130.1, read on the forward strand.
GTGGCGCTCATCGTTCCTTCTCCGCAACCTGCTGCGGCAGTGGCTCGGTGCGGTTGGCCGGGTCGCGTTGCAGCGCGTCGGTCATGATGTCGCGTGCGATCGGTCCCGCCATCTGCGCGCCCGCGTTGCCATGCTCCACCACCACCGATACCGCGTAGCGCGGCGCGTCATACGGAGCATAACAGACGAACAGCGCGTGCGGCCGATACTCCCACGGCAGCTTCGCGGAATCGAAATTGGTATTCTCCCGCTGCTCGCGCGACACGCGGCGTACCTGCGCTGAGCCGGTCTTGCCGGCCATCTGCCACCGCGGATCCGTTAGCCTCGCCTGCGGGGCCGTCCCCCCTTGCTCGTTCACCACCGCCCACATCCCGTCGCGCACCTGGGCAAACGAACGGTCGGTGATGCGCATCAGCGGCCAATCCGAGGCTTCGGCACCCGGCTGCGCCTCACCGGCCAGCTTGCGGGTGAGATGCGGCTGGACCGCCCGCCCGGTGGCCACGCGCGCCACATAGGTGGCGAGTTGCAGTGGCGTTACCTGGATGTAGCCCTGGCCGATGCCGCTGACGATCGTGTCGCCGAGGTTCCACGGATGGCCCTGCGCGATCCGCCACTCGCGGGTCGGGATCAGGCCGCTGCGCTGGCTCGGCAGGTCGATTTCCAGATCGGTGCCCAGGCCGAACCGGTTGGCCATCGCGGCGATGCGGTCGATGCCGGTGCGGCGCGCAACTTCGTAGAAGAACACGTCGCAACTGTTCTTCAGGCCGCCGCGCAGGTCCAGGCTGCCATGCCCACCCTTGCGCCAGCAATGGAACCGCGCGTCGCCCAGGTCGAGGTAGCCAGGGCAGTTGATCCGGTCGGTGGGCGACAGCGTCCGCGCCTCCAGCGCGGCCACCGCCACCGCCATCTTGAACGTCGAGCCCGGGGCATACAGCCCGTGCGTCGCCTTGTTGATCAGGGGCGCGCGCTTGTCGGCGCTCCACTCCGCCCATTGCGCCTGGGGGACGCCGGAATTGAACAGGCTCGGATCGAACGACGGGGTGGTGGCCATCGCCATGACCTCGCCGTTGCGACAATCCAGCACCACGGCGCTGGCGCTTTCGTCGCCGAGATGGCCCAGCACCGCCTGCTGCAGGCCGGCATCGATGGTCAGACCGACCTCGTCGCCTTGCTGGCCCTCCTCGCGGTCGAGTTCGCGGATCACCCGGCCGAGTGCGTTCACTTCGAGCTGCACCGCGCCGGCGCGGCCACGCAGGGCCATGTCGTGGTACTTTTCGAGGCCGGCGCGGCCGATGCGGATGCCGGGGAGCGACAACAGCGGATCGTCGGCGACATCGGCCTCGGTTGGCGGAGCGACGTAGCCGACCACATGGGCGAGTTGTTCGCCGAACGGGTACATGCGGGTGGTGCCGGCATCCACCACGATGCCAGGCAGGTCCGGGGCGTTGACCTCGATCCGCGCCATGTCGTCCCAGGTGAGGAAGTCGCGCACCATGACCGGGATGAAGCGGCGGTGGCGGTGGACGTCGCGCGTGATGCGCGCGCGTTCGTGGTCGGCGAGCGGGATGATCTGCGAGAAGGCGTCCAGCGTGGCGTCGACGTCGTTGGTTTGCTCGGCCACCAGGACGGCGCGCCAGTTGGTCTGGTTGCCGGCGACGACGACGCCGAAGCGGTCCAGGATGCGGCCGCGGGGCGGGGCGATCATGCGGGCGCTGATGCGGTTCTCGTCGGAGAGCGTGCGGTAGCGGGCTGCCTCGGCGACCTGCACCTGGTAGAGGCGGACGCCCAGGCCGCCCAGAAGGGCCGCCTGGCCGCCCATCAGGAGCAAGGCGCGGCGGGTGAAGACGCCGGTGCGGCGGGTTTCACGGCGCATGGTGCCAGCCCGAGCAAGCGCCAGGGACTTTGCCCCTGGAACCCCACCAGGGGGCTTTGCCCCCTGGTGGGGTTTCAGGGCAGAGCCCTGACCTTTCTACGGCGCGCATCACGCCCGCTCCGGGTTGGCGATCGAACGATGGGCGCGCGCGAACAGTATCGCCAGCGCCGGATACAGCGCAGCCGTCAGCACCGCCTGGAACACCATGGCCCCCGGTGGCACCAGCCGCCAGGTCAGCACCACGGTCGCGACCCACTCGAGCGCCGCCGCGCCAGCCGCAACCACGGCGAAGGCCAGCCAGACCAGCGCGAAGCCGTGCCGACCCAGCGTCCGCCGCCAGCGCTGCGCCACCCCATGCACGATCAACAGCGTCAGCACGCCCGTCCCAACCGGCAGCCAGTCCAGCAGGTCCAGCAACAGCCCGATGGCGAACACCACCGGCGGCGCCATCGCCGCGGGCCGGAACAGCGACCAGAACCACACCGACGCCAACGCCACCGCCGGCAGCAGCCAGGTCTGGTCCACGATCCCGAACGGCGCCTCGGTCAGCAGCATAAGTAGAATCGTGCAACTCGCCGGGAAAGCATGACGCGCCGCAAGATCGAGCCGTCGTGCCAGCGTCGCTCGTGGCCGTATCCCGGGACGCTGCTCGTCGGCGCTCGCCATCAGTGGTGCTTGTCCGTCGCTGGCTTGGCTGCCTCGGGAGGCACAATGCCGTTCAGGCCGTAATCGAAGATCCGCACGATCTCCAGCCTGTCGAGCAACGCGGCGGGCTCCACCTCGGGGACATGCGCGCTGGTGTAATGCACCGTGCCGACCGGGAGGTTGGCGGGGAAGGCACCGGTCTCGGCGCCGGTGACCACATGCTCGCCCTCGCGCGGCGGCGAGCCCTCCGGCCAGTACAGCAGCCGCGGGCGCGGACCGTTGTTGCCAACCAGGATGGCGTGCGCGCCGGAACCTTCCAGCACCACCGGAATCCGGCTGTTGAGGTCGGTGATCAACAGGACCCGGGCGCTGCGCGTGCCGACTTCGGTGATGCGGCCGACCAGGCCGCGCTCATCAAGCGCGATCTCGCCGCGCTTGATACCGTGGTTGGGGCCGACGGAGAGCAAGACCGCCTTGGCATAGACGCCACCGGCATCGGCCACCACGCGGGCGGTGACGTAGGACGGAGCAGGATCGGGGATCCAGTGCAGCTCGGCTTTCAGACGGTGGTTTTCCGCGTCCAGCGCCAGCGCGACGGACTGCCAGCGGCGGAGTTCCTCGTTCTCGGCGCGAAGCTGGGCGTTGTCGCCGCGCAGGTTCCAGAGGTCGGCGGTATTGACGATGCCCGCCCGCAGGCTGTTCAGCGGCGCCGCCAGGACCGCGTAGATCGGCGCCAGGGCGTCGCCAAAGGCGAGGCGCGCGCGCTCGGCCAGCAGCGCGTCGGCCTTGCCGAGCAACATCAGACCGAAGGAAGCGGCGATGAGTACTGGCAGGGTGAGTTTTGCCAGCGCCTGCCGGGCAGGGATCGAGAGGTGGATCATGCGCGGGCAGGACATTAGCGCGAATGTGGGTCCGAGAGCGACGGGGAACCTGCCGAAAACACACAGCGGCGCCGGCGTGTGGTTCCGCCACAACGGGGCTGAGAACGGGCAGGCCCTCGGCACCCCGGCAGGTTATACCAACCGCCCGAAACACTGACTCTCGAACTGGTCGCACCGGCCGCCCCAACCGTCAGGGCCGGGCTTGACCCGGCCATCTATGCAGCCGCGGTGCCGCGATAGATGGCCGGGTCAAGCCCGGCCATGACGGTTGGGGCGGCCGGGGCCGGTACGTCAACCTTTAAGGCGGCTGGTATTACTCGACACCATTGCTCGCACGGCGCCTGGTAGCCGGGGCCGCTCGTGCCTTGTGTCAGCCATAGCGCGGTGGGAATGTCAGTCGATCGAACGGACTGGCTGCGTGTGGCATGCCCGGTACGGGAGTTTCAGTTACGGGAGTTTCAGTCGGCACGAATCAGGACGGCGGGGCCAGCCGTGCTCCGGCCCCGTGCGTTCAAACATGACAGAGTTGGCAGTCCCGGGCAGCGTGGCGGCCCGGTCGACGGACCGGGGCCGGCACGAGCAAAAACCTGCCGCACTGATGCGAGCCGCCAAGGTGCCGCCAATCGGACGTGTGCGGCTTCAGCGTGCCTGGCTTCAGCGTGTGCAGCTTCGGCATGCGCAACTTCGGCTCGCACGGCGTTCGGCGCCGGCGGCGCAGCACTCGCGACAGCCACGCGCTGCAGCAGCGTCGTGGTCGGCGCGGGCACGCCAAAGCCAAGGACCATGCCCGGCACGACGTTGGGGCTTTCCCACCATAGCAGCCCGCGTGCCGGGGGACCGGCGCGGAGACCTTTCACGCTGCCGCCGAACGCCACGATAGCGCGGGCCAGTTCCGGCCAGTCCTTATGCCCCGGCCCGATGCCATTGCGGCGGCACATCCAGGCGATCACGTTGCCGAAATGGCCACGGATCGACGCGGCCTGCGCCTGCGCCGAGCCCGCCGGAAGGTCCGGCCGCGGGTCCGGCCACATGGACGTCAGCCGACGGGAACGGCGCAGGCGAGCGGCGAGCGCGTGCTCCAGCAGGAAACGGATCAGCACGGCAAGCAAATGGACGAGCCACTCCGGTAGTTGCGCGGACGCATCCGGACCGGCCCGATCTGCATCGGGGGCATAGGCTTGGGCCGGAACGGTGGGAGAGTCTCGCATTGGCGCCCCT
>DATHNI010000131.1:0-9033 GCA_035486135.1 Acetobacteraceae bacterium
GGCGAGATCATGCGCTACCGCGTGGTCGGACCGCCCGGCTATTCGGTGACCGACCTGAAGACGATCGAGGACTGGATACTGGAACGCCGCTTCAAGGCAGTGCCCGGCGTGATCGACGTGAACGGCTGGGGCGGCAAGACCAAGACCTATGAAGTCACCATCGACCAGAACAAGCTGTTGCACTACGGGTTGACAATTCCGCAGGTACTGACATCTCTGAACAACGCCAACATCAATGTCGGCGGCCAGACGGTGGATTTCGGCGCCCAGGCGGCGGTGGTGCGCGGCATCGGCCTGATCCGCTCGCTGGACGACATCCGCAACACCATGCTGGCGCAGAACAACGGCTCGCCGGTGCTGGTGCGTGACGTCGCGTCGGTGGGCGTGGAGAACGAGCCGCGTCTTGGCATCGCCGGCCAGGATGGCGACAACGACATCGTCATGGGCATCGTGCTGATGCGGCGCGGCGCCGAAAGCCTGCCCACCATCAAACGGGTGGAAGCGCTGATCGACAACATCAACCACTCCAATATCCTGCCGCCCGGCGTGCATATCGAGAAGATCTATGACCGCTCCGACCTGATCAAGGTCACCACCCATACCGTGCTGCACAACATGATCGAAGGCATGTTGTTGATCTTCGTGCTGCAATGGGTGTTCCTGGGCAATCTTCGCGCCGCGTTCATCACGTCCGCCACCATCCCATTCGCCCTCTCCTTCGCCATCGGCTTGATGCTGCTGCTCGGCGAATCCGCCAACCTGCTGTCGGTCGGCGCGATCGATTTCGGCCTGGTGGTCGATGCGACGGTGATCATGGTGGAGAACATCATACGACGGCTGTCGCAACCGCCCGGCCAACGCTTCCAACGCTCGCCGCTGGTGCAACGTATGCGCACGTCGGCCGAACTGCGCGGCCGGTTCGCGGTGATCGCCAACGCCGCGACGGAAGTGAACAAGAGCATCTTCTTCTCGGCTGCGATCATCATTGCCGGGTTCGTGCCGCTGTTTACCATGAGCGGGATCGAGGGACACATCTTCGGCCCGATGGCCAAGACCTATGCGTACGCCATCGCCGGCGGCTTGCTCGCCACCTTCACCGTCACCCCGGCGCTGTGTGGATTGTTCATGCACGACCAGGAAAGCGAGCGCGACACCTGGCTGGTGCGCATGATGCACAAAGTCTATCACCCGATCGTTGGATTCGCGCTGGCCAACCGGGTGCTGACCCTCGGCTTTCTGATGGTGCTGCTGGTATTCGCCGGCCTGGCGGTGCGCTCTCTGGGACTGGAATTCCTGCCCAAGCTGGAAGAAGGTAATTTCTGGATCCGCGCCACCATGCCGACGTCCATCTCGCTCGACGGCGGCAACGCCTATGTCGACCGGATGCGCAACATCATCAAGAGCTATCCGGAGGTGGTTACTGTCGTCTCGCAGCATGGCCGGCCGGATGACGGCACCGACGCAACCGGCTTTTTCAATGCCGAGTTCTTCGTCCCGTTGAAGCCGTTCGACACCTGGCCGGCGGGCATGGACAAGGACAAGCTGACCGCGGAGATGACGGCGAAACTGAATGCGGAGTTTCCCGGCGTTGACTTCAACTTCTCCCAATACATCGAGGACAACGTGGAGGAGGCGGCATCCGGGGTAAAAGGCGAGAACTCGGTCAAGTTGTTCGGTGGCGATCTGGAGGTGCTGGAAAAGACCGCCGACAAGATCAAGGACGTGATGGCGACCGTGCCGGGCGTCACCGATCTCGGCGTGTTCGCCTCGCTGGGTCAGCCGACGGTCCGGATCGACGTGGATCGCGCCCGCGCCGCCCGCTATGGCCTGGCCCCCGGGGACGTGAATTCCACGGTGGCGGCGGCGATCGGCGGCCAGGCGGCCGGCAACCTTTACGAAGACGGGTCCGACCGCAACTTCCCGATCATCGTCCGCCTGGCCCCGGAGTATCGCAAAAGCCTCGATGCCATCCGGCATATCGTCATCGGCGCACCCAATCCGAACGGCAACGGCGTGGTGCCGATCCCGCTGACCGATGTCGCCAAGGTCAGCCTGACCTCAGGCGCGTCGTTCATCTATCGCGAGGGGCAGGAGCGCTACATCCCGATCAAATTCAGCGTGCGCGGCCGCGACCTCGGCACCACGGTGCTGGAGGCGCAGAAAAAGGTCGATGAGGCGGTAACCATCCCGGGCGGCTACCACCTGGAATGGGTCGGCGAGTTCGGCAACCTGGAGGACGCGATCGCGCGGCTCGAGGTGGTCGTGCCGCTGGCCATCGTGCTGATCTGCCTGCTGCTGTTCGTTAATTTCGGCTCCCTGGTGGATATGCTGCTGGCGGCCAGCGTCATCCCGATGGCGTTGATCGGCGGCATCTTTGCACTGTATGCCACCGGCACGCCGTTCAGCGTCTCGGCAGCGATCGGCTTCGTCGCCTTGTTCGGCATCGCCGCCATGGATGGGATCATCATGCTGACCTTCTACAATTCGGCCATCGAGGGCGGGCTCGACCGCACCGCCGCCATCCTGCGTACCTGCCAGGTGCAGATGCGGCCGGTGATGATGACCTGTATCGTCGCCTGCGTCGGGCTGCTTCCCGCCGCGGTGTCGAACGGCATCGGATCGCAGGTGCAAAAGCCGCTGGCACTGGTGGTGGTTGGTGGCATCGTGCTAGCGCCGGTCTTGATCCTGATCATCCTGCCTGTGCTGATTGATCTTTTCTCAAGAAGGGCAGCCATCAGGGATCTTGGCGAAGAAGGATTGGAACCGGCCGAATGACCATCCGCCCCCAGACCATCCGCCCCCAGACGATCCGCCCCACCACGCTGCGTGCAGCCTGCATGGCATCGCTCTTGCTCTCCGGCTGCGCCGTCGGACCCGACTTCCAGCGTCCGCCCGCGCCGGCGGTGCAGGGCTATACGCCCGCGCCGCTGCCGGCGAGCACCGCTGCCGCCAACGATCGGTTCGGCGGCGCCCAGCACTTCGACACCGATAAGGACATCCAGGGCGAGTGGTGGCAGTTGCTGCACTCGCAGCCGCTCGACGCGCTGGTGGCGCAGGCCCTCAAGGCCAACCCGACCCTCGCCGCAGCGCAGGCCGCGCTGCGGCAGGCGCAGGAGAATGTCGCCGCGCAGCGCGGGCAGTATTTCCCGCAGGTCTCGGCCGGACTGTCCGCCAGCCGCAACCTCACCCCGCTCGCCGCGCTGTCGCCCGCCTCGGCCTCCGGCAGTCCGTACTACAGCCTGATCACGCCGGAGCTGAACGTGTCCTTCGTGCCGGACGTGTTCGGTGCTAATCGCCGCACGGTCGAATCGCTGGAGGCGCAGGCCGAGGACCAGCGGTTCCAGCTCGAAGCCACCTACCTGACGCTCACCTCCAACGTGGTTGCCGCCGCGGTGCAGGAGGCCTCGTTGCGCGGCCAGATCGCCGCCAACCAGGAAATCGTCAAGGAAGAGACGGCCCTGCTCGACATCCTGCGGCACCAGCTTGAGCTGGGTCAGGTGGCTGGCAGCGACGTCGCCGCGCAGGAGGCGGCGCTGGCTCAGGCGCAACAAGTGCTGCCTCCCCTGCAAAAGCAGTTGGCATTGCAGCGCGACCTGCTGACCGAACTGGCGGGACGTTTCCCCAGCCAGGAAGTCGAAGAGCACTTCGATCTGGCCGGCCTGCAACTGCCGCTCGACCTGCCGCTCAGCCTTCCCGGCAAGCTGATCGAGCAACGGCCGGACGTGCGCGCGGCGGAGGCGAACATGCATAGCGCCAGCGCGCAGATCGGCGTCGCGGTGGCGGCGCGGCTGCCGCAGATCACGCTGACCGGCAACCTCGGCAACAGCGCCAACAGCGCCGCGAACCTGTTCACGCCAGGCACCAACTTCTGGACGATCGCCGGCGGCGTGACCACGCCGGTGTTCGAGTTCGGCACCCTGCTGCACAAGCAGCGCGCCGCACAGGCGGCATTCGACCAGGCGGCGGCGCAGTACCAAAGCACCGTGCTGACGGCGTTCCAGAACGTCGCCGACTCGCTGCGCGCGTTGCAGTCCGACGCCGATGCGCTGAACGCCGCGGTCGCATCCGAACGGGCCGCGGCACGCAGCCTGGCCATCGTGCAGCGCCAACTCGATCTCGGGCAGGTCGCCTATCTCCTCTTGCTGAATGCGGAGAACGTGTATCAGCAGACCCGCATCGCGCTGGTGCTCGCCGAGGCGAACCGGCTCGCCGATACCGCGGCGCTGTTCCAGGCGCTGGGCGGCGGATGGTGGAACCGCAGCGACGTCGCCTCCGCCGGCACCCATCTCGAGGCGGACGCATCGAAGTGACCCGTCGGTCGGCCCCAAGGCAATGGTGAACCACCCCCGGGTCCTGGTCGTCGACGCCGACCCGGGCATTTGTCGCCTGCTGCGCCGGCATTTCGGCGCAGCGAACTATACCGTGACGACCGCGGAAACCGGCCACGAGGCGCTCGACCTGATCCGGCGCACGCCCCCGGATCTCGCCATTCTGTCCACCGAACTCGACGACATGGCGGGGACGGAGGTGATACGGTGCGTCCGCGCGTTGTGCCCGGCCCCAATCATGGCATTGATGGGGGAAAGGGGCGCGCTGACGCCGACCCGGGTGCTTGACAGCGGCGCCGACGACTGCATCGACGAGCCGTTCCTGCTGAAGGAACTGGCGGCCCGGGTGCGACGCCTGTTGCAGCGGGCCGGCGTCTGGCAAGGCCCGACCGTGATGGCGACCGGCCTTGGCCCGATCGAAGTGGATCCCCTGGAACGCAGGATGCGGATCGGCGGCAAACTGGTCGCGCTGACCCGCAAGGAATTCGACGTGCTTGCCCTGCTGGTGGGTGCGAAAGGCGGCACTCTGTCGCACGACGAGATCGTGCAGCGCGTCTGGGGTCGCGGCTACAGCGGCTCGCGGCAGAACCTGCGCCGGACGATCAGCAGCCTCCGCCACAAGATCGAGCCCGACGCAGCCCGCCCGGCCCATCTCCTCAGTGTGCGTGGCAGCGGTTACCGGCTGAGGGTGCGGCCGGGAGCGAATGTCGAGTCTGACACATCCGCGAGCAATGCCGCGGACACGCCCGGATCGGGAACGCGCAGCCGATAGCCGACCCCCGGCTCGGTCACCAGCAATGTCGGATGCTCTGGCTCCTGCTCCAGCTTCTGGCGCAGCGCCCGGATATAGATGCGCAGGTACTGCACGTCGGTGCCGGTGCCCCAGACGTGGCGCAAAATGAAGCTGTGCGTCAGCACTTTGCCCGCATGCGCGGCAAGTAGTTGCAGCAGGGTGAATTCGCGCGGCGACAACCGGACCTCGGTGCCGCGGATCGTCACGGTGCGGTGCACCAGGTTGAGCCGCAACTCGCCGGCTTCGATGATGGACTGGTCGGTGGCTGGCTGCACCCGATGCCGTTGCAGCACGCGGATGCGGGCCAACAGCTCCTCGATGCCGAACGGCTTGGTGACATAGTCGTCGGCGCCCAGATCGAGCGCGGCGACCTTCGCCACCTCATCGCCACGGTTCGACAGCACGATGATGGGAACATCCGATTGCGCGTAACGGATGCGCTTGATGATCTCGAGGCCATCGACGTCAGGCAGGCCGAGGTCGAGCAAGATCAGGTCGGTGTCGCGGCGGCGGACTGCCTCGAGAGCGCCCATGCCGCGATCGGATTCCGACACCGCGTAACTGTCCGGCCCCAAACCGATCCGCAGCATGCGCCGCATCGCTGGTTCGTCATCGACTATCAGAATCCGTGGCAATGGTGTCTGTGCTTTCATGATATCTCAAGCTCGTGGAAGATCTGTTGTTGGGAGGCAACGGGGAGTGTCAGGGCAACTATTGTGCCATGCCGGTCGTCGCGATTCGATAATTCGATTGTGCCGTGCATTGCCTCGACAAAGCCGCGACAGATCGCCAGCCCGAGACCGGTGCCGTTCTGCCGCGGCACATTCATCGCGCGATAGAATTTTTCGAATACCAGTTCGAGTTCGGCTTCCGGAATCCCCGGACCTTCATCCAGTACATGGATCTGCATCGCCTGCCCTTCGACCTGTGTGGTGATGCGGATGAGCGATCCGGGTGAGGAATATTTCGCAGCGTTTTCGATGACGTTGTACATCACCTGCTGCAGCAGTGCCACGTCGGCCATGACCAGTGGCATGTCCGCCTGGATGTCGAGTGCCAGCCGATGTGCGGAGAGCAAGCGGCTCGCCTGGTTCACCGCGGCATTCAGCACGTCGGACACATCGATGGCGTCACGGCGCGGCTTTACCACGCCCGCCTCGATCCGTGTGATGTCGAGCAAGTTGGCGATGAACACGTCGAGCCGGTCCGCCTCGGAACGGATGGTGTGCAGCAGCGCGATCTTCGCCTCATCCGGCAGCTTGTGCCATTGCTGTTCCAGCCCGCTGGCCGAGCCGACGATGGCGGCCAGCGGGTTGCGCAGGTCGTGCGAGATCGACGCCAGCAGGGCGGAGCGCAGCCGCTCGGTTTCGGCGTGCAAGCGGGCATCTTCCAGACGCTCCCGCAAGGCCAGGCGTTCGATCGCCAGCGCGGTTTGCTCCACCAGCGCGTTCAGCAAGGGATCGAGGTCGGTTTCGGTCTGGTGGTGCAGGACATGGATGGCAACGACGCCGGCGGCGTTCTCCGACGTTTGCAGCAGGTGGCATTGCCATGTTCCGCAGACGACGCGGCGCTCGCTGCCGGCGGAGGGTGAGGCCAGCCGGTTGCCGATCTCCCGCACGCACGTGGCATCCGGTGCCGCGTCGGCCGGGTAGCGTGATTTGACGGTGATCTCGCCTGCCTCGGGGACGACCAGTGCGACGGGCCGGTTGAGCAGCCGCGACATTTGCTCGGTGGCGGTGTCGAGGACTTCCTGCAAGGTGACGCCGGCGGAGACGCGGCGGTTGAATGCGGCGAGCTTTTCGGCGGTGAGCGCGCGTGCGTCCGCCGCGACCGCATAGCGCCGGACGCGGGCCGCAAGGGTGCTGACGATCACCGCGCTGAGCGCGAACAGGATGAGGTTGACGGCATCCGCGGAAGACGCGACCGACAGCGAATAGACCGGCGGAATGAAGAAGAAGTCGTAGGTCAGTCCGCAGATCAGACTGGCGAACAGCGACGGCCACAGGCCGTAGGTGACGGCGGTGAACAGTACCGCGACGAGGAAGACGCGGGACACGCTTGCATCGTCCAGCAGCAGATTGATCGGCAGGGCGATGCCGAATGCCGCGAGAGCGATGCCAAGCGTGCCGATGATGGGATGCGATCGGCCCCGGCGCCACGCGCGAGCCAGGTTCCGACGGCCTATCCCGGGCATCGGTCCGCGCCAAGGCGATTGCCGCAATGCCGGCGTTCCCACGCCGGAATGCTGCTCAACGAGCACAGGTTAATCCAGCGAAAGCACGACATGCTGATGGCTCTGCCTAATTGGAGGTCATCACTGACCCCATGGGAATGAAAATAGCAGCTTCCTGATATGGGTTCGATGCCTGAAGGCACAGTTTGCATAGAGACTTTATACAAACTTCCAGATTTATTCAGCGTCTACGGGTTTGTGAAGGGTGGTGTGATGCGGGGGGGAGCATGTTGCATGCAATATCCGGTCTGTTCCATATAAAAATGATTATGGGATGCGAGACCAGGTATATAATTGCGATATATATGAGTCGTTTCTTCTGAATCTTTCGGCCCGCGCGGGACGTCTCATCAGTGTCTCGTCTTCTGGTGTGGGAGACGGTGATGCGTACGGTGAGAAGGCGGTGCGGGGGGCGCCCGTGGCTTTGTGCGGCCGGCGGCAAAGGCTGCTTTGTTTGTCCGGCGGCACAGCAAGACTCGACGCAAATGCGCGCGAATGGCGGCAAAAACGCAAATGGGCCGGAGACCGGCACGCGCTGATGGAAGCTCCGCGCCGGCCGGACCGAGGCGAGCCGCTCCGCTGCGACATCCCCAGGTCCATTTGCATTTTTCACGGCCATTTGGGTACATCGGCGTTGGGTCTTGCTTGCGCTGTCGCGGCAGACCCCGGTCCCGCCGCGCGGGCCTCAGGCCGCGGCGGCGTGCGCGGTGTCGACGGCGCACGGGACCGGATTGTTCCTGGTGAGGAGGGCGCGCACCAGGTCGTCGCTGGGCGGTCCGAAGCTGCAGTTGGGTGGCAGCCCACCGTAGCGGCGTATTTCGCGGGCGCGATCGGGATAGACAGCGGCGCAATAGTCGGCCTCGGCTTGCAGGTCACGCGGCGGGTCGTCGGCGAGCACCGGCGCCGGCCCGCGGCGGGACCGGCGTGACGCCTCGGCCTGCCGGGGTGAGGCGGGCGCCGGTACCGCTTGCGTCTCGGATCGGGGCAGCAGGGGTGATGCGGCGGCCGGCGCGGGTGGCGTTGCGACGACCGGGACTTGTGCCGATGGCGACGCGACGGCCAGGACTTGTGCCGGTGGCGACGCGACCGCGATCGGTCCGGGGGCGGTTGGCTTGATGATGGTGGGCTCGAGGGTGGTGGGCTTGGGGGGTGACTGCTTGCGGCCCGGCGACCGGTGCCGATGGCGATGGCGATGGCGATGGCTTGGCGGCCCGCATCGCCGGCTTCGGGCCAGCCTCCAGCGCCTGCTCCAGCGTCCGCGTGACGATATACTGCGTCCAATCGTCGGCCTTGAGCGCGGCGTCGCTTTGCTCGCGCTTGTAGCGCATGGTCTGGGCCCGCAGCAGATGCCCGTGTGCACCCTGCGAGGCCCGGGACATGGCGTTGTACTGGGCGTTAAGGCGGATGCGGAGCTTGTCGTCGCCGCCGGCATACGTGCGGATCGACTGCATCAGGTCGTCGGCCTGGGTGGTGGCGGATCGGGCTGATGCGGTGGCTGGCAGGTTTCCATTGTCGGGCTTAGAGGACGGTCGTAGGAAATTCGTCAAGGAATGATTGCGGCCCGGCAAGGGCTATCGCATTTGGTCAGCAAGGCGTGCAACGTCGGCGGGCCAGTGCGGCCGGGAGTATCCGAATTTCTGTGTGCGAGGCGTGGTTCAGTCCCGCCCATCATTGGGTCC
>DATHNI010000132.1:0-4738 GCA_035486135.1 Acetobacteraceae bacterium
GCTTCGAAGCTGTCGTAGTTGGCGGCCTTCAGCGCGGTATCCAGCGTCACCTGGTAGTTGCCGCTGTCGTATTGCAACGCTACCGGTGTTTGATATGGGAATGCGTCAGCAGGAATGAAGTTCTGCCGCCGCACCGCGATGCGATCCTTGCCGGTGTCGTAGGCGACGACGTCCACCAGGCGCTCCAGCAGGAACGTCGCCTCCGGCCGGCCCGCGCCGCGGTAGGCGTCCACCGGCACGGTGTTGGTGAACACCGCCTTCACCTCGCAGTAGATCAGCGGCATCTTGTACACGCCGGCCAGCAGTGTGGCATAGAGATAGGTGGGAATGCACGGCGCGAAGGTGGACAGATAGGCGCCCATGTTCGCCAAGGTCGAAACCCGCAGCGCAAGGAAATTGCCATCAGCGTCCAGCGCCATCTCGGCGGTGGAAACATGGTCGCGGCCATGCGCGTCCGACATGAAGCTTTCGTTGCGCTCGGCGGTCCACCGCACGGGGCGACGCAGCTTGCCGGACGCCCAGGTGACGATCGCCTCTTCCGCGTAGTGGTAGATCTTCGAGCCGAAACCGCCGCCCACATCGGGTGCGACGACACGCAGCTTGCTTTCCGGGATGTGCAGCACGAACGCGCCCATCAGCAAGCGGATGACGTGCGGGTTCTGGCTGGTGGTATACAGCGTGAAATCGCCGTTCGACGGATCGCAATCGCCGAGCGCTGCACGCGGCTCCATCGCATTCGGCACCAGGCGGTTGTTGGTGAGATCGAGCTTCACCACCTTGGCGGCCTTGGCAAATGCCGCGTCCACAATGTCCTTGTCGCCAATGTGCCAGTCATAGCAGAGATTGCCCGCAGCATCGTCGTGCACTGCCGACGCACCGGGCTTCAGCGCCTCCTGCATCGTCACCACCGCAGGCAGATCTTCGTAATCGATCTCCAGCAGTTCGGCGGCATCCTTTGCCGCCTGCTTCGTTTCGGCGATCACCACCGCAACGGGATCGCCGACATGGCGCACCTTGCCGACCGCCAGCACTGGATGCGGCGGTTCGGCCATCGGCGAGCCGTCCTTGTTGTGGATCTGCCAGCCGCACGGCAGCCCGCCAACGCCGTCGGCGGCCATGTCCGCGCCGGTGAACACCGCCACCACGCCGGGCGCCTTCGCCGCTTCCGCCGTGTCGATGCCATTGATTTTCGCGTGCGGCCGGTCGGCGCGCTTGATCACCGCGTGAAGCTGACCGGGCCGGTTCATGTCGTCCACGTAGTTGCCGCGTCCCCTCAGGAAGCGACCATCTTCCTTGCGGCGAACCGACGCACCGATGCCGTCGAATGCCATGGCGTCTCTCCCGTTTTTGTTGCGTCCCGCGCTTATTCGGCGGCGGCTTGCACGGACTTGCCGTGCATTAGCGGCCACGCGGCGGCGATCGCCTTCACGATATTATGGTAGCCGGTGCAACGGCAGAGATTGCCTTCCAGCCCCTCGCGAATCTGGTGCTCGGTCAGGCCGTCGGGATGCGAATTCACCAGGTCGATCGCGGACATGACCATGCCCGGCGTGCAGAATCCGCATTGCAGCGCGTGGTGCTCCCGGAACATCTCCTGCATCGGGTGCAGCGTGCCGTCGGCTGCCGCCAGGCCCTCGATCGTGGTGACCTGCACGCCCTCGGCTTGCAGGGCAAGCATGGTACAGGACTTCACCGCCTCGCCGTTCACGTGCACGACGCAGGCGCCGCACTGGCTGGTGTCGCAGCCGACATGCGTGCCGGTCAGTCCCAATTTCTCGCGCAACAGCTCGACCAGCAACGTGCGGCCTTCGACCTCCGCACTATGCTGCTTGCCATTGACCGTCAGTGTCACCTGAGGCATGCGCGCTCCCCCTCATCCTAGACATGTTGCAACAGGTCCGGCCGCCGGGGCGTGCCGCAGCACCACCCGGGCGGACCAGTTGGCGGAGTGTGGTCGCGGCGTAGGGAGGCGGTCAAGCGGGCACAAGCGGGCCAGAGCGATGGAAGAAGCCGCTTTGACGGCGGGGCCGGCCGGCGCCAATCTAGCGACCCCACAACACAGGGCACAAGCGGCCATGGAAATTCGTAATCTTGGCCGTTCCGGCCTGCGCGTCTCGGCGATCGGCCTGGGCTGCAACAACTTCGGCGGCCGAATCGATCTCGAGGGCACGCGCAAGGTGATCCACAAGGCGCTCGACCTCGGCATCACCCTGTTCGACACCGCCGACGTCTACGGCAACCGTGGCGGCTCGGAAACCGAGATGGGCCAGGTGCTCCATGCCGACGAGCGCAAGCGCATCGTGCTAGCCAGCAAGTTCGGCATGCCGATGGACGATGTCGATGTGAAGCTCGGCGGTTCGCGCCATTATATCATGCAGGCGGTGGAGGACAGCCTGCGCCGGCTGCGCACCGACTGGCTGGACCTCTACCAGATCCACCAGCCCGATCCGCGCACGCCGATCGAGGAGACGCTGCGGGCGCTGGACGACCTGGTACGCCAGGGCAAGGTGCGCTATATCGGGTGCTCCAACTTCCCCGCCTGGCAGGTGGTGGAAGCGCAATGGACGGCCAAGGCGAACGGGCTGAACGCATTCGTGTCGTGTCAGGACGAGTATTCGCTGCTGGTGCGCAACGTGGTGGAACCGCAGCTCCGGCCGGCGATGCTGCAATACGACATGGGCCTGCTACCGTTCTTTCCCCTGGCCAGTGGTGTGCTCACCGGCAAGTACCGCCGCAACGCCCCGCTGCCGTCCGGCACGCGGCTGGCCAACACGGCCCGGCTGGCGGATCGTTACTTGACGGAACGCAATTGGCCAGTGGCGGAGAGGCTGGGCGATTTCGCGGAACAATGCGGGCGTACGCTGCTGGAACTCGCGTTCAGTTGGCTGCTGGCACAGGCGCCCGTCTCCAGCGTTATCGCCGGCGCGACGCGGCCAGATCAATTAGAGCAAAATGTGCAGGCTGGAGGATGGGTGCTGACGGCGGCGGAACTGGCGGAGGTGGACAAGATTACGGCGGGGTGACGGACCGCCCCTGGCCATCGTCACCCCGCCGGTTCGGCGTGGCCGGCACACTGCTACCGCCGCCACGCCGGCCCCCGTAGCCGCCGCCATGCCGCTCGCAACGCGGCAGGCGCATCGTGCCTTCTCTGCGCTCCGTTCAACCGGACAGGAGTAAGCTCGCAATTTGTCCAGCCACGCCAATATGCCTCGCAAGCGCAGCGATGGAGACGCGACATGATGACTCGGTTCACGGCAGCAACGCTGCTGGCCCTCGCGGTTGCATGGCCGGCGGCCGCCGGCGCGGTGGAGTTCCCGCAGCAGGCAGGTCCGCCGCCGCTGTGGCAATCGCCCAGTGGCTTCGTCGGGGTTCCTGGCCCAGAGGCCTGGTCACCGGAGCATTTCCAGGCGTTTCCGCCACCACCCTCGATGCGGGTTCAGATCCCCGCTTGCACGAATTGTCCGGCACCGACACAACCGGCAGCGAACCAGTCGGCGCGCTGACTTCTTACCCGGCCCGAACCAGCCGGTGCTGCTTGCGCCCGGCTGAGAGCTTGATCGCGTCCCCGCGCAGGTCCGCCAGCGACACCACCTGAGCTTCGTCGGTCACCGCGGCGTCGTTCACCCGTGCGCCGCCGCCGCGGATGAGCCGGCGCGCCTCGCCGCCGCTTTTCGCCAGCCCGGCACGCTCGAACAGCCGGAACGCCGGGACGCCGGCGGCCAGTTCCTCCCGGGGCACCTCGACCGACGGCAGTGACTCCGCCGCCTCGCCGTCCTCGAATGCGCGGCGGGCGGTGTCGGCGGCGGCTTCCGCGGCGGGCCGGCCGTGCGCCAGGGCGGTGGCCTCGGTCGCCAGCACCTTCTTCGCCTCGTTGATCTCGGCGCCGCCGAGCGACTCCAGCCGGGCGATCTCGGGCAGAGGCAGGTCGGAGAACAAGCGCAGGAAGCGGCCGACATCGGCGTCTTCGGTGTTGCGCCAGAACTGCCAGTACTCGTACGGCGACAGCCGGTCGGCGGCGAGCCACACGGCACCCTGTGCCGACTTGCCCATCTTGGCGCCGGACGCGGTGGTGATCAGCGGCGTGGTCAGCCCGAACACCTGTGCCCCGTCGGTGCGGCGCACCAGTTCGACTCCCGAAACGATGTTGCCCCATTGGTCGGAGCCGCCCATCTGCAGCGTGACACCGAAGCGGCGGTGCAGCTCGCGGAAGTCGTAGCTTTGCAGGATCATGTAGTTGAATTCGAGGAAGGTCAGCGGTTGCTCGCGATCCAGCCGCAGCCGCACGGAATCGAAGGTCAGCATGCGGTTGATGGTGAAGTGGACGCCGACCTCGCGCAGCAGCGGGATGTAGCCGAGCGCGCTGAGCCAGTCGTCGTTGTTGACCATGATCGCGTCGGTCCGCCCGTCTCCGAAGGTCAGGAACGGGCCGAAGCAGCGGCGGATGCCGGCCATGTTCGCGGCGATCTGAGCGTCGGTCAGCAACTGGCGCGACTCGTCCTTACCGGAGGGGTCGCCGATGCGGGTGGTGCCACCGCCCATCAGCACGACTGGGCGATGGCCATGCCGCTGCAACAGGCGCAGGCTCATGATGCCGACTAGGTTGCCGACATGCAGGCTGTCGGCGGTGCAATCGAAGCCGATATAAGCGGACACGATGCCGGCCTTCAGCGCGGCGTCGAGCGCCTCGATGTCGGTGCATTGATGGACGAAGCCACGCGCGGTGGCCTCGGCCAGGAAG
>DATHNI010000133.1:0-5826 GCA_035486135.1 Acetobacteraceae bacterium
GCAAAGCCCCCTGACGGGTCCAGGGCAGAGCCCTGGCCTTGCTTTTTTGCCTCAGTCGGCCGCGTCAGCCACTTCTTCCGCAGCGCCCCGCTTGCGCGCCTTGATGCGCGTCAATGCCTGTTCCACGTGCCGGCTGAACACGTATTCCGCGGGCCGCTGGTTATCCAGTGGGATGTCCGGCGCCATCGGGCCGTCGGTGCGGATGCCGCGCAGCACCTGCGCCGCGGCGCGCCAGGGCTTGCGCACGGTCTCCGCCACCGCGCTCGCCTCATAGCCGGAATGCACCATGCAGTCGGCGCATTTCTCATAATTGCCGGTCCCGTAGCGGTCCCAGTCCGTCGTCTCCATCAGTTCCTTGAAGCTCTTGGCATACCCCTCACCGAGCAAATAGCAGGGCCGCTGCCAGCCAAAATACGTGCGGCAGGGATTGCCCCACGGTGTGCAATGGAACGTCTGGTTGCCCGCCAGGAAATCGAGGAACATCGACGATTGGTTGAACGCCCACTTCTTCTTCCACGCGCCCTTGCCCTGCCGCGCGAAGATGCCGCGGAACAACTCCTTGGTCTTCGTGCGGTTGAGGAAGTGCTGCTGGTCGGGCGCTCGCTCATACGCATAGCCCGGCGACACGGAAATCCCATCCACCCCCATCGCCATCACGTCGTCGAAGAACGTCGCGACCTTCTCCGGCTGCGCTGTGTTGAACAACGTCGCGTTGATGATGGTGCGGAAGCCGCGCCGCTTGGACTCGGCGATCGCCGCCACCGCGCGATCGTACACGCCGGTCTGGCAGACCGAGATGTCATGCTCCTCGCGCGCGCCGTCCAGGTGCACCGACCAGGAGAACCACTTGCTCGGCTTGAACAGGTCCATCTTCTTTTCAAGCAGCAGCGCGTTGGTGCAGACGATCACGAACTTCTTGCGGGCGATGGCGCCCTCGACGATCTGGTCGATCTCGCGATGCAGCAGAGGCTCGCCGCCGGCCACCACAACGACGGGCGCGCCGCACTCGTCGATCGCCTCCATGCACTCGGCAACGGACAGGCGCTGGTTCAGGATCTCCGCCGGGTAGTCGATCTTGCCGCAACCGGCGCAGGCCAGGTTGCAGCGGAACAGCGGCTCCAGCATCAGCACCAGGGGGTAGCGCTTGCGGCCGATCAGGTGCTGCTTCAGCACATAGGCACCGACGCGGATCGCTTGGTTCAATGGCACGGCCATGCGTCAGGAACTCCTCAGGCGTCGGCCAGTTCGGCCGGAAAGCGGAACCGCACATTCTCCTCCACCCCGGCGAGGGTGGAGATCTCGATCTCGCCGAAGCGCCGCAACCCGGCCAGGACGCCCTGCACAAGGGTCTCCGGGGCCGAGGCGCCGGCGGTCAGCCCGACGGACTGGATGCCCGCGAACCACTCCGGCCGCAGCGCATCGGCGTCGTCGATCAGGTAGGCTGGCTTACCCAATTCCTCACCAATCTCCCGCAAGCGATTGGAATTGGACGAATTACGCGATCCGACGACCAGGATCATGTCGACCGCCCGGGCCAGGTCCCGCACCGCCTGCTGGCGGTTCTGCGTGGCGTAGCAGATGTCCCGCACGTCCGGCCCGACAATGGTCGGGAACCGCGCCGTCAAGGCCGCGATGATGCCGCGGGTGTCATCCACCGAAAGCGTCGTCTGGGTGATGTAGGCGAGCTTTTCGGGGTCCGCGACCTCGAGCCGCGCCACGTCCTCGACAGTCTGCACGAGGTGCACCTTGCCGGGGACCTGGCCGATGGTGCCCTCCACCTCCGCGTGGCCGGCGTGGCCGACCAGGACGATCTCCCGTCCCTGCGCGGCGTAGCGGCGCCCCTCGTTGTGGACCTTGGCGACCAACGGGCAGGTGGCATCGATCACCGGCAGGTCGCGCCGGGCGGCCAATTGCTCGATGCGCTTGGCAACGCCGTGGGCCGAGAAGACCGTGCGGGAGCCGGGCGGAATCTCGTCCAACTCATCCACGAACACCGCGCCGCGAGTCCTCAGGTCTTCCACCACGTGCCGGTTGTGCACGATTTCGTGACGCACATAGATCGGCGGGCCGTACTTCTTCAGCGCCCGCTCGACGATTTCAATTGCCCGCTCAACTCCGGCACAGAAGCCGCGGGGCTGCGCCAGTATGACGCGCATCATGCATTGGTTCTCCCAGCAGGCGTCATGACCTACTTATGTGGTCGGATATGACATGCCACCCCCATCGCGGCAACGGCGGCGCAGCGATCATATTGGGTGGGGGATGGCATCGATACGCCACATCGGCTAAGCGAACGAACTCATTGGTGCTGGCACGCGGGTCCTGTGGCAGATGCGCAACAGGACACGCAGGCCTCACTCTCTCTATCTCGCGTGGGCAGACTTGGGCCATGCTATCAGCTTGGCAACGCCCGACTCGGTCATAGTTACCTACTCATGCGACTCGGGCATCAACACGGGGCTGACGTGGCATTGGAAGCGACTGGACGGGACACGGCGGGCGAGGACCTGCCTCAGGCCATGGCGCGCGTGGCGGCCATCGTTGAGACCGCGTTGGACAATCTGCTGCCGGAGCCGGAAGGCGCCGAGGCGCGCCTCGCCGAGGCGATGCGCTATGCCACGCTGGGCGGCGGCAAGCGGCTGCGCGCTTTCCTGGTGATGGAGACCGCCGCGCTGTTCGCGGTGTCCGAAACCTGCGCCGCCCGGGTGGCTGCCGCTGTCGAGATGGTACACGCCTATTCGCTGGTGCATGACGACCTGCCGGGGATGGACAACGACGACCTGCGGCGCGGCAAGCCCACCACCCACAAGGCGTTCGACGAGGCGACCGCGATCCTGGTCGGCGATGCCCTGCAAACTCGCGCCTTCGAAGTACTGGCGGAGCATGATACGCACTCCGACCCGCAGGCGCGGTGCGAACTGGTGCAGGCGCTGGCCAGCGCGGCCGGCGCGCGCGGCATGGCCGGCGGCCAGATGATCGACATGCTGGCGGAAGGCAAGACCCTGGACGGACCGGCCATCACCCGGCTGCAGGCGCTGAAAACCGGCCGGTTGATCCAGTTCAGTGCCGAGGCCGGTGCCATCCTGGGCCGCGCACCGTTGCCGCAGCGCCACATGCTGGCAGCATATGGCCGCGATCTGGGCGCAGCGTTCCAGATCGCGGATGATCTACTGGACGCCGAGGGAACCGCGGAGGAAACCGGCAAGACCACCGGCAAGGATGCCGCCGCCGGCAAGGCGACGATGGTGGCGATCCTCGGACCGGAACGCGCCCGGGCACATGCCGAGATGTTGGCGGATCAGGCTGCCAGGCACCTTGAGACTTTCGGCAACCGGGCAAATCTGTTGCAGGCACTGGCTGCCTTCGCCGTGGACCGGCGAAGCTGACGGGAGAGAAACAAGCATGAGTCCGGTGAACACTCCGTTGCTCGATCGCGTCCGCTTCCCGGCGGACCTGCGCAACTTCTCCCCGGAGCAACTTCGTCAGCTTGCCGATGAGTTGCGGGCCGAGACGATCGACGCCGTCTCGGTGACCGGCGGGCACCTCGGCGCTTCGCTCGGGGTTATCGAGCTGACGGTGGCCATCCACGCGGTGTTCGACACACCGAGCGACCGGTTGATCTGGGATGTCGGGCATCAGGCCTATCCGCACAAGATCCTCACCGGGCGGCGCGAGCGGATTCGCACGCTGCGCACCGGCGGCGGCCTGTCGGGGTTCACGCGCCGGGCAGAAAGTGAGTATGATCCGTTCGGTGCGGCGCATTCTTCGACCTCGATCTCATCGGGGCTGGGGATGGCGGTGGCACGCGACCTGAAGAATTTGCGGGTCAGGCAGGACGGCAGCGGCCAGCGCGACGACCGCAACGTGATCGCGGTGATCGGCGACGGCGCGATGAGTGCCGGCATGGCGTACGAGGCGATGAACAACGCCGGCGCGCTGCATTCCCGGCTGATCGTGATCCTGAACGACAACGACATGTCGATCGCGCCTCCGGTCGGGGCGATGTCGGCCTACCTGTCGCGGCTGATGTCGTCGCGCAGCTTCCTGTCGCTGCGGGAGCTGGGTGCCAAGATGGCCCGCCGCTTCCCGCGCGGCATCGAGCGCACGCTGGGCAAGGCCGAGGAATACGCCCGCGGCATGCTGACGGGCGGCACCTTGTTCGAGGAGCTGGGGTTCTACTATGTCGGCCCGATCGACGGGCACAACCTGGACCACCTGCTGCCGGTGCTGCGCAACGTGCGCGAGGCGGAGGAGACCGGCCCGATTCTGGTGCATTGCATCACCCAGAAGGGCAAGGGCTACGCCAAGGCCGAAGCCTCGGCCGACAAGCTGCACAGCGTGTCGAAGTTCAACGTCATCACGGGGGAACAAGCGAAGGCACCGCCGGGCCCGCCGAGCTATACCAACGTGTTCGCAGGCGCGCTGATCGCCGAGGCGGAGCGCGACCCGACTGTCGTCGCGATCACCGCGGCGATGCCGTCCGGCACCGGGCTGGACAAGTTCGGCGCGCGCTTTCCGGAGCGCTGCTTTGATGTCGGCATCGCCGAACAACACGCGGTGACCTTCGCGGCCGGTCTGGCAACCGAGGGCATGAAGCCGTTCTGCGCGATCTATTCCACGTTCCTGCAGCGCGCCTATGACCAGGTGGTGCACGACGTGGCGATCCAGTCGCTGCCGGTGCGCTTCGCGATGGACCGGGCCGGGCCGGTGGGGGCCGATGGTGCCACGCATTCCGGCAGCTTCGACCTGGCCTATCTCGGCTGCCTGCCGGGCTTCGTGCTGATGGCACCGTCCGACGAGGCCGAACTGATGCACATGGTGGCTACCGCCGTGGGCATCGGCGACCGGCCGAGCGGCTTCCGCTACCCGCGCGGCGAGGGCGTCGGCGTGACGCTGCCCGCGCGGGGTGAGGCGCTGCCGATCGGCAAGGGCCGGTTGCTGCGCGAGGGAACTAACATCGCCATCCTGTCGCTGGGGCCGCGGCTGGCCGACGCGCTGAAGGCGGCGGACGAGCTGGCGGCGCGCGGCCTGCCCACCACCGTGGCTGACGCCCGGTTCGCCAAGCCGATCGACACCGCCCTGGTGGAGCAATTGGCGCGGCACCACGAGGTGCTGATCACCATAGAGGAGGGCTCGATCGGCGGGTTTTCGTCCGCCGTGCTGCACCACCTGGCCTGCCGCGGATTGCTGGATCGCGGGCTGAAGGTGCGGCCGATGGTGCTGCCGGACATCTTCATCGACCACGATTCACAGGCGAAGCAGTTGGCGCTGGCGGGGCTGGCGGTGAAGGACATCGTCGCGACGGCGCTGGCGGCAATCGGGGTGGGTACCGCGCTGCCAGGCGGACAGGCGATCACTGCGTGATGATACCTCTCCCGCTGCGCGGGAGAGGTCGAGACGCGCAGCGTCGAGGGTGAGGGTGCAGCGGGTCCGCACGCAGCATAGCGGTTCAGCGTGCCGACCCGATCACCCTCACCCTCGGTGCTCTCGCACCTTGACCTCTCCCGCGCGTAGCGCGGGAGAGGTGTACTATCGCCCGCCCAACGCCCCGGTCGCCTCCCGCAACGCGTGCAGCAGCCGGTTTCGCCCGCGCGTGGCGCTGACGGTCAGCGCATGCGCCGCATCCGAACCACGCTGGCTCTTCGCGAGGTCGCGCAGCGGCTGCAGCACCGGCCAGGCCGGCAGCGGAAGAGCAGGATCGTGTTCGAAACGATCTCCGCTGGTGTAATAGACAGGGGCGAGGGCGCGCGAGGCCCGCATCAGCGCCGCATCGTCATGCCCACCGGTGGCGGCCGCGTCACCCAACCCCTCGGCCGCGGCAAGCAG
>DATHNI010000134.1:0-9997 GCA_035486135.1 Acetobacteraceae bacterium
ATACAGGATGACGGTCATGGGCGGCCCTCTGCCCGCAGCCGGAAGCTGTTCGCCATCACCAGCAGCGACGAACTCGACATTGCCGCGGCGGCCAGCCAGGGCGTGACGTAGCCGGCCACCGCCAGCGGCACCATCAGCGCGTTATAGCCGATCGCCAGCGCCAGGTTGCCGCGCATTACCACCTGGGCGCGCCGCGCGGTGGCGATCAGCAACGCGACCGGCGCCAGCTTCCTGCCCTGGAACACCACGTCGGCCACGGTCTGGCTGATGTCCGCCGCGCTCGCCGGCGAGGCGGACACGCTGGCCGCGGCGAGCGATGGGCTGTCGTTCAACCCGTCGCCCACCATCAGCACGGTGCGGCCGGCGGCGCGCAGGGCCTCGACCACCGCGACCTTCTGCACCGGCGAGCGCTCCGCCAGCCAGTCGGTGATGCCAAGTTCGGCCGCCACGCGCGCTACCGATGCGGCACGATCGCCGGACAGCAGGTGCACCTCGAGGCCCAGCGCACGCAGCCGCGCCACGGTCGCCGCCGCATCGGTACGGATGACCTCGTCGAATGCGAAGCGGACTGGCGCGCGACCGGGGCGGGTGAGCCAAAGTTCGGGCGAAGCCAGGCAAGAAGACTCCCCCTCCCCTTGAGGGAGGGGGGTGGGGGGAGGGGTGCGTGCATCCGCCGGCCATGGATGGACGCACCCCTCCCCCCTACCCCCTCCCTCAAGGGGAGGGGGAGTCTTTCTGCCAGACTCCACGCCGCAGAACGCCGCATTCCCCAGCCGCACATCGCCGGCGCACAGCCCCTGCCCCGCGTGTTCCGTCACGCCCTCCGCCGGCGCGACCGGCCCGGAAGCGGCGGCCAGCGCTCGCGCCAGCGGGTGCCGGCTGTTCGCGGCGAGCGAGGCCGCCAGCAGCAGCGCATCACCATCCACCCCCGAGGCCAGCCCGAGCAACGGCTCGGTCAGCGTGCCGGTCTTGTCGAACACCACGGTATCCACCGCGGCCAGCCGCTCCAGCGCCGTGGCGGATTTCAGCAGCACACCGGCCCGGAACAGCCGCGAGGTCGCGATCACCTGCACCGCCGGCACGGCCAGCGCCAGGGCGCAGGGGCACGTCACGATCAGCACCGCGCTCGCGATCAGCAAAGCGTGGGTCGCCCCCGCACCCATGGCGAAGAACCACCAGGCGAACGCCGCCAGCGCCGTCAGGTGCACCGCCGGCGCGTAGCGGCGCGCCACGCGATCGGCCAGCACCACGAAGCGGCCTCGGCGCGCCTCGGCGGCCTCGATCAGCCGCACGCAGTCGGCCAGCAGGGTGGCATCGCCCGCCGCGACCACGCGCAGGGTCAGCGGAGCGCCCAGGTTCAGCGTGCCGGCGAACACCTGCGTGCCGGGCCGCGCTGCCACCGGCAGGCTTTCGCCAGTCACCAGGCTGGCGTCGAGCATCGACTCGCCGCTTTCCACCACCCCGTCGATGCCGATGCGCTCGCCCATCCCGGCCAGCACGCGGTCGCCCGGCGCCACCATATGCTGCGCGTGCCGGGTCACGCTGCCGTCCGCGCCCAGCACGGCCACGTCGCCGTTGCGCAGCGTCAGGAGCTGTTCGGCGGTGGCGCGGGCCTGGCCGCGCGCCCGGTGGTCCAGCACGCGGCCGATCAGCAGGAAGAACAGCAGCGTGACGGCGGAGTCGAAGTAGGTGTGCTCGCCGCCGGCCAGCGTCTGCGCCAGGCTCATGCCGGAAACCAGCAGCACGCCGAGGCTGATCGGCACGTCCATGTTGGTCCGCGCATGGCGCAGCGCCGCGGCGGCCGAGACGAAGAACGGCATCCCCGCATAGGCAATCGCCGGCAGCGCGATCAGCGCCGACACCCAATGCAGCAACGACCGTGTCGCCGGCCCCATATCGTCCAGCAGCCCGGCGCGGCCGCCGGCCCAGATGCCGATCGAGATCAACATGACGTTGCCGGCCGCGAACCCCGCCACGGCGAGCGCGCGCAGCAGGGCCTGGCCGCTGCGATCCTGCGCCGCCGCCAGCATGGCGGTGTCGAACGGCACCAGGCGGTAGCCGAGGCTTTCGATCGCGCCGACCAGATGTTCGACGTGGTCCGCGGTGCCGCGCCAGGCCAGGCGCAGCCGGCGGGTGGTCATGTTGACCCGGCCGGTGAGGACGGCGGGCTCGCGCGCGAGGACCGACTCGATCAGCCAGACACACGCGCCGCATTGCAGGCCGTCGATCGCCAGGGTCAGTTCGTGGGACCCGTCGGGGCGCGCGACAATGTGGCGGGCGAGATCCGGCCGGTCGGTCGCCTCGGGGCGTGGGGGCCGCAGCGCGGGATCAAGCAACCTCTGGCGGTAGTACTGGCCGAGGCCAAGCGTCTGGATAGTTTCAAACGCCGCCGCGCAGCCAGGGCAACAGAAGCGGCGGCCGGGCGCGGTGGGCAGGCCGCAATGGGTGCAGACGTCAACCGCGATAGCGCTCCGCGCAGCAGCGTGGTCCCGCGCCGTGGTTCCGGTGCGATCGACGGTGATAGCATCGGGCATGACGCGCCGGCCCCACGTCCCCCGTCATGCCGGCGAAGGCCGGCATCCACGACTTCGCCTGCGCGCCGGCGACGAAAGTCGTGGATGCCGGCCTTCGCCGGCATGACGGGGACGGGCGGGCACGATGTTCACTCGGCCTTCACTCGGCTCTTTGCGCCACGTCGGTCTGCGTCGCATCTCGACCCAACGCGGAGCGGGGGAGAGGCTTGCCACCTTCAACCACGATCCGCCTTGTAGCGGCGAGCGTGCGGCCTTGCGCCCCGACGGACAGTTGCAGCTCCCATTGGCCCGGCATCGTCAGCGCGGCATCGGCGACGTAGCGCCCGGCGCCATCGTCACGAAACACCAGATGCACCGTCTCCGGCGGCCCGAGCACCCGCTCGGCCGTCCCCACCACCCGCGCGTCCCGCAGCGGAGCGCCCGAGCGGTCCGTCAGCATCAGCACCGGGCGTCCGGCGTCGCTGGGCATCGGGTGGAGGTCCCAGCCCAACGCCGCCTCGCGCCGCACCGTTGCCAGCACCTGGTCGTAATGATTGCTCAGGTCGAAGCCATCGCTGCCGGCCTGGCCTGGAAACGTATGCAGCGCGAACGACACCATCGTGATGTTGACCGCGACCACAACACCAAGCGACGCCACCAGCGCCCAGGGAAACCATTGCCACGCCGAACGCCGCCCCGGTCCAGGCCCGTAAATCGCCGCCAACCCATCCCTTAGTCGCATCGGACAAACCTCCCGCAGTCGGCCGGTCGCATCGGACAGACCTCCCGAACTCAGCGCAGCTTCGCGCCTGGCCCCATGAACAACGAGCGATACACCGTGTGTTCGCCGGTCAGCGTATTGCTCAGCATGAAATCGATCGGCTGTTCGCCGTCATGCAAGGCAGCCGGCTGGCCGGCGACCATCACGCGGAACGTCCCGACGCTATCGGCCTTCACCGGCAGGCCGAGTTGCGTGGCCGGGCCGAGCCCCTCATCCGCCTCGGTCAGCACCGCGCCCGGCAGGCCCTGCACGTTCAGTTCGAACAACGCCAGGCTGTTCGCCTTGTTGACGATCTTCACGGTATAGCCATTGCGCAGGTCGCCGCTGGCCAGGCGCACGAACAGCGGCGCGCGATCATGCAGCACGGAGATGCCAACGCCGGCGCGCGTCGCCAGTGCCACGCCCATCACGCACACCGCCAGCACCAGCGCCGAGACATAGATGATCGTGCGGGCCCGGAAAAACCGGAACCTGGATTGCTCGCCGCGCGCCTTCGCCGCCTGGTCGGCCAGCGTGTCCCAGGTGATCAGCCAGCCCGGCCGGCCGGTCTTCGCCATCACGTGGTTGCAGGCATCGATGCACAATCCGCAATTGATGCATTCGAGCTGGATGCCGTCGCGGATGTCGATGCCGGTCGGACACGCCGTGACGCAGGCGCCGCAATCGACGCAGTCTCCGCCGGCATCGCCGTCATGCCGCTTGCCGCGCAGCCGAGGCTCGCCGCGCCACGCCTGATACGTCACCGTCAGGCTTTGCTCGTCCAGCATCGCCGCCTGGAAGCGTGGCCACGGACACATATAGGTGCAGACTTGCTCCCGCGCCCAGCCGGCCAGCGCGTAGGTCGTCGCGGTGAACAATGCGGTGAAGAAATAGACTTCCCGGGACGCCGCGCCGGTCCAGAATTCCACCGTCACCGTCGGCGCGTCCACGTAGTACATGATCCACGCGCCGCCGGTCCAGAAGGCGATGCCGAGCCACACGCCATGTTTGACCGTCTTGCGCCAGACGGTATCGAGCGTGACCGGCGCGGCGTCGCGCTTCATGCGCTCGTTGCGGTCGCCCTCGATCAAGTGCTCTACCCACATGAACAGGTCGGTCCACACGGTCTGCGGACAGGTGTAGCCGCACCACACGCGGCCGGCCAGGCTGGTGACCAGGAACAGCCCCACGGCGGCCATGATCAGCAGGCCGGTGAGGTAGTAGATGTCCTGCGGCCACAGTTCGAGATTGAAGAAATAGAAACGCTCATTGGTGATCGACAGCAGCACCGCCTGATCGGGCTGGTTCACGCCGCGGTGCCAGCGCAGCCACGGCAGAAGATAGTACAACCCGAGGCAGGCGATCAGCACCGCCCATTTGAATCGCCGCACCGGACCGTGCACCGATTTCGGATACACGCGCACGCGGTTGGCATAGAGGTGCTGGCCGTCCGCTTCGGCCTGTATTTGCAGTTGGCGGTCGGCTTTGCTGATGCGGGACATGACGGTTCAGTTCAGTTCAAAGACTCCCCCCTCCCCTTGAGGGAGGGGGCTGGGGGGAGGGGTGCGTACATCCGCCGGCGATTGCCGGTTCGCACCCCTTCCCCCAGCCCCCTCCCTCAAGGGGAGGGGGAGTATCTTCTTCCTTGGCTTTCCACTCACCGCCATCACTCGCCACCACCCAGCGAATGCACGTAGAGCACCACGCTCTTGATCGTCGCCTCGTCGAGCCGCGCGTTCCAGTTCGGCATCACGCCCATCTTCGGATTGGTAATCTGCGCCACCACCGCCGCACGGTCATCGCCGTGCAGGTGGATGCGCGACGCGAGCCGAGGACCGCCCTTTTCGCGATCGCCCTGCCCCACCTCGCCATGGCAGACAGCGCAGTTGTCAACGAACAGCTTGCGGCCCGGTGCGATGTCCGCGCCCTGCACCGGCGTGCCGAACAGCGTCATCACATAATCCGCGACCTGCTGGATTTGCTCCGGCGTCAGCATGTTGTCCAAGCCCCAGCGCGGCATCTGGCTCTGTCGCGCGTCGGGATCGGTGCTGCGGATGCCGTGCGTCACCGTCTGCTGGATCGCCTCCAGCGTGCCGCCCCAGATCCAGTCGCCTGCCGCGAGTGCCGGGTAGCCGGGATTGCCGCCGCCGCCCGCGCCGTGGCAGGGCTGGCAGTTGTTGGCGAAGGTGATGCGGCCCGCCGTCTCCGCGACTTCCACAAGCTGCGGGTCCTTGCGGATGTCAGCGAATGACTGCGCCTTGATGCGGTCCATCGCACCGGCGCGCTGCGCGGCAACCTCGGCCACCGCCTGGTCCACCCGGTCCCGCTGCGAATAGCCGAGCAATCCGTGCCAATACCCGGTGATGCCCGGCACCGACGGATACAGCACGCACATCACCACGGCCGCCGCTATGCTCGCATAGAGCACATACAGCCACCATTTCGGCAGCGGACGATTGAGCTCCTGCAAGCCGTCCCAGTCGTGCCCCGTCGTCATGTGGCCGGTGACACTGTCCTTTTCGATCTTGGTCGGCACAGGGAACTCCCTAGCGGTCGTCGTCGAGAAGCATGCGGCCCTTGCTTTCCAGCGTGGCCTTGCGGCCGGGCCAGTAGGTCGTCACCAGCACCACCGTGAACACGGCGAACACCACGACGATCGAATAGTGTTCGATCCACACGAGTGCCTGGAGGATGCCCATGGCGGCGCGCCCTATTGCTGCAAATGCTCGTTGGCGGGATCGGCAAAATCCACCATCGTGCCGAGCACTTGGAGATAGGCGACCAGCGCATCCATTTCGGTCACGGCGCGGCCGTTCCCGGGCACCACCACCGCCTTGGGATAGCGCTTCACCAGCGCCGCCGAATCCGCCTCGGGGTTGGCCTGCGCTTGCAGATCGGCCATCGCCTGCGCGATATCGTCGTCGGTGTAGGGCACGCCGACCGCCCGTAACGTGCGCAACCGCGCCTGCAGATCAGAGGTATCCAGCGGCGTCTCGGCCAGGAACGCATAGTGCGGCATCAGCGATTCCGGCACCACGCTCTGCGCGTTGATCAGGTGCGCATAGTGCCACTCGCTGGAGTATTTCCCCCCGACGCGCGCCAGGTCGGGACCGATGCGCTTCGAGCCCCACTGGAACGGATGGTCATACATGCTCTCGGCGGCGATCGAGTAATGGCCGTAGCGCTCCACCTCGTCGCGCAGCGCACGGATCATCTGGCTGTGGCAGAGATAGCAGCCCTCGCGCACATAGATGTCGCGCCCGCGCTGTTCCAGCGGCGAGTAGGGCCGCACGCCCTGCACGTGTTCGACAGTCGTTTCGATGGTGAACAGCGGCACCACCTCCACCAGGCCGCCGATCGCGACGGTGATCAGCGTCAGCACGAGGAACAGAAAGGCGTTCTTCTCGATGACTTCGTGGCGGATGAACATCGCCTTATTCTCCCGCCACGGCGAGGCCAACGGGCAGCGGCGGAACCACCGCGCGCGGCGCGGTCTCCGGGCTGCGCACCGTCTGGATAAAATTATAGACCATGATCAGCGCGCCGGTGAGGAACAGCACGCCGCCCATCATGCGTATCACATAGTACGGGTGCACCGCGACGACGGACTCCGCGAACGAGTATTGCAGGAACCCGAACGCGTCATAGGCGCGCCACATCAGGCCTTGCATGATGCCCGCCACCCACATCGAGGTGATGTAGAACACGATGCCCAGCGTCGCGATCCAGTAATGCCACGATGCCAGCCGGTTGGAATACAGCCCGCTGCGCTTCCACAGCACCGGCACCAGATAGTACAGCGCGCCGAAGCTGATGAACGCGACCCAGCCCAATGCTCCCGAGTGCACGTGGCCGATGCCCCAGTCAGTGTAGTGCGACAGCGCGTTGACGTCGCGGATCGACATCACCGGGCCCTCGAACGTCGCCATGCCGTAGAAGCCGACGGCGGTGACAGAGAAGCGCAGGCCGGGGTCGGTGCGCAGTTTGTCCCACGCGCCCGCCAGCGTCATCATGCCGTTGATCATGCCGCCCCATGACGGCATCCACAGCATGACCGAGAACGCCATGCCGAGCGTCTGTGTCCAGTCCGGCAGCGCGGTCCAGTGCAGGTGGTGCGGCCCCGCCCAGATGTACAGGAAGATCAGCGACCAGAAATGCACGATGGACAGCCGGTAGGAATATACCGGCCGGTTCGCCGCCTTCGGAATGAAGTAGTACATCATTCCCAGGAAGCCGGCGGTCAGGAAGAAGCCGACCGCGTTGTGGCCATACCACCACTGGATCATCGCGTTCTGCACGCCGGACGCGGCCTGGTAGCTCTTGGCACTGAACACCGACACCGGCAGTGCGATGTTGTTGCCGATATGCAGCACCGCCACGGTCAGGATGAACGCCAAATAGAACCAGTTGGCGACGTAGATATGCGGCTCCTGCCGCTTCAGCAGCGTGCCGATGAAGATCACCGCGTAGGCCACCCAGACGACGGTGAGCAACAGGTCGAGGTGCCACTCGGGTTCGGCGTATTCCTGGCCCTGGCTGAAGCCCATCACGTAGGACAGCGCCGCCATGACGATGAAGAACTGGTAGCCCCAGAAGACGAAATTCGCCAACGCGTCGCCGCCGAACAATCGCGTGCGACAGGTGCGCTGCACCACGTAGAACGACGTGCCGAACAGCGCCGAGCCGCCGAACGCGAAGATCCCCGCCGAGGTGTGAACCGGGCGCAGCCGGCCGAAATTGGTGAACGACAGCCCGAGGTTGAACTGCGGCCAGGCCAATTCGGTGGCGAGGTAAACCCCGACCGCGAACGCCACCACCCCCCAGAACACCGCGGCGATGACGAATTTCTTGACGATCTCCTCGTTATACACCACGGCCGGCACCGGCGTGCCAGGCGCGACGATGCCGGGCGCGACAATGACAGGCGCGACGATGGCGGGGGCGACGGCCAGGATGTCATTCATGCCGGCCTCCGCGGGCCCGCGTGGCAGCCAGCGCGGCGTCGGCGCGGTCGAAATGCCGGCGCATCAGGCCGAACACGAACAACACGGCCCAGGCCGCCATGGACAGGCCGAACACGTACATTTCGATGTCGTGCGCGCCCGATGCCAGCAACAGGCCGATCAAGCCCATGGCTGTCATCAGCAGGCCGACGATGAGGTCGCTTGCCTCGATATCCATCTATGACTCCGGTGGGTGCGCCGCGATGCGGGGCAACCTGCCGGGTGGTTGGCGACGTGGCATTGACTCAGATCAATGTCGGTCCGCGCCCGCCGGGCGATGCAAGGACTCCTCCCCCTCCCCTTGAGGGAGGGGGTTGGGGGGAGGGGTGCGGTCTGCCGCCAACCTCGGCTGGACGCACCCCCTCCCCCCAACCCCCTCCCTCAAGGGGAGGGGGAGTTTCTCTCCGATTGTCCAATTCTGCCGCCGCCCGCGCCACAGGGAACGCCATGACGGGACCACTGCTGGACACGCTGGCCGCCTGGTGCGGCGCGCGAGACTCCCTGGGGGGTGCCCCTCTGTTGCTCGGACTGTTCGTCGCGGGCGCGGCGGGCAGCACGATGCATTGCGTGCCGATGTGCGGCGGGTTCGTGCTGGGGCAGGTGGTGGACCGGATGGCCGCCATGCCGGTTGCTCGGTTGTGCGAGTGGCGGCGGGTCGGCGCCGGCGTGCTGCTGCCCTATCATTTCGGGCGGCTGACCACGTATGCCGGGCTCGGCGCGGCTGCCGGGCTGGGCGGCGCGGTGCTGGCGCGCCTGCCGTGGTTCGGGCCGCTATCGGCGGCGCTGCTGCTGGCCGCGGCGGCGCTGTTCCTGCTGCACGCCCTGCGTCGCGCGCTGCCGGCGATGAGCAAGTTGCTGCCGGGCCTGGAACGGGCGCCTCGGGGCTGGAACCGGGCGATCGGCCGCCTGACAAGCGGGCTGGACCGCAACCGGCGCGGCGGCGGCTATCTGCTGGGGTTGGCGCTGGGCTTCCTGCCGTGCGGCTTGCTTTACGCCGCGCTGGCGGCCGCGGCGTCGAGCAACACCCCGGTGCTGGGGGCGCTCGGCATGCTGGCGTTCGGCGCCGGCACCGCACCGGGGCTGATCGCGGTGGGCATCGCGGGACAGGCGGCGGGGCGGCGCTGGGAACGAGGGATGGCGGCTGCCGCGCCGGCGGTGATGCTGCTGAACGCGGCGCTGCTGGGGGCGCTGGCACTCCAGCGGCTGGCGACGGGCGTGTAGGCCGGCGCGGCATCCGCGCCCCGGCCGGGCGGCTTGCTATGGACCCATGCGCTGCGCATCTTGAACAAAGGCAGAACGGTCAGAGGGCAATGACTCCAGGCCAGTGGCGTCGAGGCGGGTTTGGGCGGTATCCGGCGCAGCCACCAATCCGGCTGCCGGATCATCGCCGGCGCAACCGCAAGGTCCGAGGTTCGATGGCAGCGACCCGCGCCGGCGCTGAACCTTGGTTGCGTCCGGGCAGGCCGGGCGCCGAGGCGCCACGGGCCACTCGCCGCGCCACCGACAACGCGCCGGGCAACAGGCCACGCGCTTCGCAACAGGTTCCTCGCCCGGCAAAGGATTGCGGCGCCGGGGCAGAACCCCATACACCAGAACGGATGGCGACCGACCCGTCGCAGCTCTCACCTTGCGGTTCCGCCGGCTTGTGACAACAGCGGTCAAGACCCCATGCAACAATTCGCGCCGCGCCGCGGACACGTCGGCCGAACGCAGGACCCATG
>DATHNI010000135.1:0-5126 GCA_035486135.1 Acetobacteraceae bacterium
CATCGCCCAGCAGCACATGCTCTGCCGGGAAGGTCCACGACGCGTTGCGTGGCTCGATGTCGATCTGGATGAATGTCTGCCGCGTCGGATCCAGCAGCTTAGGGTTTTCCCAGGCTGTGTCTGATGGTCCCAACTTGGTGCCGATGGCCAGAATCAGATCCGCCTCGGCGATCGTTGCGTTCGCCACAGCAGTACCGAATGTGCCGAACACCCCCAGCGCGAGAGGATGCGTTTCGGCAAAGCACCCCTTGCCCGCCGCCGTGGTGCCCACCGGCAAGCCGGCTGCCTCGGCCAGTGCGCGCAGTGGCTCGTATGCCTGGGCTATGCGAACGCCATTGCCGGCGATGATCACCGGCTTCCGTGCCGCCAACAGCGCATCGACCGCGCCGGCAACCCGATCGGCATCCGCCGGCGGCGGCAACGGCGGCAGATAATACCGCGTGGGATACAGCGTCGGCACGGAGTCCGGACCCAGCGTGCCGGCCAGCGAATCCTGGTTGAACAACACGACCACTGGTCCAGGTTGACCGGAGATCGCGTGCTTGATCGCAAGCTGCGTCGCCTGCACCGCGCTGCCGGGATCGGTCGCCTGCATCACCTGCTTGGTCACGCCGGAGAACGCCCGCCGCGCGTCCCAGCTTCCATAGTCGCCGGTCGCCTGCTGATACGGCGCGTGCAATTGCAGCCGCGAGGCATCGGAAAAATCGGTCAGCAACAGCATGGGGGAACTTGAAAGGAACGCCTCGATCGTGCCGATCATGCCGTTGCCCAGCACCCAGGGTCCTTGCCCGATCAGCACGCCCGGACGCCGCGTCAGCCGCCCATAGACCTCCGCCATCACGCCGGCGAGCGACTCCTCGCGCACCATCACCATGCGCAACGAGTTCTGGATCTTGCGCAGCCCGCCAACAATGCGCCCGGTGTGGCCGCCGGAAATGCCGAACACATATTCGATGCCGGCTTCCTGCAGCACGCGGCCGACCAGTTCGGCGACCGGTTCCTCCTCGGTCAACATGCGATCGATGGACATGGGTGTTTCCTTCCCGATTTTAGCGGGATCATACCGGTCACGACGCCATCGGGCGAGACCGCACGATTACGAGACCAGCTTGCCGGTCCAGCGATCGCGGCCAATCCAAAATGCGCATCGGAGACAGTATTCGCCCTCGTAGTCGATGCCTTCCTCGTGCGGGCAGCCAATGATCCGGTCCGGCATCGCCACGGTCAACACACCGTGCTCTTCAAAGAACGCCAGGATCGCGCCGGCGACCGCCGGGTCGTTGCGGAGATCGCCGGTCTCGGCGAACCACTTCCGCTGAATTGGCTCGGCATCCTGGGAGTTCTTGACGCTGGCAACCAGCTTGCTCGCACGCCTTTCGTCGGGCCCGTAGCAGGCGACGATGCCCATTGGATAACCGCGCATGCCCCCCGCGCTTTCGTGCTCAGGCGCTTGATCGAACGGTCCAGCATCGACTGTCCTCCGCCGCACATAATAGCAGCGTGGACGCGGGCGAGGAGATGGTGCGGAGCAGGATACGCCCGGCCCCGCGCCCGGCCGGGTTTCGCGATGCCCCGCCTCGTGCCACCCTGCGGAACGATGACCGACATCGCGACCGACAGCGCCGCCCAGCCGGCCGGACCGACGGGCGAAAGCATTCAGCCGACCCTGCCAGCCGCCGCCAACTGGCAGCGCACGCTGTGGGCGATGGTCGGCATCCAGTTCATCATGACCATGGCGTTCAGTTTCCTCACCCCGATCATGCCGCTCTTCCTGCCGATCCTCGGCGTTCACTCCGAGGCGGCGATCGACATGTGGGCCGGCATCCTGAGTGGCTCTACATCTTTCGTCGCCGCCTTCGCATCGCCGCTATGGGGCCGGCTCGCCGACCAGCATGGCCGCAAGCTGATGCTGCTGCGCTCGAGTTGCGCCATCGCGGTGTTCACCGCCTTCATGGGGCTGTCGCAGAACGTCTGGCAGTTCTTCGCCGCGCGCGCGTTGATGGGGGTATTCGCCGGCTTTTCCTCCACCGCGATGGCGCTGGTGGCGAGCCAGGTACCGGAAGGGCGCCTCGGCTACGCGCTCGGCTTGCTCTCCACCGGCCAGCTTGTCGGATCGCTGATCGGGCCGGTGATCGGTGGCGTGCTGTCCGACGCCACCAACAGTTATCGCATCCCGTTCTACTGCACGTCGGCGATCTGCTTCGTCGCGATCGGGCTGGTGTGGGCGGGCGTACGGGAGGAATTCGTGCGGCCGTCAGCGGGAGGCCGCAAAGGCTCGACCTGGAAGAGCATGACGTTGCTGGTCAGCGCGGCGGGCGTGCTGCCGCTGTTCTTTGTCTTGCTGATGGCGCAATTCAGCACGCGCGCGGTGCAGCCTGTGGTGACGCTGTTCGTGCAGCAATTGACCGGGCCGAGGCCGGACATCGCGACATTGGGCGGCCTCGCGTTTTCCGTCACGGGCATGGCCGGCATGGTCGCGGTGCCATTGCTCGGCCGCCGCAGCGACCAGATCGGCTATCGCCGCGTCCTGCTGATCTGCCTGCTGGGCGCGACGCTGACCAGCCTGCCGCAAGGGTTCGCCGTCAGCTATTGGGACTTTACCGCCGAGCGATTCGGCGTCGGGCTGTTCATTGGCGGCATCCTGCCGGCGGCGAATGCGCTGATCGGGCGCATGGTCGCGCGATCCGATCGAGGGCTGGTCTATGGCATGTCGTCGTCGGCGATGTTCCTGGGCAATTCGCTGGGCCCGCTGACCGGCGGCGTGATCGCCGCATCGTTCGGCCTGCGCTGGGTGTTCGTCGTCACGGCGAGCCTGCTGCTGGTGAACCTCGTGTGGGTGTATTTCAAGGTGGACGAATATAGGGAGTGACTCCCGGTGGTCATGGCCGGCCTCGACGTGCGCTCAAGCGACCAGAAACCCGACCCGATCCTCCTCCAGCACTGCGCAGGTCAGCTTGCCGCCATTGCCCGCACCGGTATCGATGCCGACACGATTCGCCGTGACCACCGGCGCCGGATTTGTGCTGTGCCCATGCACCACCACAACGCCCAAGTCCTGCTCGGTCCACAGGAACGGCTGGCGTATCGTCACCAGGTCGTCCTTGGCCTGACGCGCCAGGGCGACACCGGGCCGGATACCGGCATGCACGAACAGGTAGTCGCCCTCGCGATGCGACCACGCCAGCCCGCGCAGGAACGCAACATGTGACGCGGGCAGGGCGGCTTCCCACGCCTCGCGCGGCAGGTCCGCGGCGATGCCCCAGCTTGCCAGCGCGTCGCGCCCGCCGGACCACAGCCAGTCGGTCGCCGAGGCACGGTCGCCGTCCAGTGCCTGCAGCAACATCCGCTCGTGGTCGCCGACCAGGTTGATGGTCGTCACGCCGGGGATGGGCGCGGCATTCGCTAACAATTCGATGACGCCGGCGCTGTCGGGGCCCAGATCGATGTAGTCGCCGAGATGGATCAGCAGCGCCGCCTCGATTGGCCGCGCCGCCAGGTCCGCGGCGATTGCCGTGTGCAGCGCAAGAAGTTGCGGCTTGCAGCCGTGCACGTCGCCGATGGCATAGACGCGGCGGCCGCGCGGCATCCAGCCAGGCGCCGCGCGGAACCGCAACGCATCGGGCGTCGTGGCGAGCGGCGGCGCGTCGTTCCAGGTGGGGATCGCGGTGGCGGCCAGCGCCGCGCGCGCCAGGCGTCGAGGGCGCCGCATCAGCCGGCCCTGGTCCGCTGGCGCGGCCTGCTGCTACTCTGCGGTAACCCTATGCGCTGGAGGAAACAGTTGGCCAAGATCACCTTCCCCGTCGAAGCGTCCCACATCATGATGTTCGCGCGTGCGATCGGCGACACCAACCCGGTCTATCACGATGCGGAACAAGCGAAGAGGTCCGAGGTCGCCGGCATCGTCGCGCCGCCCACCTTCCCGCAGGCGGTGGCGCAATTCGATCCGGATTATCCGCTGCGCTGGCGCCCCGGCCAGCCCTGGTTCGGTTCCGGCAAAACGCCGACCGGGGTGGAGAACCGGCCGTCCGGCGGTGGCGGCCTGCACGCCGAACAGCATTTCGAATATCATCGGCCGGTACGGCCGGGCGAAGTGCTGACGGTGGAGACGAAGCCGGGCAACACCTGGGAGCGCGAGAGCAAGCGCGCCGGCAAGCTGACGTTCCGCGAGCGCGTCACCGAATATCGCGACCGGAACGGCGAGCTAGTGGTCACCGCGCGCAGTGTCGGCGTGACCACCGAACGTCCCGTGGACCAGAAATAAGGGAGGCTGCGCCATGGCACTGAAAGCAAGTCAGCTCAAGGTTGGCGACACGCATGTCGAGCGCGTCGTGGAGAACCTGTCACGTACCCAGATCGTGATGTACTGCGGCGCGTCCGGCGATTACAATCCGCTGCACGCGGACGAGGTGTACGCCACGAAAGTCGCAGGCTATCCCACCGTCTTTGCCCACGGCATGCTGACGATGGGGATGACCGGCAAGATGCTGACCAACTATGTCGGCGACGGCCGGCTGACGAAGTTCGGCGTGCGGTTCACCAACCAGGTGTGGCCGGGCGACGATCTGGATGCCAAGGCCACTGTGGCGGCGATCCGCGAGGAAGGTGGGCACCATTTCGTCGATCTGACGCTGTCCACGACGAACCAGGACGGCAAGGAAGTGGCGAGCGGCAGCGCCACGGCACGGATCGATAAGTAAACAAACCTCTCCCGCTTCGCGGGAGAGGTCGAGGGCGCGATTGCGCACGAGGGTGCGGGTGATCGGGTCGCCCCGCTCTACCTGCTAACGTGCCGACCCGATCACCCTCACCCTCGGTGCTTCGCACCATCGACCTCTCCCGCTCCCGCGGGAGAGGTTTACCGGACTCGCGGCCGCCGCCTGACCTCCGCGCGCACGTGGCGGAAATTCAGCACCGCCGGGTCCGCTACCACCGGACCCGGTGCGATCGCCACAATGACTTGCTCTGCGATCGGTGCGAAATCGGCACGGAAATGCACCGAAGACTTCAACGCCAGGATCCCGCACGACGCCGGCTCGACGCCGAGGTAGCGGATCATTTCCTGGTCCAGCGCCTGCATCTTGCGCGAGGTCACCACCACGCGCACGCCCTCGATATCGATCAGCGCG
>DATHNI010000136.1:0-8806 GCA_035486135.1 Acetobacteraceae bacterium
ACCCAGAGCTGGTTGATCGCCATCGGTTCGACGCTGCGTGCCAGATTCGGGTACAGCCGGAACTGATGCCGCGAGTCCGTCGTCACCACGAACCCCCGCTTCGGCACGCAGAGCAGATTGTCCTCGCGCCGAATGCGCTCCACCCGTTTGTGGTTCACCGCCCAGCCGGATCGCTTCAGCAGTACTGTGATCCGCGGAATGCCGTAGTGGCGGTGCGCCAGCGACAGACGCTGGATCTCATCGCGCAACGCCGTCTCCTCCTGGCGCGGCGCCGATGCCTGCCACTGCCGGTAGTACGTGGCACGGCTGACGCCGGCCAACCCACACATCCGCTCGATCCCGAGATTGCCTTGCTGCTGCGTCGTCGCCTGGATCACGGCGTGGACGCCTTCGCGCCAGGCGCGCCGTTCGTCCGGCGTCGTTCCCTGACCTGCTGCAAGGCTGCGCGAAAAAAATCCACTTCCAACTGCTGTTGGCCGATCTTGCGCTCCAATTCGGCGATCCGGCTTTGCGCGTCCGGCACCGTGTGCGATGCCGGTTCACCCGGCTGGTTCCGCTCGGCTGCGGTGGCGGTGGACGGACGACCGGCGCGGCGGAGGTTGTCCGAGCCGCCGGCTTCGTACTTGTCGCGCCAGCAGTAGAGCAGCTTGCGCTCGAGACCCAGTTCCTGGGCCAAGGCCACGATATTGTCGGTCTCGGCCATGCGCTTCAGCGCGGTCAGCTTGTACTCGCGGGTGAAGCTGCGTCGCTTCTTCCTGTTTGACACACTCGTTCTCCTGTTCGAACAGTGCGTCTATTTTCTGTGTCTCAGGATAAGGGGAAAGTCCAGTCTGTCACGATCGTTCACGGTGGACATCGCGCGACCGTTCGCGCCGAGCCGCGCCGCCCCCAGTCTCATTCGCGTTCATCTGCGTCCATTTGCGTTCATTTGCGTTGAGTCTTGCTTGCTTTGGCGCTAACCACTCTGGCCGCCACGCGAATTCTGGAAATCACCGCAGCACGCGAGAATTTGCCAGGTTAGCAGTGCAAAGAAAAAGCTGCTGATCCGTGCCGGTGGGCCGTTCGGGGGACATCATGCGATAGATCAGCATCGCCGCGTCCCCCAGACAGCGCCAAGGTCCGGTCGTCGATAAACCCTGCTTCGCGATCTCGGCGTCTTGGCGAACTTTGCGACAAATATACCAGAAACGGTCGGCACCTCCCGACCCGACCCATCCGCGAACCGCCGTCCTTCCTGGCCGCATCGCATCACCACCGCAACATCGATAACGCGAGGCACCAGGGCGCGTGCGCTGCGCCGCCACCCCGCAGCGTTGTGCGTCCCGGCCGAAGCGGAAGAAATGCACCCGGCAGATCACAGCAGCACCGTGAGGCTGAGGATGATCTGCCGCTGCACCGGCGGACCGGCAGTCTCGGCCAACTGCGACTGGTTGAACTGCTGCGCAATGAGCGCCACCGTCAGCGTGTCGGTCAGCCGGTATCCGGCGCGGGCGTTCATCGTGACGTAATTATCGACGTTGACCGCCATGAACGCGGTGCGGCCGGGGTTGAGCCGGAAGTCGAGATAGCTCGACTGCCAGCGCGCCATCAGGTCGAGTTCCAGCCGGTCCCTGGTATAGCCGATGCCGCCAATCACCACATGCTCTGGCGCGCTGTGCGCATACTCGACGACGCTGGTGGGCACCGGCCCGGCGTTCAGCGTGGTGTGGTCGGTGGTGGCCGCCAGGGCATAGCTGGCGTTCCAGCGAAACCCGCTCGGCGCCTGCCCCTTGATGGCGATCTCCAGTCCCGCCGCCGTGCTGTAGCCGGCGTTCTGCGAGAAGAACACCGGCAGGCCCGGCGGCACGATGGTGAGCGTCGCGCCAAACGGCGTCGTGACGAGATCGTCGATCCGCTGCGCAAACACCGCGGTACGCAGCGTGGACAGGACGGACGGCAGCGCGCGGTCGTAGTCCAGCTCGGCGTTCCAGATCACCGACGGATCGAGGTTGGGTCGTCCGACATAGGCGGCCGGGGTGAAGATCCCCGGCGGGAACTGCACCGCATAGTCCAGCAACGTCGGCAACTGCACGCCGCGGGCAAGGGACAGCCGGAAGGTGTCGTCGTCGGTCGCCCGCCACACCAGGCCGGAATTGTAGCTCGGTTCGGTGACGGTGGTGCTGTTGTACTGAGCCACGGTCACGCCGGTGCCCGGCAACAGGGTCCCGGCATAGTGCAGCAGCAGGTGATCGGCGCGCACCGCGTTGGTCAACGACAGGCTCGGCGCGAGCTGCCAGTCCCACATCAGGCTGGCCGAATAGATCGCCGTGCTCAGCACGCCGTTGGCATAGTCACCGGAATTGTCGGCATCGTTGCGATACTCCAGGCCGAAGCGCAGCGTATGGTCGGGGCCGGGCTTCACCAGGTCGCTGGCCTGCACCACGTAGCTGGTCTGATACTCCGTATCGGTCACCGGAGCATCGTCGAAGCCGATGTTGC
This sequence comes from Acetobacteraceae bacterium, assembly GCA_035486135.1. Taxonomy (GTDB): domain Bacteria; phylum Pseudomonadota; class Alphaproteobacteria; order Acetobacterales; family Acetobacteraceae; genus JASHVB01. The sequence goes on from DATHNI010000136.1 coordinate 2,479, forward strand.
CGACCACGACGCGGGCATCGCTGCGATAGGCTGACAGGCTGAGCAATCCGAACCTGGTATCGGCGCTGACGCCGAGGCGGATCGAACTGGTCAGCAGCGTCTCGGTGTCGAACAGGCCGGTCAGTTCTTGTTCTGCCAGCCGCGTGTCGCCAACGCTGGCTTCCGCGAACGCCGAGACCCCCGGATCGATCTGCCATCGGCTGTCGGCGGCGAAGCTGCCTGCGAACGGCGATTGCCGCGCCAACGCGTCGGCGTAGGTCAACGGACCGGGGGGAAAGTCGCTGGCGCGAAACCCGCCGGCCGAGAGCCGCAGCCCGGCGTCCTCGCCGATCCGTCCGGTACCGACCGCCGCCCCCTCAAGGTAGTTTTGCGTGCCGCCGGCGACGGTCGCGGTATCGATGCGATCGTCGATCGGGTCGTAGGTGATGATGTCGATCACCCCATCGACCGCGTTGAACCCGTACAATGCCGAGTTCGGCCCCTTGATCACCTCGATCTGGCGTATCTCCGCGAGTTGCACCGGGATCGTCGCCCACAGGATGCGGCCGTAATCGGGCATGTAAACCTGGCGGCCGTTCACCAGCACCATGAGGTGCGGATTGGACACCTGGTTGTAGCCGCGCATGCCGACATCGAAGCTGGCGAACCCGTCGCGGCGGACATCGAGGCCCGGAACGAACTGGAGCACTTCGGGGATCGTCGTGGCGCCGGAGCGGCGGATGTCGTCCTGCGTGATGATCTCGATATTCGCCGGCGCGTCGGTGGCACGTTGCGGCTTGCCGGTCACCGACATGGTCACCGGCTCGCCGAACATTTGCTCCAGCGCGCCGTAATCGACCGTTTGTGCCGCCGCGGTGCCGGCTCCGGCGGCAACTGCAACGGCCAGCAGGGCGAGCGCGGCAACGGCGCGGCGCGATACGACCGTCATGGCTTAAATCTCCCGGATCATCATGCGGAAGGCGGCGGCGAAGGTGATGCCGGCAGCCGCCGCCGCGGCGTGGTTGAGCACGATGGTGACGCGCGGCCTGGTGGTGATGCCCATGGTGCAGAACCCGTCCTGCACCGCCGCGAGGTCCGCGGTGACGCAGAGGATGCGGGCCGCGCGCACCGCGGCGCCGAGCGCCGGACCGTTCGCGCCGGACGCGGCGATGGCTACCGCGACGCCGCCTTTGGCGAGTTCGCCGGCGTCCACCACCTTGACCGCCAGCAGCACGCTGCCGGCCTGGAGCCCGTTGCCGATCTCGCCGGCGATGGCGTCGGCATCCTGGCGCGAGGCGGCGTCGCCCGCGGCATACACCACGGCAACGGCGCCGCCGGACGGCGGCGGCTGCAGGAACCCGGCCGCATGGCCAACGATGAGCAATTCCAGCGGCGACAGGGTAGCCGGGACGGTGCCCGCCGCGCCGCCCGCAACGCAGGCGATGCATGCCATGACGGCGGCCAGTCCCCGGCAAGCCAATCGGGCCGGCCGCGGCGCGAATGCGGCATGCGCGCGCTGCTCCATCCTGTCGCGATCAGCGGGTTCGATGCCACCACGCTACGCGCAAGACCTTGCGCAATCGTAAACCTCGCCAATGCCCGAAGGCGGACCTCGCGGACACAATGCGGGAGGTTCGCCGCCGGCTGGTCATATCTCGTGGATCATCATGCGGAACGCGGCGGCAAAGCCGATGCCGGAGGCGGCCGCGGCGGCGTGATTGAGCACGATCTGCACGCGCAGATCGGTGCTGATGGCCATGGTGCAGAAGCCCACCTGCACCGCGGCAAGCTCCGACGTGACACACAGGAGATGCGCCGCGCGGGTGGCCGCACCGAGGGTTGCTCCATTCGCGCCGGCGGCGGCGATCGCCACCGCGAAGCCGCCCTCGGCGAGCGTGGCCGCATCCACAACCTTCGCCGGAAGCAGTGCGCTGCCGGCCTTGATCCCGGGGCCGATCTCGCGCGCGATGGCGTCCGCGTCCTGGCGCGATGCGGGGTCGCCGGCGGCATAGACCACGGCGACCGCGCCGGCGCCGGGGGGCGGTTGCAGGAAGCCGATGGCACCGCCCAGTACCTGCAACTCCTGCGGTGACAACGAGGCGGCGGCGGCGGCAGGCGCGCCGCCCAGCAACCCGGCGACGCAGGCCACAGCCGCGCCAAAGCCCCACCAGGCCGGCCGATCCGGCCGCGGCGCGAAGGCGGCATGCGCGTGCTTCTCCATCCCATTGCGATCTACGGGTTCGATGCATCACGCTACGCGCAAGACATTGCCCAATCGTAAACCTCGCCCACGCAGGGGGAGAGAGCTTGCCCCCGGGCACTTCACCCGGAGGTCGAGACGCACAACGGCGGGGATGAGGGTGATTGGGCCGGCACATACCAGCGAGGGGCAAAGTGCCGGCCCGATCGCCCTCACCCTCGGCGCTTCGCGCCATCGACCTCTCCCGCGCAGCGGGAGAGGTTCAAGTAACAAGGTAGCGGTTGGTTAATTACTTTCTGCTATCGCACGGCCTGCCATGATCGCCGAGTTCCTCTCCGCGCACGACATCAGCCTGTTTTTCGCCGCCGCCGCCGCGAGCCTGGCCGGCTGCTTGCTCTGCTTCCATATCCTGCCGCCGCAGGGCGCCCGCCACAGCCGTGACGCGATGATACGCACCATCATCGCCGGCAGCGTGCTGGGCGGCACGGTGTGGGTCGTCTTCCGGCTGTCGCTCGCCGGCTATTTCCCGTTCCTCCCAGCCACCATCCCCTGGCTCTCCGCCGCCCTCTCCATCCTGCTCGCCATGATCGGCGCGACCGCCGCCCTCGCGGTCGCCGTGTTCGCAGAGCATGGCGTGCGCAATGCGTTGCTGGCCGGTTCGATCCTCGCATCCGCCGGGTCGTGCATGCTGTTCCTCGGCATGAGCAATCTGGTGGCGCCGCTGACGCTGGGCTACGAGCTTGTGACGGTGCTGGAGGCCATGGTCGGCGGCACCGCGATCTGCGCTTTCGGCCTGTGGCGGCGCAAGCTGGCGGTGAACCGGAAGGGCACGATCGGCTCAGCCGCCATCCTCGCGGCGGGATTGCCGTTGCTCGACGTCGCGTCGTTGTTCGCAATCCTGCCGTTCTCCGATTGGGAGACGGTCTCGGCAACGACCGGCGCCCTGGCACTGCGTCCGCTCACCGTGGTGTTCGCGTCGGAATTCGTCGCCGCGCTGCTGCTGGTGCGGGCCGGCGCGGAGGTGGACCGCCAGGCCGCCGCGCGCGCCACGCGGGAAAACCAGCGGCTGCGCCAGCTTACCGAGAGTACCTTCGAGGGCATCGTGGTGCATCGCGCCGGCCGCGTGCTGGATGCGAACCAGGCGTTCTGCGCATTGGTCGGGTTGCCGCTCGAATCGGTCATCGATCATGACGTCGCGGATTTCGCGCCCGGCTTCCTCACCGGGTCGAATGCGCAACCGCTGGCGCTTGAACTGCATGCGGCGGACGGCACCGCGGTGCCCGTCGAAATGCTGTCGCGCGGCATCACGCTGGGCGAGGGCGACGCCGAGGTGACAGCGGTGCGCGACATCCGCGAGCGGCAGGCCGCGGAACGCAGCAAGCGCGACCGGCAACGCGCGGAGGAACTGCAGCGCGAGGCCGACGAACAACGCGAGCGAACCCGCATCGCCGAGGAAGCCAGCCGCGCCAAGTCGGCCTTCCTGGCGATGATGAGCCACGAGATCCGCACGCCGATGAACGCGGTGCTCGGCCTGGCATCGAGCCTGCTCGACGATCCGCTGACGCCGGACCAGCGCGAGGCAGTCGTTGCGATCCGCGATTCCGGCGACACGCTGCTGCGGATCCTCAACGACATCCTGGATTTTTCCAAGCTGGACGCGGGGCGGATGACGTTCGAGACGGCGCCCTTCTCGCCCGTCGGCCTGGCGCATGACGCGCTCAGCGTTTACAGCCCCTATGCGGTGGCGAAGGGTCTCGCGATCCGGCTGGACGCCGATCCGTTGGCGCCGCCGGCATTGCTCGGGGATGCCGGGCGCATCCGCCAGGTGCTGCACAACCTGGTGGCCAACGCGGTGAAATTCACCGATGCGGGCGAGGTGGTGATCGCCGTTCGCGGCATCGATCGCACCGCGATGGCGGCCACCGTCGAATGGACCGTGAGCGACACCGGTATCGGCATCGCGCCGGGCAAGCTCGCAACCTTGTTCGATGCCTTCGTGCAGGCGGACAATTCGATCACGCGCCGGTTTGGCGGATCGGGCCTAGGGCTGGCGATCAGCCGGCAGATCGTCGATCGCATGGGCGGCACGATCGAAGTCCAGTCGGTGCAAGGCCAGGGCAGTGAATTCCGCTTCTGCCTGACGCTGCCACTGGCGCACGAGACGGCACCGCAGGCGGATCCGGCACAGGCGTCCGCGGTTCTGACAGCACGGCTGGCGGCGCTCGGGCGGCCGATGCGCGTGCTTGTAGCGGAGGACAATCCGACCAACCAGTTCGTGGTGCGGCGGCTGCTGAAGGGGTTTGCCATACCGGTCGACCTGGCGAATGACGGGGTGGAGGCTGTCCAGGCGGCGGCTGCCACGACGTACGACATGATCTGCATGGACATGCGGATGCCGGAGATGGACGGGTTGGAGGCGACGCGGGTGATCCGGCGCGGCACCGGCCCGTCACGCCTCGCCCCGATCGTGGCAATGACCGCCAACGCTTTCCCCGAGGACATGGCGGCGTGCCGTGCGGCCGGGATGAGTGATTTCGTTGCCAAGCCGGTCAGCAAGGAGCGGCTTGTCGAAGCGATCCTCCGTGCGTTGCCCGAAGTGCCGAAGGTCGCGGCAGGGGCAGGGCTGGAGGTGGAGTTCGCCGGTTCGGAGCCAGGCTGACAGCCACGTGCCCGGCTGGTTCATGGGGAGGTTGCACGGGGTGCGCCGGCAGCACCCGCGCCGCTACCAGGACGAATTCGTGTTCCGCCGGAACCGCCGGCGCCACACCAGGACCGCCTTCGACACGCCACCCGGCGTCGCCGTACGGCTGTCACGCGCCCTGATTCGAGAGACAGGGCAATCGCATCCGGGTGGGACGAGGATGACCGAGCAGCCGGCGGCGCTGCCCGCAAGGTCCGTGCGGCGCGCTCTGCTGCAAGCATTCAACACGGAGAACACGAAGAACCACGGAGTAGCACGGAGCCTTGCCGCTCGTAGCCGCGTGCCTCGGCACGGAATTCAATCATTGAATGATACCCAGGCCGTTGGTTGCAACGTGCCTCGCCGGGAAAGCCGCTCCGTGCTGTCCGTGGCGCTATGGAAATTGCCAATAAATTTGCCTATGTACGCCAATGCCTTAGCGGATATTCCGGTACAGCGTACATTTATTGTCCGCAAGGTGTCCGACGCTGTAGGCGATCTTGGCGAGTAGTCAGGTACTCGTAGCGTACTGCCCAGGTCCCGCCCCGGTCGTGGCGTGGCGGGGGATCGGCGCCAAGGGGGCAGTAGCGGCGCTAGGGCGACGCGGGGCGGTGGTCCAGGCGATCGGCGGGACAACTGCCGGGGGCGATCTCTGGGGGCGTCCTGACTGGTAAGGAAGATTGGGACGGGAAACCGGACGCGGCGGGTGCTGGTGCGGTGCCGCGAGCGAGAAGCCTGTAGCTATGTGCGATCTGCCTCCACGCCTCCGCTATCTCAGGGCCAGCCCTGACGCGCTGCGCCCGGAGTTCGCACTCCAGCGCCTTGGCGGCGTAATCCGGGGCGGTCGGGGCCGCTCGGGCCATACCGGAATGTAGTAGACATGAAAGGAGCCGGGAAGCTGAAAAGAAGGGCGCGCTTTGGGGAGGGGTGCGCGCCCAGAGGCGAGGTTGAACGCGTGCCCAGGGGACACGCTTGGCCGAAGACTATCAATTGGCGGCCAGGGGCGGCAGGTTCGGAATCTACTCAGGCCACTTGCGGGTGAAGGTGGGGAGCGGGACGCAATTCGGCGTGCATTGGTGGCGGACGGAATCCCCGCACATCTAGCGCCTCAATTCTGTCCGCAAGCCGGCCGTAGCCAGCCGCGATTCCCAGCATGATATACTGGCAGCCGGGATCAAGCATGCACTCGGCGGCGATCCTGGATTCGTTGGCGCGAGCCCGCCAGTGCTCGCCATTGTCTATCAGGCTCATCTGACAGCCCTCCTGCGTACGGTGCAGCAGGTTCGGAACAGAATTGCCAAAGCGCAAGTGGGTACTTCTACTCAGAGGAGACCGTTGATCCAGATCAATCGGGCCGATCCCGGCCTGTGTCATGCTGCCATGCATGACCCACGACGCAGAGCACCCGCCCGGGGCGCCCGCGCCTGCGACCGGGCACTATCGCTTGTTTGGCGCACTCGGCACTCCCA
>DATHNI010000137.1:0-7499 GCA_035486135.1 Acetobacteraceae bacterium
TTGTGAAGGGTGGTGCGATGCGGGGGGCAGCATGTTGCATGCAATATCCGGTCTGTTCCATATAAAAATGATTATGGGATGCGAGACCAGGTATATAATTGCGATATATATGAGTCGGGGCGCACTCGGCACCCTCCCCTGACCCCTCCCGCAAGCGCGGGAGGGGGAAAGGACACTGCCACCGGTTCCTGTCCGGCTAGAAGAACACGAAGGACCGGACCACGACGTTCTTGCGGCATCTTGCGTCGGCGGGCGCGGTGGGGTCGATACACGCAGTATGGAAAGACCAGCGCGAGACGGAGCCGTCGGTCACCGAGTCATAGCACTTGAGCATCGAGACCTCGGTGGGCTTCTGCTGCGGGAACCAGTACCACTCGTGGTCGGGACGGTAGGTGAAGCGCGTGGTCTCGCCGACGCGGTCGTCGTAGATCCGGTAGTTGGTGATGTACGGCTGGTCGGCGAACGAGGGCCAGGCGCACAGCACGAACGGGTATTGCTCTATCGTCTCAATCGGCTTGGCGAGATTGATCGACACGAACCGCCGCGACATTTTCGCGTCGGCTTCTTCCTCGGTATAGTTCTGCGTGCGCCCGAAGTTCCGCAGGTTCTTTGTGAGCAACTCGCGGCACCGCACGCGGCCGCTGTTGTCGTTCAGGTCGTTGTGCACGAGCATGGCGTAATTCGCGTTCACGCCCGGGTTCTTGTTGTCCTGGTCTTCGGTGCGGTCGCCCGCGTAGTCCTTGTCGAAGACATCGTGGTTATAGACCAGTGCATCGGTCGCGTCCGGGAAGAACTCGAGCAGGAGCTTCTCGATCTCGGGGTAGTATACGCGCTCCACCTCCGCTGAATCGTAGATGTTCGTGCACTTGGACTCGAGGTGCGCCAGCGAGACACCGAGCCGGTCCATGCATTCGGGGCTGTTGGGCGACAGGCCCGGATAGTATTCGCCGATGCGCCGAGCGTCGCGCAGCACCTGCGGGAAAAACAGGTCCCGCCGCCGGTTGTCCTGCTCGTTCTTGCGCAGGGCCGCCGCGACCTCGGCGCGCGCCGGGTCGCGCCACACAGCGTTGGACGGGACGATGGAGTAGGTCGGCTGCTCGAAGACCGTATAGGGCAGCGGCAGCGCCACGCCGCCTGCGGGGGCCTTGATGCTGTTCGAGTGGCGGATGTAGTCAACGCACGACTCGTAGTCGCGGAACCCGAGGCCCCATTGGGTCTTGATCGGGCCGGGCGGGGCCTTGTCGATCATGTCGATGACGCGCTGGCCCTCGCCCTCGGCGATCTGAGTGATCGCATCCTCGAGCGCCGCGGCGGTTCCCGCGTCACCGTCCCGTTCGAACGACATGTAGGACAGGCCGCCGTGCGCCGCGATGGGCGGCGGCTGTCCTTCCGTGCACTGCAGCGGCGGCACATAAGAAGACGAGGCTTTCCGCGTATCCGCCGCAACGTTGTTGTCGTTCATGACGAGCTGGCTCATGGCACACCTCCGATTATCCTGGCCTCACCGTGGCACACAGAGCCTGGGATTTCCAGACCACGACTTTCCGGTCATGCGGATGTGCGCTGCACCTGCCGCGAAAGCCACCCATAGCGGTCCTTCGGCAGCTTCGTAAGATCGCCCCGTAGTGTCATAGGGGAGTTTGGCAATTTGGACGTTTTATCAGTGCAACTAATTGGATGCGAACCCGCATGGCCGGCTTGGGAGGTCGTTGTCATGGCCACTCCGCCTTGGCCGCAATTCCCCAATCCTCGGCAATGCGGTCGCCATCGAAGCGGTAATCGCGACTGCCGACAAATACACGGGCCTGCCGTCCTTCGTTCCGGAGAAAATCCACCGCACCGCGACCTTGTCGCCTTGTTCCACCATGTCGAGGACATCGATCCGGGCGCAGGGAACATGCTCCGCGAGGGAGTGCGGCATGTCTCGTGCACCATCATGACCCGACCGAAAGCCGCCGATCGAGAGGTCATGCAACTCGAAGTCTTCCGTGAACCATTCGGCGACGTGATCAATGTCTCGGGCGGACATCGACCTCGCGATCCGCAGGAAAAAGTCCTTCCTCGAGGCCATAGAGCGATCCTCCCCAGAGTGAGGTCATCGCGGCGGTTGCCAGTTGGTCCAGTGCGGTGATCCTCACGCTTCGACCCGGGACACTGCCAGTCCGTAAGCAGATTCACCACAAAGGCACGAAGGCACGAAGTTCATTGAGCCTTCGTGCCTACCATGAAAATAACCGGTAGAGTTGCACCGGAGAAATGCGCTGGAGGCGGGCGCGGTCGGCAGGGAACCCACACGTTCAGGCTGCCTTGGGGCTGATCTGTACGTCGTATCCCATCTGGCGCAACCTACGGATCATGTTGCCGGCGCAGTAAGTTAGTTTTTGTGTCAATCGATTTCGGCGGCGGAGGCGTTCGGTGGGGGCGGCGGAAACCTCATGCGCTGGGTGTGGACCGCGGCGCCGCAAGGTCCTCACAAAGTCCAGGAAGTCGAACAAGGCTTCGCCAGGAGCCCGGTGCCAACGCGGATCAAGGCGACGCGCGGATCAGCCAAGCTTGTTTGTGACCCGTCGCTCGACTGCGCTTTGTGAGACGATTGGAGCCGGGCATGCAGCACAGACGGCGCGGGTCTCCCGGTTCGTGCGCACCCCTTGGTCACGGCCCGGCGACCCGGCCCCCGGCCGACCTGGCTCCCCGGCGACCCCGCTGGCCGCCAACCAGCTCGCTCACATCCCGGTGATCGAATTAGCCCAGTGTCACGTGAATGAGACTCGTGCTATAGGCGATACAAGGCTGTATCAGGAGACGTCACCAATGTCCGCTCGGACCACCCTCGCCGCTGCGCTGCTGCTTGGCGCCGGCCTGCTCGCCCCGGCATTCGCCCAGACGCAAAGCACGCCCGGCGCCGACGCTATCGTCAAGTCGCTGACGCCGACCGATGGATTGAACCCCAGCACCCGCGGCATTCGCATCGGCAACGCGCCCTCCGGGCAGACCGCGCCGGCCGGCGCCCCGACGCAGGCCGCCGCCAAGACACCGTCGGTCAGCCTCAACATCCAGTTCGCCACCGGGTCGGCGGACCTGACGCCGCAGGCGATCCGCTCGCTGGACCAACTGGGCCAGGCGCTCTCCACCCCAACGCTCGCCGCCTATCATTTCCGCATCGAGGGCCACACCGACACGGTTGGCTCGCCCGACCAGAATAAGTCGCTGTCGGAGCGCCGGGCGGAGGCCGTGGTAGGCTACCTGACCAGCAAGTACCAGATCGATGCCTCCCGCCTGCAGGCCATCGGCATGGGCGAGGACGGCCTGGCGGTGTCCACCCCCGCCAATACTCCGGAGGCCCGCAATCGCCGCGTGCTGGTGGTGAACGTCGGGAGCTGAGGCTCAGCCGCCGGCCTGGTTCGCGCCGGCCTGGTCGCCGGCAGCTTGGTCCTTTTGCGGCAGCGCGATTCCGGTCAGCGCCTGCCACACGCGAATGACGAAGGCGTCGTCCCTGGCGCCTTCACCGTGCGCTGCCGCGGCCAGGAACAGTTGATGCGCCGCGGCGGCCAGGGGCAGGGGGAAGGTCAGCGCTCGCGCCTGGTCGAGCACGATGCCCAGGTCCTTGACGAAGATGTTCACCGCCGACAGCGGGGTGTCGTCGCCGTCCAGGATATGCGGCACCCGGTTCTGCCACATCCACGAGCTGCCAGCGGACGACGAGATCACCTCGAACAAGGTGCGCGGGTCGGCGCCGGCGCGGATGCCGAGCGCGAGCGCCTCGGCCGCCGTGGCGATGTGCACACCGGCGAGCAACTGGTTGACCATCTTCACCGTGCTGCCGATGCCGGGTTCGGCGCCCAGCTTCCACACCTTGGCGGCGATCGCGTCGAGCACCGGCTGCGCCTTGGCGAACGCGGCGTCCGGGCCGGAGGCCATGACGGTCATGGTGCCGGCCTGCGCGCCGGTCTTGCCGCCCGAGACGGGTGAATCCAGCATCAGGAAGCCGGCATCGGCGATACGCTTGCCCAGGGCGCGGGCGGCCTCCGGCGCGACGGTGGCGCAGCACAGGATCACCGTGCCGGGCTGCAGCCGCGCCAGGCAGCCACGCTCACCGAACAGCACATCCTCGGTCTGCGCGGCGGTGATGACGAACACCACGACCGCCTCCACGTCGTCCGGCAGCGCGGCGGGCGAGACCACCGCGGCGCCGCCGGCCGTCACGAATTCCGCCCGCACGGCCTCGCGGATCTCGCAGCCGGTCACCGCGTGGCCCTTGCGGTGGAGGTTGAGCGCGGCCCCCATGCCCATGGTGCCGAGACCGATGACGCCGACTTTCATGCTGAAGTGTCCTTGTTAAGGGTCAATACCCGGAACGGCCAGGCTGCGATTGCTGCCAGCGAGGGCATTTGCCGTGCGGCCATCCCAGGCTGCCATAATTCCGGGTCGATGGCGGCAGCCTTGGCCCTTGCCTCACCGTGAGCTCCCGTTGCCGGGTCGTCCCTTGGTCATGCTGTCCGCCACGCTGGGCGCTTTGGATCAAAATGTCATGCCGGCGGTGTGTCGCCAGCAACGTCAACAGATCGGCCGCGGCGATCCCGCGTTTCGGATCGCGGAGATGCCGTTCGCATGGCCTGACTTCCTCGCTGTTGCCCGCCTCGCCTATCGTCCATGGCGGAACCGGTCCACCGCCGCCACCAGCGCCCGGCGGATGCCCGGCTCCAGCGCGGAGTGCCCGGCATCTGGCACGATCGTCAGCCGCGCCGCCCGCCACACCGCCGCCAACTCGAACGCGGTCCGCGCGGGGCAGATCATGTCGTAGCGCCCCTGCACGATCTCCGCCGGGATGTGGCTGATGCTGTCGATCCGCCCCAGCAGCCCCTCCGGCGGCAGGAACAGCGCGTTGGCGAAGTAGTGCGCCTCGATCCGCGCCAGGCCCAGCGCGGTGCGGTCCTGCGCGAACGAGGTGACCGTCTCCGGGCTCGGCATGAGCGTGCTGCACGAGCCTTCATACACCGACCAGGCCCGCGCCGCCGGCACGTGCACCGACTGGTCCGGATGGGTCAGCCGCCGCAGGTAGGCGCCCAGGATGTCGCCGCGCTCTTGCTCCGGCAGGAAGCCGGTGAAGTTCGCATAGGCGTCGGGAAATACTGCGGCCATGCCATGCAGGAACCAGTCCACCTCGTGCGGCCGCCCGAGAAACACGCCGCGCAGCACGCAGCCGTACACCCGGTCGGGATACGCCTGGGCGTAGGCCAGGGCCAGCGTGGACCCCCAGGAGCCACCGAACAGCAGCCAGCGATCGACGCCGAGATGCCGCCGTAGCGTCTCGATGTCGGAGACCAGGTCGCCGGTGGTGTTGTCCTCCAGGCTGCCCAGCGGCCGGGACCGCCCGGCGCCGCGCTGGTCGAAGATCACCACCCGCCAGAAATCCGGATCGAAGAAGCGGCGATGCACCGCGCCGGCGCCGGCGCCCGGGCCGCCATGCAGGAACAGCGCCGGCTTGCCCCTCGGGTTACCCACTTGCTCCCAGTACATGACGTGCCCGCCGGACAGCGGCAGGTAGCCGGTCTCGAACGGGCCAATCTCGGGATACAGGTCACCGCGCGGCATGACAGGCAATGGTATAGGCGTCGGCGGCGGAACGGAACAAGGGAGGCGGGGCAGGTGGCGAGACTCTGGATCGCGCTGGGCGCACTGGCCGGATTGCTCGCGGTGGCGCTGGCGGCGCTGGCGGCGCACGGGCTGGACGCGATCGGCCCTGCGCGCCTGACTATGCTGCGCAGCGCCGACGAGATGCAGGGTTGGCACGCGCTGGCCCTGCTGTTCTGCGGTGTCTGGGCGCCGCGCGGCGGCCGGCTGGTGGATGCCGCCGGTGCCGCGTTCACCCTGGGCCTGCTGCTGTTCTGCACCGCGGTCGATACGCTGGCGCTGACCGGCACGTCGCTGGGTGTGCTGGCGCCGATCGGCGGCACGCTGCTGATGCTCGGCTGGGCGCTGCTGCTGCTGTCCGCGTGGCGCGCGGCGTGAGCCCGATAGCAAGGCCGGGGGCAAAGCCCTGGCCCTGCTACGTTGATCTGACTGCCCTGCGGCCACCCAGCCACGGTCATTGCTAGGGGCGGAGCGGCGACGCAATCTCCCGCCGGTCCGACGGGCGAGTGCAGGGTAGTCGGACCGCGACAAGGCTCAGTACGAAGGGGGGCGATGCCGTGACCACATCCATCACCGCGATCACCATGCCGAAATGGGGCCTGACGATGACCGAGGGCAAGGTGGTGCAATGGCTGCGTCCCCCCGGCGCGTCGTTCGCCGCGGGCGATGAGTTGCTGGAGATCGAGACCTCCAAGATCACCAATGTCGTCGAGGCCGAAGCCGCCGGCACGCTGCTGCGCGTCGTCGCGGCGGAGGGCAGCACCTTGCCGATCGGCGGATTGCTCGCGGTGATCGGGCCGGCCGACGCGCTGGCGGCGGAGGTGGACCACTTCGTCGCCGGCTTCGTCGTGGCGGAACCCGAGCACGATGCGGCCGAAGCCGTCGAGACGCCCGCGCCGCGCATGCTGGAGGTTGCCGGGACCAGGCTGCGCTATCTGGAACTCGGCGGTGGCGATGGCACGCCGGTTCTGCTGCTGCACGGCTTTGGCGCCGACCTGAACAGTTGGATGTTCACCCAGCCGGTGCTGGCCGAGGGGCACCGCGCGCTGGCGCTGGACCTGCCGGGGCATGGCGGCTCGGGCAGGGACGTTGGGGCCGGCGATGGCGCGGCGTTGTGCGCGGCGGTGGAGGGATTCCTGGTCGCGCTCGATCCCGGGCCGGTGCATCTGGCCGGGCACTCGATGGGGGGCGCGATCGCGGCGTTGCTGGCCGCGCGCAGGCCGGACCTGGTGCGGTCGCTGACACTGATCGCTCCGGCGGGGTTGGGGCCGGACATCAACGCGGCGTTCATCGATGGGTTCGTGCAGGCGTCGCGCCGCAAGGATGCGGTCGAGGTGCTGCAATGGCTGGTGCATGACCCGGCGCTGGTCAGCCGGACGATGGTGGAGGATGTGCTGCGGTTCAAACGCCTCGATGGTGTGACGGTGGCGTTGGAAGCCATTGCCCGCGCCTGGTTCCCGGCGGGACGGCAGGCGCTGGACGTGACGGCGGCGATCCGCGGCCTGGCGCTACCGGTGCAGGTGATCTGGGGCCGCGACGACCGAATCATTCCCGTGGCGCATGCCCAGGCGGTGCCGTCCACTGTGCCGGTGCATGTGCTGGAGGCTGCCGGTCACCTGCCGCACATGGAGAAGTCGGGCGAGGTGAACCGTCTGATCCGCCGGTTCATCGACTTGTAGCGGCGAACCATGTGGCGCGCTGGCGGTGCTTGCTGCATGTGGGCAGCGCAAGCAGCGTTCCTCAGGTGCGCGCTGCGTGCTGGCAGCGAGAGCAGCGTACGTGCGGCAGAGGGGAGGGGGCCTATCGCGGGGAGCGGGGCCTATCGCGCAGGTGCGACCGCCGCCAGGACCGTTGCTCCTCGATAGCGC
>DATHNI010000138.1:0-24718 GCA_035486135.1 Acetobacteraceae bacterium
TCCACCGTGGCGTCGGGCGATACCGAGATCACGTGGCGGGTCATTACATCGGCGACGTTCATGGGCCTGGTCCTTCAGCCTCTCGCGGTCGGCCGGCCGATGTGCGGCGGTGCCGGTCACCGGTCGGCGGGATGGGGGCAAGATACACCACGACAACGGCCGCGCGAGCCACGCCGCTGGACGACGCGCAAATAAGCCGGGTCTGGTGTTTCGCGTCCTCATCGGGTCCATGCCGGTAAGCCGCTTGTTCCGGCCGCGCGCCCGAACCGCGTCCCACCGGTGTCGCGACGGCGCTTGCAAACGCGCCCGGTCAGGACGACAGGCTGGCATCGCAGGGAAGGACTGTCGTTCCGGTTCTTTCACCCGGTAAAGCCTTGAGGAGATTGGCATGGCGACCTACAGCAACTACGCCCTTCGCGTTCCTGCTTCGCTGATGGAGGACCTCCGTACCGCCGCGGACAGCGACGGCGTGTCGATGAACGGCTGCATTGTCCAGGCCGTCGCGGAGAAGATCGCGGCGCTGTGGGTGCACGGTCCGCTGCCGACGCTGAGCGAGGCAGAGCAATCCGCATACCTGCAATCACGCGCGGCCCAGGCCCGGCCGAGTCAGATGGCGGCGATCCTCGCCAAGGCGGGCACAACCGGTGCCGTCCGGCCAGGCGATGAACTGCCCGAGGATTGGCTTGGCGAGACATCGGATCGGGGCACGGTCGCGCCGGGGGCGTGATCGCGCGCCGCTTGAAGCCGGTGGGGTGGCACGGTGACGAATGAGACGCCGTTGAGGTCAGCTGATTGCTTGCCACTCGCGCCGACCGTCAGGTAGCGGGTCAGTTCGAATCTCTGCAATGGGTGGACATCCGACGGTCCGCATTTGGGCCAGGATTCCCAATACCGGGCGCGTGGATGAGCCCAGGGAGGACCGCTGTTTTCCAGAGGTGGGCGAGAACTTCAAGTCTGCTTCTGACAGCCCTACAACAATGCTCGTTGCCGGCGAGGCACACACGGTCCCGGCCGGTTACGCGGCACGTGTCATCCTGATCTGAGGGTCCTTCCCGGTTTCCGCGGACAATTCAATATGGCATGATGGCCTGTGGGTCTCTCCAGAAAATACCTGTTCGCTTCGTAGGGTAGTCAGGTCGGACAAGGGGCAGGCGGAAGATGTTGCCGAGTTGGCGTGACTGGATATTTTCCGTGAAGACGTTCGTTGGCGCGATGTTGGCACTCTGGATCGCGTTACGCATGGGCCTCGACCGGCCGTATTGGGCGATGGCAACGGCCTATATTGTTGCCCAGCCGCTCACCGGTGCGATGCGCTCCAAGGCAGCTTACCGCTTCTATGGGACGCTGCTCGGAGCAGTCGCAACTCTCGTGTTCATCCCCAATCTGGTCGATGCGCCGGTGCTGTTGATTGCCGCCCTGTCCCTGTGGGTCGGGGGCTGCATCTATTTCGCCGTCCTGGATCGGACACCGCGGAGCTATGTCTTCCTGCTGGCTGGCTACAGTGTGGCGCTGATCGGCTTTCCGATCGTGGACGCGCCGGACACGGTTTGGGACGTGGTACTGGCGCGAGTCGAGGAGATTACGCTTGGGATTGTTTGCACCACAGTCATCGGCAGCATCGTCTTTCCGATCCCGCTTGGCCCCGCCCTGACAGCCCGGTTGGATAACTGGATTCGAGACGCGACGGACTGGACCCTGGGCGTCCTGTCAGGGGCCCGGGAAGACATCGCAACTGCTGCAGCTCAGCGCAAAGTCGCCGGCGATTCCGTCGAGATCGCGATGCTGGCGACGCATCTCTCCTACGATACGTCCAATTTGCAAACCGCCACTGTACCGGTTGCGACGCTACACCAGCGCGTGCTCCTGCTGCTGCCAGTCGTCAGCGGTGCCCGCGATCGCATCCGCATCTTGCGCGAGAACGATGGGATCACGGCCCGCCTGCGCGCAGTGCTCGACCGCATCGGCGCATGGATCCAGTCCGGTCGCGCTGGGGAACTGTCGGAAGCCGCCGAGGTGCATGCTGACATCGATGCGCTGGAGCCCCAGATCGATGCCACGGCCGACTGGAAAACCGTCATACTGGCCGGCCTGCTTGTGCGGCTGCACGAGCTGACGGATCTGGCTCACGACATCATGGCACTCCGGCGGCAGATCAGGGCGGAGCAATCAAGGCTGGTCAAGCTGGCCTTCGGGCAAGGCGAGACGATCCGTACGCTGCAGCATCGTGACCATGTGATGGCCCTGCATTCAGCATTGGCAGCCATCCTCGCCATCGGCCTGATCTCGGCGTTCTGGATCGCGACCGCCTGGCCCGACGGCGCCGGAGCCGCGAGCCTGGCGGCCGTCGCCTGCGCTTTCTTTGCTGCCCAGGACGACCCGGCGCCCAGTGTGGTTGGATTTCTCGTCGCAGCGGTGATCGCGCTCGTTATCGACGCGATCTACCTGTTCGCCGTCCTGCCGCAGGCGCATGACTTCGAGATGCTCGTACTGGCGTTCGCGCCCGTGTTTCTAATCCTCGGGGCATTCAGCGGCATGCCGGCGACCGCGCGTGTAAGCGGTCCCATCGCCTTGATTGCAGCGACCGAACTCGCGCTCTCCGGCAGCTACGACGCCGACTTCACGACGTATGCCAACGGCGCGGCAGCCGCTATCCTCGGCCTCGGTGCGACCGCGATCATCATTCGGATCGTCCGCTCGGTCAGCGGCGAATGGACGGCGTGGCGACTGTTGCGGCGTAACCGCGTCGAGATCGCGAATATCGCCGCTAACCGAAGTCCGGCTACCCTGAGCGTGTTCGCTATGCTCATGCTGGACCGGCTCAGCCTGGTCGCCCCGAACCTCGCCGTCAGTGCCGAGGGCGCCGACGGTGCCGCCACGTCCGCCCTCGCCGACGTTCGCGTCGGCGTCAGCATCATCGGTCTTCAGCGCGACGCGGTGCACCTGCCGGAACAGCTTCGCCGCGCCGTCCGTACGATGCTGGACGCAATCGCCACTCACTATCGCCGGCGCAGCCTGGACCAGGCAGATGTCGCACTGCTTGGGGTCATCGACCGGGTCATCGCCATCGCGGTTCAGGATCCCGCCACCATGACCCGAGAGCTGTTACTGCAGCTCAGCGGGATCAGGCGTGGGCTGTTCCCCAACGCCCCACCGTATACAAGCGAGAGAGCACTCGAATTGAGCCAGCAAGTGGTTATGGGGCCAAAATGATCGGCGAAATAGACGTCTATGGCGTGTTCGTTCCCTCACTTCTGGTGTGCGTCGCCGCGGCGCTCCCACTGACGGCCGGGCTACGGCGACTGCTACGATGGCTCGGTTTCTATCGCCTCGTCTGGCATCGGCCGCTATTCGACT
Source organism: Acetobacteraceae bacterium (assembly GCA_035486135.1). GTDB lineage: Bacteria > Pseudomonadota > Alphaproteobacteria > Acetobacterales > Acetobacteraceae > JASHVB01. The sequence continues at coordinate 3,355 of DATHNI010000138.1, forward strand.
TTGCGTTGCTGGTCATCGTGGTGGGGGCCGTGGTCGCCGTTTACGCGCGAGAGGTAGGATCATGAAACAGCTCGCTCAAATCCGGGAACGTGGCTCGGCGCGTTTCGTCGCCAGCAGGTTCGGTTGGCTCCTGGGACGCTTCGCGGTCACCGCGATAACGGTCGGCATTGCCGCGGTGATTGGGTGGCAGCTCTGGATCTACTACCTCGAGGCGCCATGGACCCGCGACGGGCGCGTGCGCGCCGACGTCGTCCAGGTTGCCGCCGACGTCTCCGGCCTGGTCAGCGACGTCCTGGTGCACGACAACGAGGAGGTGAAAAAGGGCCAGGTGTTGTTCCGGATCGACCCAGCCCGTTTCCAAATTGCACTCCAGAATGCTCAAGCCGATGTCGATAGCAAACTGGCTGCCGCGCAGGAGGCCGAACGTGAGACGAACCGTTATGCCCGGCTCAACGCGCTGTCAGTCTCGGAGGAACAGCAACAGCAGCGTAGCGCCGCTTCCACGGAGGCGGAGGCCGCCTACCAGCAGGCTCTCGCCAGCCGCGATCTTGCCGCACTCAACCTGGCTCGATCCGAGCTGCACGCGCCGGTCAACGGCTTGGTCACCAATTTCGACATGCGGCCAGGCGATTACGTCGATGCCGGGAAGCCACTCTTCGCGCTGATCGACAGCGATAGCTTCTACGTGGACGGCTATTTCGAGGAAAACAAGTTGCCGCGCATCAAGATCGGCGATCCGGCGCGTGTCTACCTGATTGGCGAAAGTGCCGTGATCGAGGGGCATGTCGAGAGCATTGCGGGCGGAATTGCGGACCGGGAGCGGCAAGGCAGCGCCGACTTGCTCGCCAACGTCAATCCCACCTTCAGCTGGGTGAGGTTGGCGCAACGCGTGCCCGTTCGGATCGCACTGGATCATGTGCCCGCCGGCGTGCGTCTGGTAACGGGCCGGACCGCGACTGTTGTCGTCCTGTCGCCCGGTCAAACTGCACAACAAGTGGGCAGTGTCAGTGGCCGGCTCGCGCACGACACTGGCGACTAAACAGAAATCGAGTTCGTGGTGATGAAGGTCAGCTATTGGGCGATCATATCCTGCTGGGAATGACCGTCGTGGGTCGAGACCCGACATTCATACCGACCCACTACCGACCGTCATCCTCTGCCTTGCTCGCCACGTCGCCCTCCCTGCGCCGGCGCGCTATGCTCGGGTCGGCTGTGGGAGAGCAGGGGATGGCACAGGACAATCGCGTGGTGCGCGTCGGGGACGTGGCGATCGGCAACCATCTGCCGTTCGTGCTGATCGCCGGCCCCTGCCAGATCGAATCGCGCGGCCACGCGCTGGAGGTGGCGTCGGCCCTGCGCGACCTGTCCGATACCACCGGCGTGAAGATCATCTACAAGTCGAGCTACGACAAGGCGAATCGCACCAGTGCCTCGGCCGCGCGCGGGGTCGGCATGGCGCAGGGGCTGGCGATCCTGGCCGAGGTGCGCGAGCGCACCGGTTTGCCGACGTTGACCGACGTGCATGCGGCGGACCAGTGCGCGCCGGCGGCCGAGGCGGTGGATGTGCTGCAGATCCCCGCCTTCCTGTGCCGCCAGACCGACCTGCTGCTGGCGGCCGGCGCGACCGGGCGGGCGATCAACGTGAAGAAGGGGCAATTCCTGGCGCCGTGGGACATGGCCCATGTCGCGGCTAAGATCGCCTGCACCGGCAACCAGCGCATCCTGCTGTGCGAGCGCGGCGCCAGCTTCGGCTACAACACGCTGGTCAGCGACATGCGGTCGCTGCCGATCATGGCGCGCACCGGCTATCCGGTGGTGTTCGACGCGACGCACTCGGTGCAGCAGCCGGGCGGGCAGGGGGCGTCATCCGGCGGCGAGCGCGAGTTCGCTCCGGTACTGGCGCGCGCGGCGCTGGCGGTGGGCGTGGCGGCGGTGTTCATCGAGACACATCCCGATCCGGATCGCGCGCCGAGCGACGGGCCGAACATGATCCCGTTGCGCGAGATGCCGGCCCTGGTGCGGCGGCTGAAGGCGTTCGACGACCTGGCAAAAACCTCTCCCGCGGGAGAGGTTTAGTCTGCCACCGGCACGCGATCGCGTCCGGGCAGTCTGTCCCAGTCCTTCGCAAATCTATCATTTGCCGCGTCAGGGCGTGTAACGTCTGTTCGGTTGGCGAGACCACCATGCAGATGGCCGCCTCGGCTAGACTCGCGTCAGGCGCCGATTTGGAGGGGGAGTCAGATGTCATGCGGCCAGGTCCGCTGCGCAATGCCGGCCACTGCCTGATGCGAACCGGCACCGGGATCGGTCGCCGGCGATTGCTCTGGGCGCTTCCCGCGGCGGCGATATTGGCTGCCGCACCGCGCGCGCGGGCGGCGTCCTCCGCCGACGAGCTGGTGCTCGCCTGCGACCCCACGCTGGGGCCGGCGATGCGGGCCGCGGCAACCACCTACGAGGGCCGGACCGGCGAGCGGGTCAACGTGTTCCCCACCGGCCTGGGCCTGCTGGTTCCGCAGCTCGAACGGGATGTGCAGAACGATATCATCGTGACCCGGGTCAGCACCGTCGATGCCGCCGTGCAGGCCAATGTGGTCGCACCGGGCGCGGCACGTGGCGCGTGGACCAACCACGTGGTGCTCGCCGCGGTGCGCGGTGCGCCACCGATGCCCGACCGGCCCATCGCGATCAGCGATCCGGTGTCCGACATGGATGGCCGATCCATCCTGGCACAACTCCAGTTGATGCCCACCAAGGTGCTCGGCGTCATCGACACCGATACGGTCGTCGCCGTTGTGCTCAACGGCACCGCGAGGGCCGGGCTGCTGCACATGACCGATCTGCGCGCGCATCCGGAACTCGAAGTCATCCGCGACGTGTCGAACGATATCCAGCCGCCCATCGCCTACACCGCAGCGGTCACGAGGCTCGCCAGCCGGCCCGATCCGGATGCCTTCATCGACTACCTCCTGACGAGCAGGGCATCGGCCATGCTCGCGTCACTTGGGCTGGAGACGCCATCGTCGCCATGACAAACCCGGAACAAACGCAACACGTGCAGACCCACGCGATCGCCGTGCGCATCACGCACTGGCTGATGGCGCTGGCGATGCTGATCATGATCGGCAGCGGCTGGCGGATCTACAATGCCAGCCCGATTTTCGGCTTCAGCTTCCCCGGCTGGATCGTGCTGGGCGGCGACGTCGATACGGCACTGGCGCGGCACAACGATCCGGGTGTCGCCAGCGGCATCGCCTGGCACCTCGCCACCATGTGGCTGCTGTTTGCCAGCTACGTGCTGTATTTGTTCTGGGGCATCGTGTCGGGACACTTCTGGCGCGACTTCCTGCCAGTGCGGCCGATGGCGTTCCTGCGCGACTTCTTCGCGGCGGCGACGTTTCGGTTGGAACACCGCCTCGGGGAATACAACGCGGTGCAGCGCGTCTTCTACTGGGGCGTGCTGGCCCTGGTCGCGCTGATGGTGGTGTCCGGCATCGCCATCTGGAAGCCGGTGCAGACCTATCCGTTGGAGGTGGTGTTCGGTGGCTTCCAGGGTGCGCGCATCGTGCATTTCCTCGGCATGAGCGCGATCGTGGCGTTCCTCGTGGTGCATGTCACGCTCGTCGTCCTGGTGCCGCGCACCTTCGTTGCCATGGTGCTCGGCCGCGCCGTGCAACCCGAACCGCAGGTCGAGACGGAGGAATATCTATGATGCTCGATCGGCGGCGACTGCTGCGCGGCGGCATGTCGCTCGGCTCCCTGACGTTGCTCACCGGCTGTGACCTGAGCGACACCGACGCGGTGCAGAGCATGCTGGCGAAGGTCTCGGCATGGAACGATCGCGTGCAGGCGGCGTTGTTCAGCGAGACGCGACTGGCACCGGAGTTTCCCGAATCGATGGCGGTGAAGGATTTTCGCTACAATGCCTGGTATCGGGCGGAAGACGCGCCGAACCTCAAGGCCGCGGATTACCGCCTGATGCTCTCCGGCCTGATCGCCGACCGGAAGCCGTGGACGGTGGAGGAATTGTACGCGCTGCCACAGGTCAGCCAGGTGACGCGGCACGTCTGCGTCGAAGGCTGGAGCATGATCGGCAAGTGGAGCGGCACGCCGCTGAAGACGTTCCTGGAACATATCGGTGCCGACACCACGGCGAAGTATGTCGGGTTCGAATGCGCCGACGGCTATTACGAAGGCATGGACATGCCGACCGCGCTGCATCCGCAGACGATCATGGCATTCCGCCTGTCGGACGAAATTCTTCCCCGCAAATACGGCTATCCGTTCAAGATCCGTGTGCCGACCAAGCTGGGATTCAAGGGCCCGAAATTCGTCACGACGATCTACGTCACCAACCAGCGGCCGCACGGCTTCTGGACCGATCGCGGCTATAACTGGTTCAGCGGCCTCTAGCATGCGCCGCGGCGAGCAATGCGCCATTGCAGTGATGGCGAAGGCCCCGCGGCCGAATCACGTCAAGACGCGCCTGGTGCCGCCGCTGACACCGCACGAGGCCGCGTCGCTGAATGCGTGCTTCCTGCGCGATGTGACGGAGAACATCCGCGCGGCGGGCCGGGCGGTGCCGATCGCCGGCTTCGTCGCCTATGCGCCAAAGGGCGGCGAGGCGTTGTTCGACGGCATGTTGGCCCCCGGCACGGAACTGGTGCTGGCCGATGGTTCGATCGACGTGCCGTCCGGCGTCGATGGTTTCGGCCGGTCGTTGCTGCATGCGGCACAGTCCCTGTTGGCGGAGGGGTACGGCGCGGCGTGTCTGCTGAATTCCGACAGCCCCACATTGCCGACGGCATTCCTGCGGCAGGCTGCGGAAGCTCTGGCGCGTCCGGGCGACCGGATGGTGCTGGGTGTCGCCGATGACGGTGGCTACTACCTGATCGGCCTCAAGACGCCGCACGCGGCGCTGTTCTCGGATGTGACATGGAGCACGGACGAGGTCAGCGCACAGACGATGGCGCAGGCGGCGGCGCTTGGGCTGGAAACCGTCTTGCTGCCGACATGGTTCGACGTTGATGACGCCGCATCGCTGATCCGGCTGGTCGATGACCTGACGACAGAGCAAGGCGACGGACCGGTGCCGTATGCGGCACCGGCCACGCGAGGGTGGATCGAACAGGTTGGGATCGGAGAACGGTTGGGCGGATTGGTGGGCGGAAGGATGGACGGCAGGGTGGAAGGATTCCCCCTCCCCCTGAGGGAGGGGGTTAGGGGGAGGGGTCGGTGACGCACGAACCGACCCCTCCCCCTAACCCCCTCCCTCAAGGGGAGGGGGAATCTCTTCCACTTATTCTAAATCTCCCCGCGATTGGTGCGTCGCTCGTCATCCTGGCCGGATTGGGTTTGTTCATCCTGTCCTGGCCGGCCTTGCCGTTCGACGGCGACACCCGCGCACGCGTGTTCGTCGCCACCGAATGCCTCGGCGGCGTGTTGTGGCTGGCCGCCATCGCCCATGTCCGCCGCGATCCGCAGCCGCGGCACGCAGTGCGGATCGTGCTCATCGCCGCCGTGGCGATGCGGGCCATCACCTTCGCTGCTCCGCCACTGCTGTCATCGGATATGTATCGCTATGTCTGGGATGGCCGCGTGCAGCTTGCCGGCATCAACCCGTATCGCTACCTGCCGGATGCGCCGGAACTCGCCTTCCTGCGCGACGCCGCGGTGTTTCCGCACATCAACCGCGCCGACTATGCGCCGACCATCTATCCTCCGGCCGCCGAGATGCTGTACGCGCTGGCCGCCGTGATCGCCCCGGGTGTTTACGGCATGAAGGCGGTGATGACCGCGTTCGATGCGCTGGCCATCGTCGTGTTGCTGCGGTTGCTGCGCCTGGCCGGGCGCGACCGCTCCGAGGTGCTGATCTACGCCTGGCTGCCGCTGCCGGTTTGGGAATTCGCCGGCAACGCCCATGTCGACGCCGCCGCGTCCGGCTTGCTCGCTCTTGCGCTGCTGTTGGCCGCATATGGCCGCCCGGCGCGCACCGGCATCGTCCTGGCCGCCGCGACACTGACGAAATTCCTGCCCGTCGTGGTGCTGCCCGCGTTCTGGCGGCCGCGCGACTGGCGGCTGTTGGTCGCGTTCGTGCTGTCTGCCGTCGCGTTCTATGCGTCCTATGTCGGTATCGGCTGGCGCGTGTTCGGCTTTCTCGGCGGTTACGTAAAGGAAGAGCATATCGGCCATGGCGGCGGCATCTTCCTGCTGGAAGTGCTCGACCATGTCGTGCCGTTGCCGCGCTGGGCGGCTGCCGCCTATGCCGTGGCGCTGCTGGCCGTGCTCGGCGTCATTGCCGCGCGCTTCGTCTTTGCCACCAGCCTGCCGTCGGCGCCCGGCGCGCGTGTGGTGATGCAGGCACGCCAGGCCGCCGTGCTCGGCGCCGTGCTGCTGGTCGCATTGTCGCCGCATTATCCGTGGTATTTTGGCTGGCTGGCCCCGCTCGCGTGCCTGGCGTCGCTGGCCAGCGTTTACTGGTTGCTCGCCGCCGCGCCATTGCTCGCGCTCGGCCCGATCGAGCATTTGATCATCCCCGTGGCGGTCTATGGACCTGCCGCCGCGCTTGCCGTGCTTGATTTCCGCCGCCCCCAACCCAGGAGCGACTGATGAACGCGACAACGCTGAAAGACCCGCGCCGCTATTTCGAGGCCGTCGCGCAGCGCGATGCGGAAGCGGTGACTCCGCCGGTGTGCCTGTACCTGGAAGTGACCAACCGCTGCAATCTGCTGTGCGAGACCTGCCCGCGCACTTTCGAGGAACTTGAACCCCCAGCCGACATGAGCTGGGAGCTGTTCACTCGCATCGTCGATCAGGTCCCCGACATCGCGCGTGTCGTGCTGCATGGCGTGGGTGAGCCGATGCTGGTGAAGGCGCTTCCGCGCATGATCCGCTATTTGAAGGATCGCGGCGTCTATGTTCTGTTCAATACCAACGGCACGCTGCTGTCGGCGAAGAAGCATCGCGAGCTGATCGATACCGGCCTGGACGAGTTGCGCGTGTCGCTGGATGCGGCCGATGCGAAGACGTTCCTCGCCGTGCGGGGCAAGAATTTCTTCAACCGGATCGTGCGCAACGTGCAGGACTTCACAACGCTGCAACGCGAGCTTGGCATCACCGCGCCACGCGTGTCGCTGTGGTTGACCGGGTTGCAGGAGACGGTGGAGCAGCTTCCCGCCTTCGTGCGCCTCGCGGCGACGATGGGCGTGCGGGAGGTGTATTTGCAACGCCTGGTGTTCGACGAGGCGGGCTTCGGCATGGCGCGGCCTGAATCGTCGTTGTTCGAGAAAGTGCGCGGGCGGGAGGCGGCGGCGATCGAGGCGGCAGAACAAATCGCCGGCGAGCTTGGCATCCGGCTCGATGCGTCGGGCGCGACGGAGCCGGGGCTCAGCTTGCAGCGCCAGGCGCAGTCGCAGCCGTGGTCCACCTGCCGGCGGCCTTGGTCGCTGATGTACTTCACCGCGCATGGCCGTGCGCTGCCCTGCTGCATCGCGCCGTTCTCCGCGCGGGGGTACGAGACCTACACGCTGGGCGATGCGACGCAGCAGACGCTGCGGGAGATCTGGAACGGTCCGGCATATCGCGATTTCCGCAGTAACCTGTTGGGGGAAACGCCGCCGAAGCCATGCGCAAATTGCGGGCTGCGATGGAGTTTGTAGGATGACCAGAAACCTCTCCCGCGCTGCGCGCGGGAGAGGTCGAGGGCGCGGAGCGCACGAGGGTGAGGGTGATCGGGTCGGCACGCTGCTTTCTTCACGCCGCGAGAGAGCAGCGTGCCGACCCGATCACCCTCACCCTCGGTGCTCCGCACCATCGACCTCTCCCGCCGAAGGCGGGAGAGGTTTATGACCGCCACCACCGCTGCGATCATCCCCACCCTCAACGAGGCCGCAACGATCGCCGGCGTCATCGCGTCCCTCCCGCACGACATCGTCTCCGAAATCATCGTGGCCGATAGCGGCAGCCACGACGGCACGGCCGCCATCGCGCACTCCGCCGGTGCCCGTGTCGTCTCGCTGACCGAACGAGGCTACGGCCGCGCCTGCGCCGCCGGCGCTGCGGCCGCAGACCCCGCCTGCACCATCATCCTGTTCCTTGACGGTGACGGCGCCGATCGAGCCGACCTCGCCGCGCAACTGATCGCACCGATCCAGGCGGGCACGCATGATTTCGTCATCGGATCGCGCGTGCGCAGCGAGCGCGAACCCGGGTCGATGAGTTGGCACCAGGTGCTCGCCGGCCGCCTCGCCGGCTGGTTCATGTCGCTGCTGTACGGTGTGCGCTACACCGACATGTGCGCCTTCCGCGCCATAAGGCGTGACGCGCTGGAGCGATTGAACATGCACGAAACGACCTATGGCTGGAACATCGAGATGCAGATGTTGTCGGCGCGCGCCGGGCTGCGCATCCTGGAACTGCCGGTGCCCTACCGCTGCCGCGCCGGCGGCAATTCGAAGGTCGCCGGCACAGTGTCGGGCAGTATCAAAGCCGCATGGCGTATCGCACTGACCGTCGCCCGCGTCGCCATGGCCAGGCGCTCGTAGATAAGGTCCGGCACCTTCAAAGTTCGGTTGCGCCGCTTGAGGGAGGAACCCTGATGGAACGGCTTGCTCAATGTCACTGCGGCTCTCTGCGTGCGACAACATCAGGCGAACCGTTGTTGGTCAATATGTGTCACTGTAAGGCATGCCAGCGCCGGACCGGGGCGCTCGCCGGCAACGGTGCCGCCTTTGCGAAAGAACAGGTCACGGTCGAAGGTGCCAGCAAGGTTTTCGAGCGGGATGGACAATCTGGCCGAAAGGTTCGATTCTATTTCTGCCCCGCCTGTGGAACATCGGTGTATTGGGAGCCTGAGGTCAGGCCGGACATACGTATCGTGGCAGTCGGCGCGTTCGCCGATCCCGACTTCCCCCCGCCATCGTCGTCTATATTCGAGGCGACGAAACACGCCTGGACGCTGCTTCCGGAGAGAATGAAACATTTTCAGGGCACAATGATCGCCAGCAGCTGAATGTGCATGCGCGCATTTCCGCGGACTTCCTTAAGCCGATCTGCAGCACGGGCAGCAAGCGTCAGATTTTATCCACCGGCGCATGTCCACCTGACTGGAAAAGCGCCGGACTACCTGTCATTGCGATGACTGCACCGCTCCTCGCGATGACCGTGCCTTCGTCCATTCCAGTCAGCCCGCAAATGCTCTAAGGGCTCGCGGGGAAACAACCGAATCAACCGCGTCGGCGGCGTCCTCCCCCGTGTCATGGCCGGCCCCCCGGGTCAAGCGCCCGGGGGCCGGCCATGACACAGAAGTTCGCCGCGTGGCCATTGATGTACTTAATTCGCCGCAGTCCCTAACCCGCACGCGCCATCTCAAGCATGACCACCCGCGCCCTGCCGCTGCTGCTGACCCGCCGCCTGCCGTTCTTCTACGGCTGGGTCGTGCTCGGCTGCGTCTGTTGCGCCGGCTTCTCGCGCCAGGGCGGCGCGGTCGCCACGCTGTCGATCTTCGTCGAGCCGATGACGCGGGACTTCGGCTGGTCCCGCGTTGCCATCTCCGGCGCGGTGTCGCTCGGCGGCCTGCTCGCCGCGTTCTCGGCACCAGTGCTCGGCCGCGTGCTCGATCGCCAAGGCGCCAGAGCAGTACTGTGCTGTGCGATCCTGCTGACCGGCATGGCGGACATGGCGCTATCGCTCACTACGTCGCTGCTGATGTTCTACGCGTTGTTCTGCGTCGCTCGCACCAACTTTGCCGGCCCGTTCGACCTGGGCATCTACGGCGCGGTGAACAACTGGTTCGTGGCGCGCCGCTCGGTGACCACGGCGATCGCGACGCTGGCGCAGATGGTGGGCCTGGTCAGCCTGCCGCTGATCGCCCAGGCCGGCATGGAGCATGGCGGCTGGCGCGGCGGTTGGCTTGCGGTCGGCCTTGCCGTGCTGGCGGTCGGCTTCATCCCGACCTGGCTGCTGCTGGTGCGCGCACCGGAGGATATCGGCCTGGTGCCGGATCGCCGCGCCACGCCGCACCCGTCGCCCACGCACATCGCGCCGCTACCCGAACCCAGCTTCTCCCGCGCCGACGCGTTGCGCACGCCGGCATTCTGGCTGCTGTCGCTGTTCACCTTGTTCGCCTATCCCGTGCAGGCGGGCGTGAGCTTGCACCAGGCGCCGTTCCTCATCGAGCGCGGCCTCGATCCGGCGGTGGCGGCGACCGTCGTCAGCACATTCTCGTTCGGCTCGGGAGTCGGCAGCCTGGCATTCGGTTTCTTCCCTCGCTCGGTGCCGGTGCGCTACGCGCTGGCGCTCGCGGCCCTGCTGCAACTCATCGGGACCCTGACGATGCTGGGCGTAGACGCGCCGCTGCATGGCTACGTAGCGGCGGCGGCGTTCGGCACCGGGATCGGCGGGCTGATGACGCTGCTGCCGATCGCCTGGGCCGACTATTACGGCCGCCGCAGTTTTGGAGCGATCCGCGGCCTTGCCCTGACGGGGCAGGTGCTGGCGCAGGCGGCCGGTCCTCTGCTGTCGGGCGTGCTGCGCGACTGGTCCGGCAGCTACGATTTGTCGTTGCAGTGCTTCGCCGTGCTGTCGGGGCTCGCAATCCTGGCAGCGCTGGTCGCACGTCCACCGTGATCCGCTGGCAGCCTCGGCTTGTCCTGCCTATCGCTTGGCGGCCGGCGTCGGTGGCACCGGCAAGATGACTTCGGTGGCAACCTTCCAGTCATCCGCGACCTTGATCCAATCAATGATCATCAGAAACGGCCTGGGCGTACCGTCCTGACCTGCGTATGAGACGGTAATGGTCACCGGGTCATAGGACTCGGCGACGTCGCGGGTTAGTCCGACGACCTTGAGCCTGGCGAGGTCGGGTGTGAGTACGACAGGCCCCGAACTCGCTATATCGTGCAGCTTCTGATCGATGGCGTCGTTGCCCCAAAATCCCGCCCAGTTTCCTTCGGATGGGACCGCGCTCTTGGCAACCAGAAGCGCGGCGGGCGATTGCCAGAACATGATGTGTAGCGTCTTGAGATCGTGCCTGTTTGCCAACGCCATGAGCTCGCCGAATCGCACGTCGATCGTGCGCAAAGTGTCCGCGCTCAGCGGATCCTGATAAGCCGCAGGCGCCGTGGCTGCCGACCCCGCCGAGAGGCCGGTCGCGATGAAGGCGGCTGTGAGAAACATTTTGTGCATGTTCAGCGTCCTGCGTGTTTTGCGAAGGCCAGTGAGTGCCGCATTCAACCTGTGGTACCTTGCGGTTGGGCTTTGCGGTCGCCAGGTCGCCGGCGAAATCGTGCAACAGGGTTCTCCGGTTCACCATATTCATGATGCCCACCATGGTTCATGTTACATGACGATCGTCATTTATCATGTCAAGGCCATTCTGGGGAGAAAGATGAGAGTGAGCCACGAGCAGGTGACAGAAGGCCGGCGGACGATCCTTTGCGGCCGCGACCGCTTCAGTGCGCTGCATTGTCCAATGCTGCCTTGCCTATTTCGGCCAACCGCGGCTGATGTGCCGCCCCACCTGAACATTGGAGAACGGTCGATGGCTCGCACTTGACGGCTGCTCGGCTGAGAACCCGCGCGCGGTCAGCGGTACAGGTCCTGTCCGCGAAACGGTCCTTTGGCGGACAGGCCAAGACGGCTTCGAGCGCCTACCGCGGCCGCCGCTCAGTGCCGCTGCCAGGCAGATTTTAGCAGCAACAAAATTACAGCGCGGTGAGATGGCTCACAGCGACGATTTCATTTTCCTGCCAGTGTCGGAACCGGGCGGCAAAAGGGGGATACGTTCGCACGCGGGTCACCAATCGCGTCGGCGTTTCACCGGAAGATCGAGGGGGCAACGACATGGAAGCATCGAAAGCCGCTGCTCATGCTTGCGCCCTGATCGCATTGTCCGCCCCAACACGCCGCGAAGGCAGCGCCATTCGCAGCACATGCAGGCGAAGGGTGGGCCGGGTTCGTTCAACGATCTGACATCGGAGGAAGTAATGCGGTTCAACGGTGCGAATCAGCGGCTCCAGTTCGACAAGTGGTATGACCACCTCTATCCGATCGGCGCGGGCGGCGGGATTGAGCAGGAAGTGGACCAAACCCTGTTCGTCGGCGGGATCAGTCAGGACCAGCTTTGGGCACCGGACGAAGCTCTGGCTTTGGCTGGCAGCCATGCACTTTGGGTCTGGGCTCATGGCAATCGGCATCGCGACGCGATCGCGGCCGGTCCTGGCGAAATGCTGACACCGGGTGGGCTCGCCAAGCAGATTGCAGGAAAGCTGGCAAAAGCCGCGACGGGCCACATCGTCGTGTGGAGCTGCTGGGCCGGCTCGGCAGGAGGGTTCGCCGAGCACTTCGCTGCCTTCATGGTCGCCCGCGGCTATAACAATCTGCATGTATGGGGTGCGACTGTCGTCACCGGCGTCATGGTCCGCAGCGACGAAAACCAGTGGGCGAACGTGACGGTGTGGGCCGATCAGGCCAACGTCAATGTCGGGCTCGATCTCGCCGGTGGGCCCGGAGGCCTGGCCTTTGGCGGCTCACGACTTGCCACGCAGGCCGACATGAAAGGTTTTGGCCCCGGCCTTGCGGTGCCGAATGCGCGAGGCTTCGACGTCTGATACCAGGCGCCCGAAAGACTGACTCTCAATCTGATCGCACCTACCGTCCCTCGTGTCATGGCCGGCGGAGGCCGGCCACCCACGACTTTGCTGTATGCAACAAAGGAAAGTCGTGGGTGGCCGGCCTTCGCGGGCCATGACACGAGGGCGCGTGCCACGTTGTCCGTACGTCGATATTTTCGGAGGTTCGTATGAGCTTGCGGGAGCCGCGATGCCGGCGGCGTGGATGGGCAAGGCAGCCATCTGCCTTGGGAGATGCGGCTTGCTCATCCGCCGGCCGCAGGTCCGGCCGGATCGTCAAACGTCACGCCACGAGAGAAGAATTTGGCATTGCGCAAATATCAATGGGACGGTAGGGTCACATGCAATCGTGATCGTCCGGGTTGGCGCCATGCCGTTCCAAAACCACTACGTCATCACTGAAAATATCGAGCGATTCGAGGGGCTTCTGCGCGAAGGCGAGCTGGATTCCATGCAGACTCGGACCGTCGAATTCCTCCTCGCCCAGGCCCGCGCGGAACTGGCCGAGTGTGACGCACCTTGCATTCGTTTCGGCGCCGCAGGCTACGCGGCGTCCGTTGTCGCCGCGTTGGCTGGTCTGGCGACCACGCTGACGTAACAAGGGCTGCGAGCCCCCGCGTCAGGCCGCCCGCAGACCCAATCGCACGGTCGTTCCGTGGCCAGGCTTGCTGGCAAATTCGAGTCTCGCCCCCATCGCATCGGCCAGCTTGCGGCATAGCGCCAGGCCGGTGCCCAACCCCTCGTACGGCCGATCCGCGCCGCCCTTTGCCTGGAAGAACGGCTCGCCGAGCTGACGCAGCACATCGGCCGACATGCCGCCCCCGGTATCCTCCACCACGGCGAACACGCTGCCGCCGGTGGTTTCCGTGGCGATCCGCACCGAGCCGCCGGGTCCGGTGAACTTGACGGCGTTGCCGATCAGGTTGTCGGCAATCCGCCGCATCGCCCACGCATCGCCGATCACCGGCGGCGTGTCCGCGGCGATGCTGGCCAGCAGCGTGATCTGTCGCTCGGCCGTGCCGTTGCGCGCGGCTTCGGTCGCCTGGCGGAGGATGGCGGCAAGATCCAGGCGCTCGGCCCGCAGCACCCGATCCGTCGCCTGGGCGAGATCGAGCAAGTTCTCGATGGTGATCAGCAGGCGGCGGCTGGCGGAGCGCAGGTGGTCGAGCGAGGTCCGCTGGTCCAGGCGGCAATCCGCGGCCAGCAGGTCGGCAAATCCGATGATCGCGTTGAGCGGCGTGCGCAGTTCGTGGCTGAGGTTGGCAAAGATCTGCGTCTTCATCCGGTCGGCGGCTTGCGCCCCCAGGGTCTGCCGCTCGAGCAAGTCGCGCATGCTGCGGGCGAGACGCACCAGCGCCGCGGAGGTCAAAATCGCAGCGATCGACAGCGTCCTGCTGACCAGCGACGCATGGCCGAAATCCGGGTCCGGGAACAAACTGCCGACCACGACCATCGTGATGGCGATCGCCGCCAGCCACCAGACGCAGTGCGGACTGCGGTAGAAAACCGCGGTGCACACCAGCGGAATATACAGAACGCCATACGCCCAGGTGAGGTCGTGGGTGAGATCGCCGACGAACGCGAACGCGCAGGCGAGATAGATGACGCCGGCAACCCACCCGTGCCAGGGGTGACCCGGCAGTGGCGCGGCGATGCTGCTGTCGTTGGCACGTGGTTGCGGGACGGAGTTCACCGTTCTCACCGATTCAGGCTTGTTGCCTTTCGCCAATTATGCCAAACGCCGATGGTCTTGGCTAGCACACCGTTTTCGCCAACCAATGGGTCAGCACCGTTGTCCCGGCGAGAAAATCCTCCAGCGTCATCGCTTCGTGCGGATTATGGCTGCCGTTGGCGTTGCGCACGAAGATCATGCCCATCGGCACCCCGCACGCCGCGAAGGCCGCCGCGTCGTGCGAGGCCGGGCTGCCCAGCGCAAGTGTGGGGATGCCGTGCACCTCCGCCGCCTTGGTCAGGGCGGTCTCGATGGCAGGGTCCACCGCGCCCACCGCGGCGCGTGCCTTGGCGCCGCGGTGGAAGCGCACGCCGCGTCGTTGCTCGATGCCGGCGATGATGGCGTCCACCGCGCGGTCGAGTTCCGCCAGCACCGCCTCGTCGTAAGCGCGGACGTCCAGGCTGAAATGGAACGCGCCGGGGACGACGGTCAGGCCGTGCATGGCCGGGTCCGTGTGGAAGCGGCCGAGCGTTGCCGCCATCGGGATGCCGCGCGCCTCGTGGTCTTCCCACAGGCGGTCGATGGCCATGGCGAACTCCGCGCCGGCGATGGCGGCGTCGCGGCGGAAGCGGCGGGGCAGGCCGACATGGTCGTGGCTGCCCTCGATGCGAGCGTCGGGGTAGCGGAAGTTGCCGGGAATGCCGGTGCAGATGGCGACGGGCTTGCCGGATTCCACCAGGCTGGGGGCTTGCTCGATGTGCAGTTCCAGGTAGGCGCGCAGGGTGCGCGGATCGAGGGTGCGTGCGTTCGCCCGCAGCTTGTCCGGATCGCCGCCACACTCGGCGATATGGTCGGCCAGGGTGCGGCCGGTGTCGATGCGGCGCACGTCGAGCGCGCCGTCCGGCAGGGTGCCCAGCGCGCCGCGGCTGCCGATATAGGACACCTGGAACCAGATGCTCTCCTCGGCGCGGATGCCCATGACGGTGACGTCGCAGGCTGGGGTCTGGTCCAGTGCGGCGAGCGCGGAGAGTGCGACGAGGCCGGCGACCACGCCGGCGGCGCCGTCGAAATTGCCGCCGTGGGGCACCGAGTCCAGATGCGAGCCGATCACCACGCGGGGGGCGGCGCGGTCGCGGCCGGGGCGGGTCATGTAGAGGTTGGCGGCGGCGTCGTGCTCGATGGCCAGGCCGAGACGCTGCGCTGCCTGCGCCACGGTGGCGTGGGCGCGTTGCTCGCCGGGGCCGTAGGGGTCACGCGTCACGCCCGGATCGTCCTGGCCGTCGCGGCGGAGCAAGTCGAAGAGGTCGCGGGCGAGGTCGTGTTGCGCGGCGACGGCGGCGGCGATCCGAGTGGTATCGGCCAGACCCATGGGTGTGCGTGCTCTTGGCTGTGGGGCGTGGAGACTACCCTGCGCCGGGGCGGTTGAGAACGTGCCTCAGTCGAGTGGCAACGAATTCTCCTGTCATGACGCTTCGGTTCCAATTGTAGGCAAGCCGGGTAGCAAGCGATTGACTTGCAGCGCAGGTGCGCCTCAGCGAGCTTTGCGATAAATATACCAGAAACAGTTAGCACCTCTCGAGCCGACTCATCCGCGAGCCGGTGGACCGCTGCCCCTTCCGGCATCAGTTTCTGTCACACTTGAAAAGCCATCGCGATGTGTCAGTCGGCAAGCAGATTCACCACAAAGGCACGAAGGCACAAAGATCCAATGAACTTTGTGCCTTCGTGCCTTTGTGGTGAATCTGCTTGCCGACTGACCGCAGCCGCGGTCGAAGCGCGAGGATCATCAAATTAGAAGGCCGCGGTCGCGGGGATCATGAACGGCTCGAGAGGTGGCAGATTGCCGCGCACCATAAGGACCGTCGATGTTTGCGCGGGGGTGGGGATTCCGGCCCACGCCAGTCGGTCGGGTGGGAAATGTATTTCCACCTGCTTCGGCTGGTTTGCAAAGGCAGCCACGATCTCGGCCAGTGTCGGCATGCGGTCAGCCGCAATGTCGACCATACAAAGCGTCCCATCGGATCGTTCCGTTGTCACCACGATGGCCTGCGCAGTTTCGATGTACCAAGCGGAAAGTTCCGCCTGGTCGAACAGGTTCAGCACGAACGAGCCGGCCGAACCATCCACCGCGAAACGTGCTGAGACCGGGACCCGGTGGTGCAGGATCCGTGCGAGCAAGCGGCGGTCCTGGTCCGCGTTCAGGTCCAGGCGGCGGCAGCAAGCTGCGCGCGGCGCAACATCCGGAGTACCGCCCACGTAGGCGAACTGCGGCACGGTCCTGAAGCCCATCGGTTCGTAGAACCCAGGGATGACCGTCATAAGAAAGGTCAGCCGCGCACTCGCATCGCACCACTCCAGGGCGCGTTGCAGCAGGTCGTGGCTCAACCCGCGGCGGCGCCACTCCGGCCGGGTTGCCACGGATTGAATGCCCATGGCGTGCACGAGCTTGCCGGCGATGATCAGCTTCAGCGTGAAGGTTGCGGCATTGGCGACAACGCAGCCTGCCGCATCCAGGTAGGAAAACGCGCGATAGGTCGGATCGGCCAGGCAAAACGCATCAATCGGTGAGACGTCCACATCGAAGATATCGAGCAACAGCCGGTGAATCGCCTTGCGATGCTCCGGATCCGGCGGACCGTCCCGATAAGTCAATCCAGGTGGCGACGGCATTAGCAGCCCTCGGAGAACGGCAGACAGGATGGCCGATTGCAGCGCGAGCAGGAAGCGGCGCCATGGGTCACGCACGGTCGTGCTGCATGCGGTCTTGCGCGGTGGCGAGCGGGTCCGCAGGATCGGCCGGCCATGTCGCTCGGCAGCGAACGACATGGCCGCGCGCCTCGGTGGGCGTGACGGGCTGCGATCTGGACGCGAAGGGCATGAGCATTGAACTCGCCAGGAACTGACAAGGACGCGCCGCGCGCGGCGGCCGACGATCTGTGCTTCACGCCGGCGGCGACGCTCGCGCGGATGATCGCGACGCGGCAGGTGTCGCCGGTCGATGTCACCGAGGCGGTGCTGGCGCGCGCCGCGCAGGTTGAGCCGGCGCTGAACATCTTCGCGCTGCCGATGGCCTCCGCCGCGCGGGCGGACGCGCGCGCCGCCGAGGCAGCGGTGATGCGCGGCGATGCGCTCGGCGCGCTGCATGGCGTTCCCATCACGATCAAGGACAACGTGCCGATCGCGGGGTTGCCGCTGGCGAACGGGTCCGCCGCGCTGGCCGATTTCATTCCGCCAACGGATGCCGCCGTGGTGCAGCGCATTCGAGCGGCGGGTGCGATCATCATCGGCAAGACCAACCTGCCGGAGTTCGCGCACAAGGTGCTGACCGACAGCCCGGCTTATGGGGTGACGCGCAATCCATGGAACCTCGCCTATACGCCGGGCGGCTCCAGCGGCGGGGCGAGCGCGGCGTTGGCCGCGGGGGTGGCGCCGCTGGCGGTCGGCACGGATGGCGGCGGGTCGATCCGCTGCCCTGCATCGTGCACCGGGGTGGTGGGGCTGAAGGCCACGCTGGGACGCGTGCCGAACGAGAGGGCGCCCGATGGGTTCGCCAACTTCGCCTTCACCGGGCCGATGGCGCGGACGGCCGGTGACGTTGCGCTGCTGCTGTCGGTGATGGCGGGATCCTTCGGAGACGATCCGTTCAGCGTCGCGGGCGGCGCGGTGGCGATGCCCGCGCCTCGGGCTGTCGAGACGGCGGCGCGTGGATTGCGCGTGGGCTGGATCGAGCATTTCGGCCGTTACCGAACCGATCCGGTGGTGGCGGACCTGACGCGCGCCGCGGTGATGTCGCTGGCGGGGGAGGGGGCTGTGGTGGAGCCTCTGGCCGATCCGTGTTTCGACGATGTGTTCGAACGCTACATCGTGCTGGCGACCACGGCGCACGCGGCGCGCTACGGCCATCTGCCGGCGATCTGGGGCGATCGGATGAGTGCCTCGATCCGCGCCAGCATTGCCAATGGCCAGCGCTACTCGGCGGTGGAGTGGCAGCGCGCGCATGATTGGCGGACCACGCTGTTCCGTGCGGTGCAGCGATTGTTCCAGCGATACGACGTGATTGCGACCCCCACGATGATCGCTCCGCCCAAGCTGATGGATGCGGAGGGGTCGATCGCCACCGAGGCTTATGCCGAGTGGGCGGCGCCGCTGTATCCGTTCAATCTGTCGAGCCATCCCGCCATCTCCGTCCCTGCGGGGATGACGGAAGACGGGCTGCCGGTCGGGTTGCAGTTGATCGGCCCGTGGTTCGCGGAACAACGGTTGCTGGATGTGGCTGCGGTGTTAGAGCAATTGCATGACTGGCCGGCGCGGCGGCCGGGGATTTGATGGTGGCGGGCCGGATGAGCGCCGTGTGACGGGTGTCACATCGCGCCCAGAATCAGTGAAGCGCGACACGGCGATTTCGGCCGCGATGTTGTCATTGCGAGGCGCATAGCGCCGAAGCAATCTCCTGCGTTGTCATTGCGAGTTGGCCACCAGCCGGCGCGGCAGACCCGCCCAGAACCGACGACGTTGTCGCGCGAATGATACTCCCCCTCCCCTTGAGGGAGGGGGTTGGGGGGAGGGGTTGCGTGGGGCGCGAACCCCTCCCCCCAACCCCCTCCCTCAAGGGGAGGGGGAGTCTGTTTCTTGTGAGGCGCTATGCGCCTCGCAATGACAGGAGCAATGACCGGGGTCCGCGCGATCCGCGCTCCAGCGATAGTGCGCACTTGGGACAGGACCGTCAGCTTGAAATGTACGCCGTCGCCGCGGCGGTGATGGCGCCGAAGACGAGTGCGGTTGAAATCATATGAATGGAGAAGCCGTGGTACATGAACCAGTGCACGCCACAATAGCCTAACGACGACAGTGTAAAAACCAGCTTTACCCTACCCAGATGGGTTACCAGCGTCCTGGCAGTCGCCAGATGCTTATCCCTCAGCAGATTGCTCAATGTCATGCTAGGCCCCTTTCGGTATCAAGCGTGGATCCAGCCGGGTGCCACACGTTCGGGAAATGCACAGGTTCCGGACGTGTGGCGTCCGCATCAGGCAATTTCCAGCGAAGCAACGTGTGCCCCGCCCTATTGCTGGACCACCAGTTGGCCGTGCATGAACGGGCGCAGGCCGCAGATGCAGTCATTGGTGCCCGGCTTGTCGAAACGGGCAGTGAAGCTTTGGTTCGTGCTCATCAAGCTGGAGCGGATCCCAAGCGTCGGTACTACGATACTGTGGGGAGTACCGTCGTGATTGATCCACGTTATCGTGGACCCGCCGGCCACGGCCATCGGTATGGGTGAGAACTTGAAGTTGTCGATCATGAGCCGCGTATCCTCGGCTGCGACAGCAGCGCCTCCGATTGCTGCGAACAGCCCTGCGGCAAGGATGCCCCACCGCGATCGGCCCCGTGCAAATCGTGCCGCACTGTTTTTCCAGGTCATAAATCCTCCATTCGCTGAATAGACCGCGGGTCGCTGGTAAAGCGGTGCCGGTTCAGGTACTGCTCTTTCCTGCGCCGTCAGCAGTCCGGACTGCGAACTAGACCGCGCAAGAAGACGGGCTATTCCCGCCGGAGCGATTTTATGTTCCGCGTGACATCAAGGCCCGGGAATGGCGCTTCCAATCTGGATACCGCATTGATTGCGAAATATCGGCCAGACAAGCGTTGCGTCGGCGTATCGCCCCACCATCCCGAGGGATGGGGTGACATCGCGGCAGAGTGCGTTCAGGCTTGGCGCACAAAACAACGGCTGGAGGAACGATAATGGACACGATCGCCGAAGGGACGCAGCTACCACCGGACATCGACGCGCAACCCGTGGTGCAGGCTGCTGCTGCGCTGCGGCCGGTGATCCGCGACTATCAGCAGGAAATCGAGCGCGAGCAACGCCTGCCGCCGGCGTTGGTAGAGCAAATGCGCGCCGCCGGGTTCTACCGCATGGTGATCCCTCGTTCGCTGGGCGGCTTGCAGGCCGATCCGCTGACCTATCTGCGTGTCGTGGAACTGCTGTCCGAGGGCGCCGGCTCGGTCGGCTGGAACCTCGCCAACAACAGCATCGGCCAGCTTGTCACGCTCGGGTTGCCGGATGAGGGCGTGCAGGAGGTGCACGGCCAGGGCGGTCCGTCCACCATGGCCGGCACCGCGGTCCAGGGCGGCGGCGAGGCGGTGCCGGTGCCGGGCGGCTACCGCGTCACCGGGCGCTGGACCTTCGGCAGCGGGTGCCAGGAGAGTTCGTGGATGCTGGGGAGTTTCCAGATCCTCGATGGGGGTGAGCCGCGCCGCCGGCCGGATGGTGGCTCGATGTATTGGCGCGGGGTGTTTCCGCGGGCGGAAGCCGAGGTGGTGCCGGGGAGCTGGGACGTGGCCGGGCTGCGCGGCACCGGCAGCTTCGACTGGACCGTGAAGGACGTGTTCCTGCCAGAGCACCGCACGATGGTTCACGCCGGCATTCCGCTGGACAACCAGTGGAGCCGCTGGCCGGGGGTCACCTACGCGTTGCCGACGCAGTGCTGGGTCGGGCCGCACCACAGCGCCGTGATCACCGGCATCGCGCGCGCCGGCATCGATGCGCTGATCGCGCTGGCGGTGGAGAAGACGCCGCGCGGGCGGAGCTTCAGGCTGTGCGACAACCCGCAGGTGCAGGACGCAATCGGGCGGGCCGATGCGATCCTGAACGCCGGGCGGGTGTATCGGAGCGCGATGATCACCGAGTTGTGGAACACCATCGCCGCCGGCGGGGAGACGACGCTGGAGCAACGGGCTCGGTGCCGGTTGGCCTCGACCTACGCCGCGGATAGCGCGCGCGAGGCGATGGACCTGGTGTACCGGCATGGCGGCAGCACGTCGTTCAAGCGCGAGAGCCGCCTGGCGGAATGCTGGCGGGATCTGCACGTGGTGGGGCAGACGGTGACGATCGCGCCGGAGTGGTATCCGATCGGCGGGCGGGCCTATCTGGGGTTGGATACCGGGCCGCGGCTGCGGTAGGGCGATGGTTGGATTTTGCTGACCAACCGGGATTGAGAGTCCGCCGGGCCGATCAGCTCCAGTGTGCGGGCGTCGCGCTCCCCCGCGCACCATCGCTCGAGCG
>DATHNI010000139.1:0-6095 GCA_035486135.1 Acetobacteraceae bacterium
CTTCTCCAGGATCGTCGTCAGTCCGCCCGCCTTGTTGCCAGGCGACGGATTGGCGTTCATCTCAGCGCCTTCGCGCGCGGTGTAGTCCTCCCACCAGCGCATCAGCGCGACCAGCTTCTCGCCCACCTCGCGCGATACCGCGCGGCGCGTCAGCAAGTGCTCCGCGCCGTAGGTCTCTGGGGTTTCGGACAGGATCACCGTGCCGCCATGCCGCACCAGCAGATCGCTCGCCGCCCCGAGCGCGGGATTGGCGGACACGCCGGAATAGCCGTCCGAGCCCCCGCATTGCAGCGCCACCGTCAGTTCGCTCGCGGGCACCGGCTCGCGCCGCACCTGGTTCGCTTCCGCCAGCACCTCCTTCACGAACTCCACGCCGGCCGCGACGGTCTTCCGCGTGCCGCCCATCGTCTGGATGTCCATCGACTTCAGCCGCCCGGCCAGCTTTTGCTCCTGCACAAGGCCGCCGATCTGGTTCACCTCGCAGCCCAGCCCCAGCACGATCACATGGGAAAAATTCACGTGCCGCGCGTAGCCGCCCAGAGTGCGACGCAGCAGGCGCAGCCCGTCCCCCTCGCTCATGCCGCAGCCGGTCTTGTGGGTCAGCGCCACCACGCCATCGACATTCGAATAGTCCGCCAGGGGATCGTCGCCGGTGAACGGATTGCGCCGGAACATGTCGGCGACCAGCCCCGCGACATGCGCACTGCAATTCACCGATGTGAGGATGCCGATGTAGTTGCGCGTTGCCACGCGCCCGTCCGGCCGGCGGATCCCCATGAAACTCGCGGGGGAATTCGCCGGCGCGGTCGGCCTCGCATCGATGCCGTAGGCATAGTCCTTGGCGAAGTCGCCCATCTCGCAGTTGTGCACGTGCACATGCTGCCCCGGCGAGATCGGCGACGCGGCAAACCCGATGATCTGCCCGTAGCGCCGCACCGGCTCGCCTTGCGCGATCGGGCGGACGGCAACCTTGTGGCCGGCGGGGATACGCTCGGCCGCGGTGACGCCGTCGGCGACCGGAGCGCCGGGCAACAGGGTGGTGCGGACGATCACCACGCCGTCGTCGGGATGCAGGCGGATAACGGTGGGAGGGGCCATGCTGCGTCTCCTTCGCCGGCGCGGCACT
Organism: Acetobacteraceae bacterium; assembly: GCA_035486135.1. Lineage (GTDB taxonomy): Bacteria > Pseudomonadota > Alphaproteobacteria > Acetobacterales > Acetobacteraceae > JASHVB01. The sequence goes on from DATHNI010000139.1 coordinate 1,127, forward strand.
CGCCGCGGACGGGCGTGCCGCTATAGCACGCGCCCGATGGACACGCGACGCGGCGCCAGCCGTCTCCGCCGCAGGACCAAGCCTACTCTTGCCCCGCCGCGCCCCCGATGGACTAATGCGCGTCAGTCAGTTCGACAGGGAGGACCACATGACCAAGTACACCTGGGAGCATATCCATCTGCGCTCGCCCGACCCGGCAGCGACGGCACAATGGTACGAAGACAAGCTCGGCGCCGAGGTGATCCGCACCCCGCAACCGGATGGCTCGACCCGCATCGACCTGAGCCTGACCGGGCAGAAGATCTTCATCGCCAGGGCCGACCCGGCAAGCACCGGGGCATCGCCGCAGACGCCGTATATGGGCCTCGACCATTTCGGCCTGACGGTCGAAAACCTCGACGCGGCGGTGGCAGAGTTGAAGGCGAAAGGCGTCACCTTCACCATGGAGCCGAAGACCATCCGCCCCGGCACCCGCATCGCATTCCTCACCGCGCCGCAGAACGTGTCGATCGAGTTGCTCCAGCGCGGATAACAGGGAGTAAAACCTCTCCCGCTCCGCGGGAAAGGTCGGTTGGGTCGCGAAGCGAACCAACCGAAGCGACGCGGGTGAGGGTGCCGCGAAACGCACGAGCTGATAGCGTGCCGACCTGATCACCCTCACCCTCGGTGCTGCGCACCATCGACCTCTCCCGCTCCCGCTGGAGAGGTCGCCGTGCTACGTCCCGCGCGTAGCGCGGGAGAGGTTAATATACCGACATGCCCATCAATCCAGCCGACGGCCCGATCCTTGGCGTGCTCTACGGCAGCGACGCGATGCGCGCCGTGTTCGCGGAGCACGCCTACTTCCAGCGCATGCTCGACGTGGAGGCGGCGCTGGCGCGCGTGCAGGCGCGGCTCGGCATCATCCCGTCAGACGCCGCGGCCGCCATAGAACAAGCCGCGCGCTACGAAAACCTCGATCCCGCCGAACTCGCCGCCAGCGCGCGCAACGTCGGCTACCCGGTGGTCGGCCTGGTCGCCGGCCTGTCGCGCGCCGCGGGCACAGCTGGCGCGTGGACCCATTGGGGCGCCACCACGCAGGACATCATGGACACCGCCACGGTGCTCCAGGTCCGCGAGGGCCTGGCGCTGATCCGCACCGAACTGCTGGCCGTGCTGCGCGCCCTGACCGCCCAGGCCGGCCGCCACCGCGACACGGTGATGGCCGGCCGCACCCACCTGCAACAGGCGCTCCCCACCAGCTTCGGCCTGAAATGCGCGGTCTGGGCGGCGCCGTTCATCGGCCACCTCCAGCGCCTCGACCAGCTCCGCCCGCGCGTGGAACAAGTGGAGTTCGCGGGTGCGGCGGGCACCCTGGCATCGCTCGGCGACCAGGGCATCGCGGTCATGGAAGGCCTGGCCGCGGACCTGGACCTGGCCGCGCCCGCCGCGCCCTGGCATGTCTGCCGCGAAGCCCTGGCGGAAACCGTCAGCTTCCTCGGCATCATCTGCGGCAGCCTGGCCAAGCTCGCCACCGACATCATCCTGCTCTGCCAGACCGAGGTGGCCGAGGTCGCCGAACCCTATGTCGCCGGCCGCGGCGCGTCCTCCACCATGCCGCAGAAGCGCAACCCGATCGCCTCGGAATACATCCTGGCGGCGGCGCGCGGCGTGCAGGCGCTGGTACCGCTGATGCTGGGCGCCATGGCGCAGGACCACGAGCGCGCCACCGGCCCGTGGCAGGCCGAGGCCCTCGCGCTGCCGCAAGCCTTCGTCCTGACCCACGGCGCCTTGCTCCACGCGCGCGCGATCGCCGAGGGCATGGTGGTCGATCCCACCCGCATGCGACGCAACCTGGACCTGACGCACGGCCTGATCGTCGCCGAGGCGGTGATGATGGGCCTCGCCCCGCAGCTCGGCCGCGGCGAGGCGCACCACGTGGTGAAGCACGCCTGCGACACGGCGCTGGCCGAGGGCATCGCCCTGGCCGACGCCCTGGCGCGGGAGCCCGCCGTGGTGGCGAAGCTGGACCGCGCCGCGATCGAGCGCTTGACCGATCCCGGGCAATACCTCGGCAGCACCCATGCGTTCATCGATCGCGTGCTGCAGGTAGCCGGGAGATTGTGATTGCTCACCTGACGCGGCGCCGCGCGTGGGGCGATCCTCACGCTTCGACCCCGGCCCAGCGCCTGCCGCATTTGGCCTGGCACGCTTGCGCAACGTCGGCGGGACCGAAAGAAAGGACTTGTCTCACAAAGCTGAAGGAAGGGGCAGGCAAGCTTTCACAAAACTTTCCTGCCATCCCCGGTCGTGCCACGCGCCACGGCAGCAAGGATCCTTTCTTCGTGAAACCTTCCTGATCTTCCCTGGGCTTTGTGAGACATTTCCTGTCTTGCGAACGGCACCGGACCAGCCAAACAAGCTTTCGCCAATCCCACGGCCCCTGCCGGTGCCGAAGCGGCTCGCCCTGCGAGGAATTGACTTGCGATCGTATGCGCGCTCCGCAAATCAGGCAGCGCAACCGCCTCGTCCACCCTCACCCACGGTCCATTATTACAACCACTACGCGAAATTTAATCGACCTGATCTCACGATTTGAGGCATACATTCGGTCCCATGGTCTTCCTTACGAATTTCGCCGATCAGGCGGTCATGATTCCGATTGCCATCGCGATCGCCATCTTCCTCGCGTTGCACGGCTGGCGGCGCGGCGCGCTGGTGTGGCTCGGCGTCGTGTTCGTCACGTTCAGCCTGATCCTGATCCTGAAACTTGTCTTCATCGCTTGCTCGCGGCTGCACGATCCGATCGACCTGCAAAGCCCCAGCGGCCATGTCGCCGCCGCCACGGTGGTGTGCGGCGGACTGGCGGCGCTGCTGACGCGGCGGCGCGCCAGCATCCTGCCGATCGCCTTGCTCGCCGCGGTGGTGATTGGCGTCTCGCGCCTGGTGCTGGGCATGCACTCGCTGCCGGAGGTCGTCGTCGGGGCGCTGGTCGGACTGGCCGGGGCAACCGCCCTCATGACGCTGGCTGGCCCGCCCCCGGAATTCCGGCCGGGCCGCCTGATTGCCGTGGTGGTCATTGTCGCCGCGCTGTTCCACGGCATGCACCTGCCCGCCGAGGCGGCGATCCGCCACACCGCCTTCCGCGCCGCGCTCTTGCTGTCGGTTTGCCGGCCGGAGGCCAGGACGGAAGCGGCCAACATCGCCGTTCCCGCGCCGGTCCCGCATCGGGTGCGATAGGAACAAAGCCGCACAAGTGTCATACCCATCCCACGCGAGGCATTTCGGTGGCCGGCAGCAACCCGTTCAAGCTGCCGGGCGTGGGCCCCGTCGCGTCGACGCTGGCAACCTTGTCATCCGCGGAATTCCGGTTGACGATCAATTGCCATGCGTCCCGCAACCGTTGCCCCGGCGGCAATCGAGTTCGGCCGTTTCCGGGTTCTGCCCGATCGACGCGAGCTGCTTGCCGACAATCGGCCGGTGGAACTTGCCGCGCGCGCGTTCGACGTACTGATGGCACTGATCGAGGCGCGCGGCACTGTCGTCAGCAAGGATGCGCTGATGGAGCGCGTTTGGCCCGGCCGGATCGTCGAAGAGAATAATCTGCAAGTCCACATCTCGGCACTGCGCAAGGTGTTCGCGGCGGACCGCGACCTGATCCGCACGGCCGCTGGACGCGGATACCAATTCACCGGAGAGATCCGCACCGCCTCGGCGTCGCCTGATGCCGAGCCTACCGCGGAAATGGCTGAAGCGGCGCCCGTGCCAACCCGCCCGCCCACGAACCTGCCGGAGCAGATTTCCGAACTGATCGGCCGTGACGCCGAGTTGGCCGAGATCCTGGGCCTTAGCGCCTCCCACCGCCTGGTCACCCTGACCGGCGCCGGAGGCATCGGCAAGACGCGGCTTGGCTTCGAGGTCGCACGACAGCAGTTGTCGACGTTCGCCGATGGGGTCTGGGCCGCCGAGCTGGCGCCGTTGTCCGATCCTGACCTCGTCCCGGTCACCGTCGCCATCGCACTCGGGCTTGAACTCGTTTCGGGCGCGGCATCGCCGCAATCCGTGGCGAACGCGCTCCGTTCGAAGCAAGTCATGATTGTGCTCGACAATTGCGAGCATGTGATCGACGCAGCGGCGCGCCTGGCCGATGCGTTGTTGCGTGCCAATCCGGCAATACGCGTGATCGCCACAAGCCGCGAACCGCTCCGGGCCGAGGGCGAGTCGGTTTACCGGGTGCCGCCGCTCGCTGTCCCTCCCGAAGGCAGCCCGGATAGCGAGGACACGCTTCGCTACGGCGCTGTTGGGTTGTTCGTTGAACGGGTACGCGCCGCTAAGCTTTACTTTGCGTTGGACCCCGGCAATGCGCCCACAATCGCCGGAATCTGCCGCCGCCTCGACGGCATCCCGTTGGCAATCGAGCTTGCGGCGGCGCGTGCGGCGACGTTGGGCATCGAGATGGTCGCCGCGCACCTCGACGATTACTTCGGTCTTCTGACCGGCGGAAGGCGGACGGCCCTGCCACGGCAGCAGACCCTGCGGGCCACGCTCGATTGGAGCCATGACCTGCTGAGCGAGTCCGAGCGTGTGATCCTGCGCTGCCTGGCGGTATTCGCCGGCGCCTTCAGCGTCGAGGCAGCCAGCGCGGTTGCAGCGAACTCCGAACTCGCGCCGTTTGACGTCGTCGACGGTCTGTCGAATCTGGTCTCCAAGTCGCTCGTTGTCGCGGAGGTCAAGGGACTGGTTGCGCGCTATCGGCTGCTCGACACGATGCGGGCCTACGCGCTCGAAAAGCTCAAGGCAAGCGGTGAGCACGAGCGGGTGCTGTGCCATCATGCTGAATACTATCGGCACCTTTTCGAGCGGGTGGAGGTCGAATGGGAAACCCGGCCGACCGTCGAATCGCTCGGCGACTACGATTGGTGTATCGATAATCTGCGCGTCGCACTGGACTGGGCGTTTTCGCAAGACGGCGATGCGCAGATCGGCGTGG
>DATHNI010000140.1:0-8587 GCA_035486135.1 Acetobacteraceae bacterium
TGTATATTCTCTCCATTGCTAACCTTAGAAATCCCCGCGGATCACGACGATTCTTGTTAGGCCGCCAACTTCGTAAGTTCCTGTCCGGCGAATTGCCAACGACCGTCCCGTGGCTCGGTTCATCGGTGTGCATCGGTGTGCATCGGAGGTTCCAATGCCTTGCTTGGTATTGCCGGCGGCGCATCAAGCAAGGCATTGGAACCACCGATGCACACCGATGGACCAAGCCACGGGACGCGACAGTAAGGGGATAGTTGGAATCCGTGCCCGAGCGGTGAACCAGGCGCTCCGCACAGACGCGGCAAACCTCACAGGATCATGCGAAGCGCCGTCATGGCTTGGTTGCGGCCAACGGCTGCGCTGCGTCACTCTGTGGCTCAATACCGACCGCCCGGAACACTGACTCTCAACCTGATCGCACCTACGCCCCTCGTGTCACGGCAGGCCCCCGGGTCAAGCGCCCGGGGGCCTGCCGTGACACGAGGGGCGCGTGCCACCTTGGCCGAACGTCAGTGTTTCCACGGGTTGGTATAAGTTTCTTCTCTACGGCCTCTGCGTTAGAGCGTCGCTTGCTTTGCTTGCGGCTCCCCGGACGACACACGTTCCGCCAGCCGGCGCCGGTACCATTGCAAACACGATCGCCCGGGAACCGCTCCGCGCCTCGCTATGACAGAAGCCTCGGCGATTCCAGGTACACCGAAAACGCTCTGGTCGTCAGGATGACGCAAAGGCAGCGGCAACGCCGGTCCGACACGATCGATTAAGGTTGGTAACCGTTGGTGACGCTGATCGTCTGGATTTTCAGTGGTCCGTCATTACATCCTTCGCCTTTCAGAACCGACCGGACATCAGTGGTGCTGTTGTTGGCATCCCCAACGATCCTGCCCTTGGGACCAGCGGGATCGATCGGCGTAAGCGTCATATCGAAATGACCGACACCGTTCCGTGTACCAACAATACGGCTCATGGCTTTCATATCGCTATATGATGCAAATCCCGTTATCGACCTGTCTGCGGCGGTGAAATGCAGGACGAGACCTGGGCAGCCGGGCCGCGGAGCATCATGGACGATGTAGACGAGTGGCATCGGCTGCGCCCGGGCTGCCGTAGTCGCGATAGCACCCATGGCAGCGGCCGCAAGCATCAGGGACTGTAGTGAGCGGTGGGACATCCTAGACCTCCATAAGAAAGTAGGATCGGCCAGTTTCACTTCACTTGGACTCCGATGCCAGGACCGGAATCATAGACGCGTGTCTATCAGTTTTCTCAGGGTGACCAATTCGGCGTTGTCGTCAAGAGCGGCTGTGAAATGTTTCGAACCCTGACTCAGACAGCCACCCGACCGGCCGATATAAGCGGAGCTTGTGCGGTTCCTCCTCGTGGACCGGCACTCGCGCCGGCGGCGGCGTCCGTTTGAATCGCAGCACCAATACAGCAATTCCTTGCAACCGCCGCTATGATACGAAGGCCAGTTGCGATCATTCCACGGCATTTCGGCAGCTTGCGGCAAAAGCCGATCCATGGAAGCGCTGTGCCAGACGTAGCGCGCATTTCCGGCAATTCTGGAAAATGAATTCGCAAGCTGCTTCCACGTGCGCCGCTTGCCGTGACCAGCCTCCCCACGGCTTTGTTTGCCCTGGCGGAACTCAACGCCCAGGTGGAAATGCAAGGTTTCAAAGTGCTACTGATGGCGATGGAACGCGCCCCGGCAATGCCGGCATCGCATGGCGGCGCGACGAAGCGCAGCCCAGGGCGCCTGACACGCCGCCGCTGTCTGACCACGGAAAATTGAAGAAAGTTAAATCCGCCAAAAGGCCGCGCGTCTTTCGGCAAGCCAGGAAAGCGCGCGCAACCTGCCTGGGAGGATCGCCTCCCTGTGGTGCCGGGCGGCATCTTCATCCTGAAAATCCAGGCCTGTCAGATCGACGGTTCCGGTCACGGTGGGTATTCTTGACCACTTTCCCAGAGACTCAATTGGTTGGCTGCACAATAGGAAAAATGGTCCCCAATCAGACTTTCGCCTGGCACCGCATCATGGGTAACTATGATACATCGGCGTATTGCCGAGATCGTTCGCGCCCGCCGTCCAGATCGAGGCGATTTCCGCGGCCGAGAGCAGCCGGTTCCAGATCGCGACGTGGGCGAGGGCGCCTTTGAAGCCGGTCGTCTGCATGCCGCCGACCGTTATTGGACCCGAACCATGCTGGGGATGCACCTGGTACTCGAAATACTTATCGGCGGCGACCCGCTGCGCCTGAACGCCCTGCTTCCACAGGATGCAGCCGGTTGTCTGGTCGGCCGGCGAAATCCAAGGCTCGGCCTCGCCGACCACGAACACCCATTTGCCAAGTTCGATTGGGGTCTCGTCGTTGGACGACACGCCATACTCCATGTACGAGCCATTGCCTTCGCCCGCGGGCGAACCCAGATTGAACGTGTAAAATGACAGTCGCGAATGCCGGTTTGGGTTGGTTTGGTTATATAGCCGCAACGCCCATTCCACATCGGCCGAGGCACCGACTGCCTTCTCGATGTAGTGGACGAATTGATCCTGCGTTCCGGCCGTGTGCGCGTTGTCGAGCGCGAGGGGACACAGCCAGGCGGCGACCGTGAGCGCGTTGCCGTAGGGCTGCGAATATTGCGGGTCGTCGTCGATCGTCAGGACGCTTCCCAGTGCACCGTCGAAATATGGAGCCTGTGCAATCCCGAAAGGAATGACCGCAAGCGTCACTCCCTGCGCCGGCACAGCGGCGTCGTGGAGACCCATTTCGTCGTGACATGAGACGCCGCTGAGATCGTCGAGCGGCCAGTAGCTCGTCGGTTCAGTATTCAGAATTGCGTCCTGCACGCTCATTCCTGCCTCCATACCGGCGCCGCAGTTCGTCAGGGCAAACGCCGGAGGGCATTGTCACAATAACCGGACTGACCGCCGGGCTGGTGCGGGCTGTTGCCGGTAAAACGCCGGACCGTTGCCCTGGCCAGAATGACGCGAAGGCGACGGCAACGCCGGCCCGGCGCGATCGATTGAAGTCGCTAACCGTTGGTGACTTTGATCGTCTGGATTCTCAGTGGTCCGTCATTACAGCCTTCGCCTTTCAGAACCGACCGGATAACAGTACTGCTGTTGCTGGCATCCCCAACGATCCTGCCCTTGGGACCATCGGGATCGATCGGCTCGAGCGTCATATCGAAATGACCGACGCCGTTGCGTGTACCAACGATACGGCTCACGGCCTTCATATCGTTATATGAGGCAAACCCCGTTATCGACTTGCCTGAAGTGGTGAAATCAAGGACGAGACCTGGGCAGCCGGGCCGCGGCGCGGCGTGCACCATGTAGTCGAGCGGCATCGGCTGCGCCTGGGCTGCCGTAGCCCCGATAGCACCCATGGCAGCGGCCGCAAGCATCAGGGCCTTCAGTGAGCGGTGAGACATCCTAGACCTCCATGGCAAAATAGGATCGGCCAGTTTCACGTCACCTTGGACTCCGATGCCAGGACCGGAATCATGGACGAGTGTCATCCAACATTCTCAGGGTGGCCAATTCGGCGTTGTCGTCAAGGGCGGCCAGGTGTTGCACGCGGCGGCACCGGTCCGCCGATCCGCGCGGGCACCGGTCCGCCCGGCGGCTGGGACTGCCAGATCTGCCAGGCCTGACGAACGAGGCCGGAACACCGCCGGCCCCGCCGTTCCGACTCGTGCCGCGGCAACGCCACACCGCCCAGACACGGCGCACCCTTCCTGCTCCCTCGATGGCTCGAGAAAGATCCTGCGGAATGAACGACGCGGGGCATGACCATCCAGCCCCCTTGCCGGCATCCCGGCTGGGTCCGGTCCCTTGTGCTTGACGGGCCTTCGGCGGGCGGCGGATCATCCCGCCATCGACCTTCCGTGAGGGACCAGGAATGAACGTCGCCACGCGACCCATGATGCTGTCCGGCGTGTCAGAGCAAGAGTGGCAGATCCGCTGTGATCTGGCCGCGCTGTACCGGCTGGTGGCGCATCACCGCTGGACCGATTTCGTCTATACCCATATCAGCGCCCGGCTGCCCGGCCCGGACCATCATTTCCTCATCAACAAGTACGGCGTGCTGTTCGACGAGATGCGCGCGTCCGACCTGGTGAAGATCGACCTGCACGGCAACGTCGTGGAAGAAGGCGACGTGTCGTCGCGCCGGGTGAATGCCGCGGGCTTCACCATCCACTCGGCGATCCACCAGGCCCGCCCGGACTTGCTCTGCGTCGTGCACACGCACACCCAGGCCGGGATCGCGGTCTCGGCCATGACCGAGGGACTGCTGCCACTGTCGCAGCACGCGCTGAAATTCTACGGCCGCCTGGCGTATCACGGCTACGAGGGGATCGCCCTGGATCTCGACGAACGCGAGCGCCTGGTCCGCGACCTCGGCGAGCACAAGGCAATGATCCTGCGCAACCACGGGCTGCTGGTAGGCGGCACCTCGATCGCCGAGGCGTTCCACATGATCTACATGCTGGAGCGCGCCTGCGCGGCCCAGGTCGCAACGCTGTCCTGCGGGCGCGAGGTGATCCTGCCGCCGCATGACGTCTGCGAGCACACCGCGGAGCAATTCCGCTTGCAGGAGAACGACGCGCATTATTCCTGGATGTGGGAATCGGCGCTGCGCATGATCGAAGACGGCCGGCCGGATTACCGGAGCTGAGACGATCGGGGGCTCCGGTGTGGGGTCTGTGCGGCATGGTCTGCTTTAAGCTTTTAACACGGAGGAAGTGCGAGAACCACGGAGTGCCACGGAGAAAGCAAGCTTCGTGCTGCGCCGTTCACATTAAGACTTCCTCCGTGGTTCTCGCACTGTCTCCGTGTTAAACGCTTAATGCCAGTCGTGCCGCACGATCGTCGCGAGCAACACACCCACCACTATGAAACGGCGAAGTCACGATAATCGCATGACCACCCTCATCCGCAACGCCGCTACGGTGATCGCCTGGGACGCCGGCGCGAAGTCGCACGTCTATCTCCCCGACGCCGACGTGGCATTCGACGGCGGCGCGCTGACCTTCGTCGGCCGCAACTACGCGGGCCCTGCCGACACCACGATCGACGGCGCCGGCCTGATGGTCATGCCGGGCCTGGTCAACATCCATTCCCACCCGTCCAGCGAGCCGATGAACAAGGGCCTGATCGACGAGATCGGCTCGCCCGGCTTCTATAATTCCTCGCTCTACGAATACCTGCCGATCTTCCGCGCCGACGCCGAGGCCATTCCGCATTGCGTGCGCGTCGCGCTGTCCGAGCTGCTGCTGTCCGGCGTCACCACGCTCGCCGACCTGTCGATGGCGCATCCCGGCTGGCTCGACCTGCTGGCGGAGGCCGGCATGCGGGTCTGCATCGCGCCGATGTTCCGCTCCGCCCGCTGGTTTACGAAGAACGGCCACATGGTCGAATACGCCTGGGACGAACCGGCCGGCGAGAAGGCCATGTCGGAGGCGCTGACCCTGATCGACCGCGCGGAACAACACCCGTCCGGCCGTCTGTTCGGCATGGTGACCCCCGCGCAGATCGACACATGCTCTGAAACCCTGCTGCGCGACAGTTTTGCGGAGGCGAAGGCGCGCGGCCTGTCCTGGCAGATCCACGCGGCACAATCCGTGTCCGAATTCCACGAGATCACCCGCCGCCACGGCTACACGCCGATCGGCTGGCTGGATCATCTCGGGCTGTTATCGGAACGGTCCATCGTCGGGCATGGGATATTCCTGGACGACCACCCCTCGACGCGCTGGCACACCACCACCGATCTGGCGCGGCTGGCGGAGACCGGTACCACGGTGGCGCATTGCCCGACGGTTTTCGCCCGCCGCGGCATCACGCTGCAGGATTTCGGCCGTTACCGCCGCGCGGGGGTCAACATGGGGGTCGGGACCGACACCTACCCGCACAACATGCTCGATGAGTTGCGGCTGGTGTCGTATCTGGCGCGTACCCAGGCCGGCAATCCGCGCACAATGAACAGTACCGACTTGTTCGAGGCGGCGACGATCGGTGGGGCTCGGGCGCTGGGGCGGGACGATATCGGCCGCCTGGCGCCGGGGTGCCGCGCCGACCTTGTGCTGGTGGACGTGACCCACCCGATGATGCGGCCGGCGCACGACCCGGTGCGCAGCCTGATCTACGCCGCGGGCGACCGCGCGATACGGGCGGTGTATGTGGACGGGCTGATGGTGGTGGAGAACGGGCGCGTGCTGACCATGGACTATCCGGCCGCCGCCGCGGCGCTGCACGAAGCGCAGGCGCGGGTGAAGGCGAACGTCCCACGGCTGGACTGGGACCATCGCACGGCCGACCAGATCTCGCCCCCGACGTTCCGCACTGTCGCTACTTCCTCTCCCGCCGAGCGCGGGAGAGGAAGTCGCGCCTCTCCTCTCCATCGCCGCGTTGCGCACCACCTTCCGCACCGCCAACGGCGAGATCGCCGCGGTGGACGGCGTGGACGTCTCGGTGGCGCGCGGCCGCACGCTGGGCATCGTCGGCGAGTCCGGCTGCGGCAAGTCGGTGCTGTCGCTTTCGGTGATGCGCCTGGTGCCGCCGCCCGGCCGCATCGCCGGCGGCGCCATCACGTTCGACGGCCGCAACTTGCTCGACCTGCCGCCGGCCGAGATGCGCGCCATCCGCGGCAACCGCATCGCCATGATCTTCCAGGAGCCGATGACCAGCCTGAACCCGGTGTTCACCGCCGGCGACCAGATCATGGAAGCAATGCGCGCGCACGACCGCTCGGCGTCCAACGCCGCGCTGCGCGCCCGCGCGATCGAGGCGCTGGCCCGCGTGCGCATTCCCGCCCCGGAGCGCCGGTTCGGCGAATACCCGCACCAGATGTCCGGCGGCATGCGGCAGCGCGTGATGATCGCCATGGCGCTGGCCTGCGCGCCCGACCTGCTGATCGCCGATGAACCCACCACGGCACTGGATGTCACGGTGCAGGCCCAGATCCTCGACCTGCTGCGCGAGTTGCAGCAGCAGACCGGCATGGCGATCATCCTGATCACGCACGACCTGGGCGTCGTCGCGGAAATGGCCGACGAGGTCGCGGTGATGTACGCCGGCCGCGTGGTGGAACGCGCGCCGGGCACGGCGATCTTCGACGATCCGCAGCATCCCTACACGCTGGGATTGCTCGGCAGCATTCCGAAGATCGAAGAACAACGCGACAGGCTGCTGGCGATCGAGGGCACCGTGCCGCCGCCCTTCGACCTGCCGCGCGGGTGCCGCTTCCACCCTCGCTGCGTGTTCGCCGAACCGGCCTGCACGGCGGAGGATCCGCCGTTGCGCGCGTTGACCCCGGACCATCGCGTCGCCTGCATTCGGGCGCCGGTCGAGGCATTGGTGGGATGAAAGTGGTGCCGTTCCGTCATGGCGGGCGCAGGCCCGCCATCCACGACTTTGCTTCGGGCAACAGGGAAAATCGTGGATGGCGGGCCTTCGCCCGCCATGACGAGGAGGATGCCTGCTGGGACCCCAACGAACAATACGCTCGCCCGGACACCTCCGAATGACCGCGCCCCTCCTCCAAGTCTCCAACCTCTCCCGCCATTTCGACGTCAGGACCGGGCTGTTCGGCGGCACCACCGGCGTGCTGCGCGCGGTGGACGGCATCTCGTTCGCACTCGACCGCGGCGAAACCCTGGCGCTGGTCGGCGAATCCGGCTGCGGCAAGTCCACCACCGCCCGCCTCGTGCTGCGCCTGATCGACCCCACCGCCGGCACCGTCCACTTCGAGGGCACCGACATCACCACCCTCACCGGCGATGCGCTGCGCAAGCTGCGCCGCCGCATGCAGATCGTCTTCCAGGACCCATTCGCCTCGCTGAACCCGCGCATGCGCGTCGGCGAAATCCTGGAGGAACCGCTGATCGTCCACGCCGTCGGCGACCGCACCGCCCGCCGCGCCCGCGTCGAGCAATTGCTCGGCCTGGTCGGCCTGGCGAGCTACCACGCCCAGCGCTACCCGCACGAGTTCTCCGGCGGCCAGCGCCAGCGCATCGGCATCGCGCGCGCTTTGGCGGTGGAGCCCGCGCTGGTGGTGTGCGACGAGCCAGTGTCGGCGCTGGACGTGTCGATCCAGGCGCAGGTGGTGAACCTGTTGAAGGACCTGCAGGCGCGGCTCGGGCTGTCCTACCTGTTCATCGCGCACGACCTGGCGGTGGTGAAGCACATGGCCGACCGGGTGGCGGTGATGTATCTCGGCCAGATCGTCGAACTGGCGCCCAAGGACGCGTTGTTCGCCGACCCTCGCCATCCCTACACGCGCACCTTGCTGGCGGCGATCCCGCGGCCGGACCCGCATCGCGACCGGCATCGCCAGGTGGCCGGCGGCGACGTGCCGAGCCCGATGAACCCGCCCTCCGGCTGCCGCTTCCACACCCGCTGTCCGTTCGTTATCGAGCGCTGCCGCGTGGAAATGCCGGAATTGGCGCCATGGCGCAGCGGCCATCTGACTGCGTGCCACCGCGCTGCGGAATTGCCGATGGTAGCGGAAGCGACGGCGGGCCACGTGTCCCCGGTGGCGGCGCAGCGGCTGGCGCTGTACGCGCAGCGGCGGGCGGAGGT
>DATHNI010000141.1:0-29398 GCA_035486135.1 Acetobacteraceae bacterium
CCAGGTGGTGGATCACGTGTTGCTGCCTGGCTGATGCCCGAAGCGGGCGGCGGCGTTCCCCGCACCGCCGCCCGTGCCTGACGGCAGAGGGTGGGGGATCTGAAGAGGCCACAAGGAATGGAAAGACTCCCCCTCCCCTTGAGGGAGGGGGCCGGGGGGAGGGGTGCTCGCGGCCGCATGCCGGCGGATGTGTGCACCCTCCCCCCAGCCCCCTCCCTCAAGGGGAGGGGGAGTCTTCTTTGCGTCCGTGATCAGGCAGATCCTCGCGCCTGCTCAGTTCACCGCCGCCAGCCGCCCGCCGTACAACACCGGTCCCGTCGGCTGTCCCGTCGGTGATCCGCCGCGCGGTTCCAGGCTTACCAGCAATTGAGTCCCCGGCGGCAGCGACGCCACCAGTTGCCGCCCGGCCGCGGGCAGGACACCGAGCGAACGCGGCCTTGTCTCTCCCGCCGCCAGCGCCCACAGCTCCAGGTCGCGGTCGCTCGGCACAGCGATCGTAACGTTCGGCCGCACGGTCAAGGCGCCGTTGGGCTCGGCGGTCGCCACCAGAAACGGTACACTACCGGATGACGGCACCAGGACCGCGACACGCGGTGCGGGCACCGGTCGCAGCACGATGAAGGCGGCAAGCGACGCGGCAATCGCGAGTGCGACGCCGGTGCTGGCCTGCCAGATGCGCAGGCGCCGGCGCACCGGCAGGGGCAGAACGGTCGCGGTTGGGCTCGCCTCCGCGGTTGCCGCCGCGATGCGGTCCCACAGTGCGGGCGGCGGGGCCACCGGTTCCACCACGTCCGCGAGCGGCGCCAGCCGGGTCTCCCACGCGCGGACCATGGCCGTGAAGGCCGGGTCATCGCGCAACAGTCGCGCGGCTTCCAGTGCCTCGTCGCCCTCCAGCGTGCCCAGGACATACTCGGCCGCCAGCACGTCCCGGTCCGGTGCATCGCTCATGACGCCAGGCACTCCCGCAGCGACAGCAGGCTGCGACGGATCCAGGACTTCACGGTCCCCAGCGGTATCCGCAGCCGTTGGGCCAACTCGCTGTGCGAGAGCCCCTCGACGAACGCCAGCACCACCAGCCGCCGGCGCTCGGCATCCAGCGTGCCGAGGCAGCGATGCAGGGCGGTACCCTCGGCCGAACTGACCAGACGGGACAGCGCGTCGGGAGCTTCGTCCTCGCGTTCGTCCGGCTCGTAGCCTGGCACCTCGCGCGACTGGCGACGCACGAGGTCCAGGGCGCGATAGCGCACCAGGCTCACCAGGAACGCCTCGGCGCTGCCGCGATCCGGATCGAAGCGATGTGCCTGCTGCCAGATCTGCACGAAGGCATCCTGCGTTGCGTCGGCGGCAAGCGGCGCCTGGCGGGTGATGCGCAGCGCGATGCCGTGCAGCCTGCCGCCCCAGCGATCGTACAACGCGCGGAACGCGCCCCGATCGCCATCGGCACAGCGCCGCAGCAGCGACGCCGTGTCGTCGCCGCGCGCGACGCTGTGGAGGGATGCGTTATGCGACATGAACCTGATCCGATGGCCACACCAGCATATACGCAGCCGCGCACGCAATGGATGCGGCCGCGCCGCAGACCCCTCCCGCTACGCGGGAGAGGTCGAGGCGCAACGCGACGAGAGTGGGCGGCAAAACCTGTCATTGCGAGGCGCAACGCGCCTCGCAATGACAGGTGCGGCGTGACTCGCGCTTCACCGATAGTGCGTACTAGCCGCTTGTCCCGCGTCCCACACCGGGCCCTCTTTCATAGCCGTACTCGCACCCCCGCCACGAAGGTCGGGCCGGGAATCTGATACCCGTTCACCGGCTCGAACTTCGAATCGAAGATGTTGGTCCCGTTGGCGTAGAGCTGCACGCGCGGCGCCACGTCGTAGGTCACCGTGATGTTGGCGATCAGCCCGTGCGGCGAGGTGACGATGTCGGCGGTGCTGTTGCCGCCGTCGTCCACCAGGTAGTCCTCGAATGCGCCAGTGTACAGCAGCTCCGGCGCGATGGTCAGGCCCGGCAGGGGCGTGATCGTTGCGTTCAGCGATCCGGCGTCACGCGGCCGGCGCAGCAGCGGGATGCCGCTGTCTACGTCCTTCGCAACGGTGAACGTCCAGGTCGCCTGCACGGTGAGCCAAGCCGCCGGATGCAGCGAAAGCTCGGTCTCCACGCCCTGGATATGCGCCGAACCGACGTTCTCCGGCATTTCCACTGCCGACGACGTGAGCTCCGTCACGATCAGATTGCTCACCTGTTCGTTGAAGTAGGTCGCCCCGAAGGTGACGAAATCCGGCCGCGACAGCGCCGGCACCACCGTGGTGAACCCTGCCTCCCAACCCTGCGCGCTTTCCGGCTTCAGGTTCGGGTTGCCGATATAGCCGAACGAGTCAACGCCATAGCGATCGTACAGCGAGGGCAAACGGAAAGCCGTGCCGTAGGCTGCCTTGAAATGCGTGTCGATCTCCGATGCGTCGAACACCGAGCCGATGCGCCAGGTGGTCGGCGTATTCGGTGCCTCCCAGTCCTGCCGCACCTGGCTGGTCAGGATCAATCGCTGCCACAACGTGGTCTGCAAGCCCATATAGATCGCGTCGTCGATCTGCGTCGCGTTGGCGTTCTGGCCATAGGGAAAGCCAGCGAAGTTGTCGTTGACCCGCACCTTCGCGGCGTTGCCGGTATGTTCATAGCCGAAGGTCAGGTCGGTGGCGGACAGCACGGTGGAACTGAAGAAGTCATTCAGGTGCACCGTATTGTTCCATTGCAGGTCGGTGGTGTAGCTGTGATACCGGTCATCGACCATCGCCAGATTAGGATCCGCCAAATTCAGCGGCTCATAATACCGCCGATCATCCTGCTCCCGGCCGAGGAACAGGCTGGTTTGATAGGTGCCGTCGAACAGCGACGATGTCACGCCGATGCGTCCGAGCAAGGAGGCGTCGTAGCCGGTGGCGTTGGCGTCGTCGAAGGTGGGGTCACCGAGTTCGTTGAATCCGAACATCGCATCGCGGGCGCGCAGCACCAGTGACAGCCGGGTACCGGGCACCACGGTGTAGCCGAGGTTCAGCGTGGCGGTGCGGTCCAGATATCCCTGCGGCACGCCGGTATAGATCGACTCGCGCTGCGGTGTGCTGTCGTAGCCGCGCTGCGACTGCGATTCGAAGATCAGGGCGTAGTCCACCGGACCATCCACGCCGGACAGGACGCTGCTGCCACGGATCTGCGCCGGGTAGCCACCCGACAGGTCGCCTTCCCAGTGCACGCCAGGTTCCGTGCCGCGTCGTGTGATCAGGTTGATCACGCCGCCGATCGCGCCGGAGCCGTAGAGTGCCGCCATCGGGCCGCGGATGATCTCGATGCGCTCGACATCGGCCAGCGTATCCACGCCGAAATTGAAGGCGCTGGATGGGTCCGCGGCGTCGTTGATCGGCATGCCGTCGCGCAGCACCAGCACAGCATCGGAGTCGGTGCCGCGGATGAACACGCTGGCCTGGCCGCCGGGGCCGCCGGACGGGCTGACGCGCAGGCCGGGAACCGCCTGCAGCGCATCGACCAGTGTGTTGTAGTCCCGTGTCTCGATGGTCTGCCGGTCGATCACGGTGACACCGGCGGGGATGTCGATAGCGGGGGTGGGGACGCGAGTCGCGGTGACCACCACCGGTGGCACCGCCTCGTCGGGTTCGTCCGCCAGGGCGGGCGTGCAGACCACTAATACCAGCAGCGCGAGGAATGGGCGCATGCGGAACCTCCATCAATCCAAGGATCGACGGCTCGCCTGCGGGTTTCTCCCCGCTGCATCGGTACACCCCGCCCAGACGCGCGCGCAGTCTCGACGCCGGCCGGTCTCCTGGCTCGCGGGTCGTTGCCGGCGCCCCGCCTTCTCCGCCTTGCGGCGAATGGCATCGTTGGGGCGCTGGCTCGCCGCGCACAGTTGCGGGGGCAGCAGCCTTGCCCTCGGGCCTGACCCGAGGGTCTGACTTTCCCGTTTCAGCCCTTGCGGGCCACCGGCGTCTGGCGGGAGACTAGCGCGTTGAAGAGAGAGCGCAATGCTGCAACGTATCGAATTCGCCCCCGACGCCCCGGTGCCGCTGTCCGGCATCCGCGTGGTGGACCTGTCGCGCCTGGTCGCCGGCAACATGGTCAGCCTGCAACTCGCCGACCAGGGCGCCGAGGTCATCAAGATCGAGGACCCCAAGGTCGGCGACCCGTTGCGCGCCTGGCGCTGGAAGGGCCAGAGCCTGTATTGGAAGGTTTATGCGCGGAACAAGAAGAGCCTCGCGTTGAACCTGCGGCCGCAGGCCGGGCGCGACGTGTTGCTCGACCTGCTGGCGACCTCGCAGGTGCTGATCGAGAACTACCGGCCCGGCACCTTGGAACAAATGGGGCTGGCGCCGGATGTGCTGTGGGCGCGCAATCCGAAGCTGATCATCGTGCGCATCACCGGCTTCGGCCAGGACGGCCCGTATCGCGACCGACCGGGCTTCGGCACGCTGGTGGAGGCAATGTCCGGGTTCGCCTCGAAGAACGGCTTCGATGACCGTCCGCCGGTGCTGCCGCCGCTGGCGATGGCCGACATGGTGTCCGGCCTGTATGGCGCCTATGCGGTGATGGTGGCGCTACGCGTCGTGGAACACGGCGGACGGGGACAGATCATCGACCTCCCGTTGCTGGAGCCTGTGGTGTCGGTGCTGGGACCGGACGCGGCGATCTACCGCACCACGGGGGAAAAGCCGCAACGCACCGGCAGCCGCTCGCTGACCACCTCGCCGCGCAATGTGTATCGCACCGCGGACGGGCGCTTCATCGCGATATCCGCCTCGATGCAGGTGATGGCGGAGCGGGTGTTCCGCGCCATCGGCAAGCCGGAGATGATCGACGATCCGCGCTTCCGCACCAACACCGACCGTGTGCGCAACATCGACGCATGCGACGGTGCGGTAGCGGACTTCATCGCCGCGCGCTCGCTGGCCGACAACATGGCGATCTTCGAAAAGGCCGAGGTTACCGCGAACCCGGTCTACGAGATCGATCAGTTGCTGGATGACCCGCACGTGCAAGAGCGTGGCGTGATCGTCGAGGCACCGGACGAGGAAGCCGGTTCGGTGCTGATGCACAACGTCATTCCGCGCCTGTCCGAAACGCCGGGCCGGCTGCGCTTTGCGGCGCCGTCGCTGGGGCAGCACACGCGAGAGATCCTGAGTGCGATCGGTTGCGACGCCGCGCGCATCGCCGCGCTGTCCGCCGAGGGTGTCATCAAGGACACCTGACCGGGCGGCTGACCGCCAGGGCAGCTTGACAGTGGGCGCGCATTGCCGGGACTGTGCGCGCGCCGTCACCAGGTGGCGCCATGACGTATCGCCGCGGCATGCCTTCCAGGGCCCGCGTGGCCAGGAGGACATGCATGTCGCCAACCACCGGCACAAGCTCGGCAGCCGTGCGCAGCGTCGCTTGGCACCGTGAGGTCCCGCCCGCTGCGTGGAGCGCGCTGCGGCTGGCCGGCCTCGGCTGGATGTTCGACGTCTATGACACGTTCATGCTGTCGCTCACCATCCCAGCTTTGGTGGTGACGTTCGCCATGACGAAGGCGCAGGCGGGCTGGATCGGCAGCATCCTTGCGGCCGGCCTCATCGTCGGCGGCATCGTGTTCGGCTGGCTCGCCGACCGGATCGGCCGCGTGCGAGGCCTGATGGTCTGCGTGTTGCTGTATTCGGTGTTCTCCGGCCTCACCGCCTTCGCGCCGTCGGTCCGTTGGATTGACGTGCTGCGCTTCCTCGCCGGGCTGGGCATGGGCGGTGCCTGGACCTGCGGCGCCGCCCTGGTGGCCGAGACCTGGTCGCCAGCGCATCGCGGCAAGGGCGGCGCTCTGATGCAGATGGGGCTGCCGCTCGGCTCGATGCTGGCCATCGGCAGCGCCGCCGTGATCACCACGCTCACCGGCGGGCTGGAGGGTAGCGGCTGGCGCATCATGTACGGGCTCGGCGTACTGCCCGCGCTCATCGTCATCCCTGTCGCGCTGCGCACGCCGGAATCGCCGATCTGGCAGCGCAGGCGCGACACCGCCGCGCCGCGCGGGCGCCTCAGTGATGTCTTCGAACGCGAGCATCTGCGCGGGCTGATCCTGGCCTTCGCTTTCATCTTCTTCGCGCAATACATCTATTGGGGCGTGTTCACCTGGACGCCGACTTTCCTGGTCAGCGTCAAGCACCTGGCCTTCATCAAGGGCCTCGGCTTCACCCTGTCGCAGCAGATCGGCTCGCTGTGCGGCTTTCTGGTGTTCGCCGCACTGGTCGACTGGCTGGGGCGGCGGCCGACCTTCCTGATCTATCTCTGCATCGGCGCCGTGTCGGTCGGGGTGCTGTTGGTCGAGAACGAGCAAGCAATCCTGCTGGCGACGATGTTCTGCACCGGCTTCGGCATCACCGGTATCTTCGCCGGGCTCGGGCCGCTGACCGCGGAACTGATGCCGAACTCCACGGCACGCGCGCTATCGATGGGGCTGGCCTATAACGGCGGCCGCCTCGGCGGGGTCATCGCGCCCTTCCTGATCGGCGCGCTGGCAACCTCGTCGCAGGGCTTCGTGCTCGGGATGGGCACGACCATCATCGCCTTCGCGCTGGCCGCTTGCGTGATACTGGTCAGTCCGGAAACCAAGGGCACGCGACTGGCCTGACGCCCGGCGCGGCCGACTCCAGGTCGGCCCCCACGCAATGACAGGCGTCGGACCCGGCGGTATGGTCCGGCGCCAATCACCGATCGAAGGATGCCTGGACCATGCGCGACGATCTTCCCACCTGGCGTTCGCTGCTGTTCGTGCCGGTAACGGCGGAGAAATTCGTGCGCACCGGTGCCGATCGTGGCGCCGACGGCATCATCCTCGACCTGGAGGACGCGGTCGCACCCTCGCAGAAAGCGCATGCGCGCACCCTGATCGCCGACGCCATCCCGCAAGTGGCGCGCAACGGTGGCGACGTGCTGGTGCGCGTCAACCGGCCATGGCGACTGCTGGTGCGGGACCTGGAAGCGGCGGTGATCCCCGGCGTGATGGCTCTGATGCTGACCAAGGTGGACAGCCCAGAGCACGTCTGCGCCTGTGCCGAAATCGTCGCGGAACTGGAGGCCGAGCGCGGCCTGCCGGTCGGTGCGATGAAGTTCGTCGTGCTGGTGGAGACCGCGGCCGGCTTCTTCCGCATCGAGGCGATCGCAAAGTCGCATCCCCGCGTGGTGGCGATCAGTCTCGGGACCGAGGATTTCACCGCCGATGTCGGCATGCTGCCAGACCCGGAGGCGTTGTTTTATCCCAAGCAGCACACCCTGTTCGCCGCGCGCGCAGCGGGCATCCTGCCGATGGGCTTCGTCGGCTCGATCGCCGACTTCCGCGATCAGGAGGCATTCCGCGCCATCATCCGCCGGTCGAAGCGCCTGGGCTTTACGGGGGCCAGCGCGATCCATCCCTTGCAGGTGCCGGTGCTGAACGAGGAATTCGGCGTGACGGAGGCCGAGGTGGAGCGCGCCGAGCGCATGGTTGCCGCCTATGACGCGGCGTTCGCTCAGGGGCTTGGCGCGGTGCAGTTCGAGGGCGCGATGATCGACGTGCCCGTGGTGCAGCGCGCGCAGAACGTGCTGGCACGCGCGGCGGCGATCAAGCGGCGGATGGGGTGACGCGGGCTTTGGCCGGCGCGGTGGCGCGGGTTTCGCGCTGCGCGTCGGCCGGCGGAGTGGCGTTGCGTTCGTCTTCCGCGGCATCGGACCACAGTGCCGCCTCCACCGCTTCGGGGTTGGCACGGATCGCCCGCAGGTAACTCTGCGCCGCGGTATCCGGTGTGCGGCGACCGGTTTCCCAGTTCCGCACCGAATCCACGTCCAGCCCGTAGCGGACCGCGAATTGCTCTTGCGTGAAGTCGAGTTTCTCGCGGATGGCGCGCACGTCGATCCCGGCATTCGGTAAGGCAGTCGCCTTGACTCCGGCCTTCGCCAACTCCTGCGTCAGCGCGTCGAGCGACTCCACCTTCGGCACGTACACGTAAGCCTTGCCGTTATGTACCATTGCCTCGATAGCGCGCTTGGCGCGCAAAAGTGGCATCCATCGGTGCACCAGAGATTCGATGGCGTTGATCGTCTTCATTTCGCGGAGGCTGCATGCTGATTCAATCAGCAAGGCGACGGGTGAACCGGATGCGATTTTGCCTCGGCCCTGGGTTCGCGCCAGTCGTTCGAAGCCCGGCGGTAACCACGAGTTCGTCGACATCCATCATCTCCATCACTGCCTGTGCCAGGACGATCAGGTTTGCTGGTCCTACCTGATTGGCGGAGGTCAACTCTCCGTGCATATGTAGCCCGGCAAGTATCAAACTGCGCCCAACTTGTGATGGCGTGGCCATCGCTCGGAGTTCGCCTGCAGGCGACGCGATCGTAACGGTCACCACGGGATGCTCGACGAGCCCATCGAGAAAGGTGATCGCGATCTCGTTCTTCCGCCAGATCGCCATTTCACTATGCCATTGGCGGAGTAAAATTCAAGGGTGCGGGGCGCCCAATTTCGTCCCACACCCCGCCAAAACCGCACACTCCGAACGCGCCGAACCGAAAGCCACAGCCGGCGCTGGTCGCGACCCAGCGCCAGCGCCGCGGTCAGGGCCTATGCGGAACGCTCCATCAGGCGTTCCAGCCGCCGGTCATGGCCAGCCAGCACCACACAGATGGCGGTCAGCAGCGGCCCCGCCGCCAGGCACAGCAGCCCGATATCGGCGCTGCCGGTTGCATCCTTCACCAAGCCGTAGACCGACGGGCCAAGCCACCCGCCCAGATTGCCGACAGCGTTGATCATCGCGAGGCCGCCCGCCGCGGCAACGCCGGTCAGCATGGCGCTCGGCAGCGACCAGAACGTCGGCACCAGCGACTGCTGGCCCATCATCGCGATGCAAAGCAGGATCATCGTGATCACCGGGTGGCCGGCGCCAATCAGTACGCAGGACGCCAAGCCTCCCGCGGCGACCAGGGCCGCACCGGCAACGTGCCAGGTTCGCTCGCCATGCAGGTCGGAATGGTAGCCCCAGTAGATCATCGCGACGAAGGCAAACAGGTAGGGCAGTGCGCTGACCAGGCCGATATAGCCGGTGGAGATACCCAGCCCCTTGACGATCAGCGGCAGGAAGAACACCAGGCCGTAGGAAGATCCGTTCTGCCCGACATAGGCCAGCGTCAGCAGCCACAACTTCGGATTGCTGAACGCCTGGCCGAGTGAGTACTTCCGCACCGCCTCTTTCTGTGCTTGCTCGGAGTCCAGCCGGTTCTGCAGCCAGGTCCTCTGCGCCGGCGTCAGCCACGCGGCGTCGTGCGGCCGATCCGTCAGCAGCATCCACGTCACGTAGCACATGATGATCGGCGGAACTCCCTCGATGATGAACAGCCACTGCCAGCCCTGCAGGCCCATCCAGCCTTGCAGCATCAGCAACAGCCCGCCGATCGGCGGTCCCAGGAACAGCGAGATCACACTTGCTGACTGGAAAATACCCATCATCCGGGTGCGGTAATAGGATGGGAACCACCAGGTCATGTACAGCAGCACGCCCGGGTAGAACCCGGCCTCGGCCAGCCCGAGCAGTACTCGGTTGATGTAGAAGCTTCCCTCACTCCACACGAAACCGGTCAACGCGGCGACGATGCCCCAGGTGATCAGGATGCGGGCGATCCAGCGCCGCGCCCCCACCTTATTGAGGATCAGGTTGCTGGGAATCTCGCCAATGAAGTAGCCCAGGAAGAACAGCCCGGCGCCGAAGCCGAACACCGTGTTGCTGAACCCGAGATACTTGACCATCGTCGTCGCGGCCATGCCGACGTTCGACCGATCCAGGTAGGCACAGAAATAGCCCAGCATGAGCACCGGCATCAGCCGCCAGGTCACTCGTTTGATGGTCTCTCGTTCGATCGGCTCGATCCCATGCAGCGACAGCTCGCTTGCATCTACCCTCGCGTCCATGTTCGTTCCTCCTGGTCGCGCACGACCTGCGTTTGCTCATGTGATCGGGAAATGCCCAGGTTTTGCCCCCCATCAGGATGGGCGGCGGCCGGCGGACAACGCGACCGATGGTGTCTCACTCGGGCAAATTGGATCGCCAAGGCACCCGGTATCACTCGGGTCCCCTTGGGGCCGGACGGCGTGGTCTGGGCCATCGCACGGTTTCCTCAACGCCTGACCCAAGCTGGCTTGCGACAGCACGGGACAGCATCATTACGAGGGCGCCGCAGGTACGATCCATGATCTAGATCAATCGATTGGCCGCAATCGTGCGTCAACCGGCCGGTTGCGACGGTCTGCCCAGCGCCTGCGTCAACCCAACCACGCTGCCCAGGCTGTTCGCCATGTCGGTCGGGATCAGCACGGTGGTGCCGCGCTCCTTGTTCATCTCGTACAGCAGGTTCATCTGGCGCAATTGCAGGGCATGCGGGCTGCCGGCATACAGCGTCGCCGCCGCCACCACCTGCGCTGCAATCTCCCGCTCGGCCGAGGCCAGGGTCACCCGCGCGTCCTTCTCCCGTTCCGCCTGCGCCTGGCGGCTCATCGCGTCCTGCAACTCGCGCGGGATCGACACGTCCTTGATCTCCACGCTGCGCACCGCCACGCCCCAGGTGATCGTCTTGTCGCCGATCGTCGCCCGCAATTGCTCGTCCGCCATCTTGCGGTCCGAAAGCAGCCGCTGGAGTTCGGTGGAACCGATCATCTCGCGCAGGCTGGTCTGCGCGACGCGCTCCACCGCCTCGCGGTAGTTGGCGATTCGAATGGCCGCATGCTCTGCGTTGTCCACCTGCCAGAACACGATCGCGTCCACCCCCACCGCCACCGTGTCGCGGGTCAGTGCTTGCTCTGCGGTGATGGTGGTCGTCATGATGCGCAGGTCGATCACCTGCGCCACGCTGTCGATCAGCGGGAACAGCAAATAGAGGCCAGGGCCCTTCACCTCGAGGAAGCGTCCCAGCCGCAGCACCACGGCGCGCTGCCACTCCGATGCGATGCGGATGGAGCGCAGCAGGATCAGCAGCACGATGGCCAGGACGACGAGGATGGCGATGCTCATGGCGGCAATGCTCTAGGTTATGGGAGACGTCGTATAGCGGATTGCCGCCCAGCCTGCGCCTGGTGTGACCGCGGCATCAGCCATGGCCAAGTGCCGACGCGCGCGGCCAGCCTGTCGTTGCGAGCAGCAAAGCGACAAAGCAATCCCCCGACTGGCGAACCGAGGGCTGCTCGTCAGGCAGGGATTCCGGCGTCGCTGCGCGTCTCGCAACGACGTACCTCGATGGATATGGTGGTTGCGTTTGCAGAATGCTCCCCATGCGCAATCGCTGGCGTCGCGACGGCGAGCAAAAGCGACCGCCGGTTCCGCGACACCGCGGGAGAACATCGAAGCCCCGACACACCCCGCGCGCCCTCAAGGTCGGTTTGCTGCTCTCCGTCGCAAGAAATCGGGAGGCGGGCGCTGGAAGCGTCTCAAGGCGATGGCACAGCACGCAGAGGCGGCCGGGTTCAATCCCCTGCCACCGCAGCATCGGGAGGGGCGCGCGCCGCGCTTCTCCCGACGCTCACGGGCAATCGGCTGACTCTCAGACCGCGCCCAGCGCAATACCGGAATGCATTGGCAGTGCAACGGTATCCGACGGCAATGTGCTGGTGCTCGAGCCAACAAACACTCCGGACGAGTTTTCGCGGACCTGGAGCGTGCCGCTATCGTTCAGCCGAAGCACGTCGATTGGCCGATTGCCATCGAACAGCGTCAGCAGGTCGTTCGCATAGCTGTAGCTGTCGGCGTTGGTGATGCCAGCGAGGCCAATCACAAAGGATTCGCTGCCGCTCGCGATATCGACCTGGCCAAGAAATGCGTGAGGCATGCCGATCCCCAGCGAGTCGTGGCCGGCGAGGGTGACGGATTCCCCCGGCCCGACAAACTTCAGGAAGCTCAGGCCGGAATCTCCATCCACCGCGAAGCTGCCTATGCCGAGCACATTCGCATCGATCGTGGCGACACAGTTGTATCCGACGGAACTGGCGCCGGAATTGTCGAAGGCCGACAGGCCCGCGCCGTTCATCGTCAGATTGCCGTTGTGCCCTTCAACTGTGACGACACCGTTCAACAGCGAATCCGACGCGATGTTCACCGTCGTGGACGTCGTCGCATAGAAGTTGTTATCGATTGTCAGGTTCAGCGTATCGATGCCGCTCGCATTGAAGACGAAATTCTGCTGCGCGAATGCCGTGGTCCCCGCCACAGCGGTCAGCGATGCGCCGTCCGACAGGTTCACCACCGCAGGGGGCGTATTGCTGGCGAAGCTGGTTTGCGTTCCGACGTGTAACGTGTCGCCTGACAAATTGCCGCCCGCCATGTTTGCTGTGCCGCTGAACATCTGCAACGTATCGCCGGCCTGAACCGGTCCCGCTGGCGACCAGTTGTCGCTCTGGTACACGCTGTTGTTGTCGTAACCGCCGACCCACGTGCGAGTTGCCATCGAAGTACCTCCCCGTTGGATGCTTAGCCTGTCGCAACCGAGCGACGGTGCGATCTATAATGAGATCGCGTTTCCAATACTTGATTTGAATCACTATAGACCGGAGTTGACACTTCACTTCTTCGTGGCGATACAAAGACAAGACGTAAAACGTATCGTTTAGCAGTTGATATGGTCTTCGTCTCGAAGCTGCGCGCCAGATTCCTTCCTTACACGAATCATGCATCAAACACGCGCCGGCGGTGGATGGCCAAGGCCATGTTCTGTGCAGACTGCCATTGCTCGCACCTTCCGCCACAGGGAGCGGAATGCAGCGCCAGCCGCTGCTCTTGCCGGTCCGTCTCGGACGCAGAACCATGCGATGCATGATCGGACGGGACGGGCAGCGCGATTGTCGATCTGGTGGTGCGCGATATCGCGCCAGCCTGCCTGCTTGAACGTCAGCAACTGACCAGACTGCCAATTTTCTGGTCAATCGGCGGATGGACAATTTGCAGCGCTGCCTCGCTTTGAGTTCGAGCTCTGCTGAAGCGTTTTAAGGCGGCCTCTAAAGCGTTTCGAAACGGCGTCATAGGTGGCGATCGTTCGAACGAATTATGTGGCGGAGTAATATCACGAGAACGTGTGACCGCAATACTTGAAGTAAACGTGAAGTGCCTGAACCTGGTGCAGGCAAAGTTTAATTTGCCAATTGTCATGACGTGCTGCTGGATAATGACAAAGTTTGTCGGTGAAGTTCGGCTTGAGTCAGCCAGAACCGACCGGCGCCAGACTGTCATGGCATGGCAAAACTTTTCGCCGCATTGCGGAAAAGGGTGGCCCATGTTGGGATTCAGCAAACGGACCTGCCTTCTGTTGTCATCTGGCTGCCTCATGCTGTTGCTTGGCAGTGCCGACGCGCAGCAGGCGCCCACACCTCCAGCCCAGAATCCCTACCTTCAGGGGTCTGAAGGCTACGACCGAGGGCCGCGCGGGCTGACCAGTTACCAACCCATAGCCATCGATCAGCCGTTTGCAGCCAGGATGGCGCAGGACGTAGCGGCAAAGCCAGGTATTGAACGCGAGCACCAGGCATTGCTCGATCAGCGCTATGACCTGAGTGATCGTCCCGCCCAGGGTGTCACCATGGAGCATGGCAAGCCCTTGCAAGAAGGTGTGCGCGTCCGGTTGCCCGCGGGGACGACCTGGGAACAACTCGCCGCGATGAGCCCGGACGAGATCCGCGAGCGCGGGCTGTGGCCGCCTGGGTTCCTCCCGCTGCCGCATCCTATCCACGCGACGGGCGGCTTCGTGTTTCCTCAGGATGCGATCGACGCGACCAAGCGCCAGGAGGGGCGGGACCTAACCCGTTTCGACATCGATTTCGACCTGCCGGAACGCTTTCTCGCCGCGTTTCCGCCAGCGATGTACCTGGTCCAACGTCCGGACCTGGGCGACGTCTCGCAGGGCAAGCTGATTTCGCTGACAAATTATTTCGAGATGTTCAACGGCATCCTGACGCCTCGGCAATTGGAAGGCCTGCGGTTGCTGGTGACGCCGTTCCCGGAACAGCAGTTCAACGCCACCGACGATCGTAAAGCGGCACAGGCGAGCCAGGGTGCCGCATGCTTCGATTGCCATAGCAACGGGCATCAGAACGGCGCCACCCACCTGGCACCCGATGCGCGCCCCGAGTGGTATCGTCATCGGCTCAAGACCGTCTCGCTGCGCGGCGTCGACATCCAGCGGCTGTTCGGCTCACAGCGGGCGCTGAAAACAGTGGAGGATTTCACTGAGTTCGAGCAGCGAACGGCCTATTTCGACGGTGACATCGTGATCGCCACGAAGAAGGGTGTGAACCCGCTGGAGCGCGGCAGCCAGGTCGATTTCATGGCAGACTTCCAGGAGATGCTGGACTTTCCGCCGGCGCCAAAGCTTGATTTGTTTGGCAAGCTCGACCCCGCCAAGGCGACGCCCGCCGAAACGCGTGGGCAGGATATCTTCTTCGGCAAGGGCCAGTGCGCCAGTTGCCATCAGCCGCCATACTACACCGACAACCTGATGCATGACCTGAAAACCGAACGGTTCTTCAAGCCGGAACTGGTGAACAACGCGATGGAGGTCGGCGACGGCAATATCAAGACGTTTGCCCTGCGCGGTGTGAAGGACAACCCGCCCTACCTGCATGATGAACGTCTGCTGACGCTGGACGACACGGTCGAATTCTTCAATCTCGTGCTCGGCGACAAGCTGACCACGCAGGAGAAGCAGGACCTCGTGGCGTTCCTGCGCGCCCTGTAGCGACGGGGCCGGCGTTCGCGTCATGGTGCGCGAAGGCGCACCATCCACGACCTTCCAGCGTACATCTGCGAAAAGTCGTGGAGGCCGACCCCGGCCTTCGCTCGGGGCAGGCTCTTCGTCGGCATGACGTTGTTGGACCGCCGGCGTGTCAACCCTTCAGCGGGCTGGTATAACACCAGGACGACCGGGCTACAGCCGCAGCACCACCCTGTCGCGCGAGCTGTCCAGCACGGCGCGGTAAGCATCCATCGCCCGGGTCAACGGAAAGCAGGACTCGTCCCGAACCCGGAACGGCCGCAACTGGCCGCTGGCGAAGCCCGGCAGCAGTTCCCGCAGGACCGCGGCCGACTGCGAGGCGTCGAGCGCCAGCGTATCGATGCCGAAGAAGCTGTGCCGCCCGCGATAGAACGTGAAAATGTCGAACGGCACTGGCCGCTCTCGGGTGGACATCAGGATCTGCCGTCCGCCATGGCCCATCGCCGCGTTCGCCGCGGCGAAATATGGACTGCCGATGGTATTCACCACGATGTCGGCGCCATGGCCGCCGGTTTCCGCGCGAACGGTTTCGGCGACGTCCGCGGAACTGGAATCGATCATGCGTATCGGCACGAAATCCGGCCCGGCGAAGGGCTCGGCGCGGCGGGTGACGCCGAACACGCGCGCCCCGTGCATGGCGGCGATCTGCGCTGCCGCCTGGCCGACCTTGCCGTTCACTGCCATGATCAGCACCACCTCGCCGGCCTGTGGCGCGCCGGTGCGTTGGTAGCCCAGCGCGGCGGTGATGAAGGGCACGCCGAGCGAGCCTGCCTCGGCCGATGAGAGCGTCGGCGGCTTGAGCACTGCGGCAGCGCGCGGCACCACGAGGAGGCTGCCATGTGAGCCGTCGCGGGTGATGCCGAGATCGCCGCCGGCGCCGAACACCTCCTGGCCCGCGAGGTCGGGCGGACCCTCCAGCACCACGCCCGACCACTCGCGTCCTGGCGTGCGCGGCCAGATCGCTTGCGGCATCCGGCCCATCATGGCGGCCACGTCGGAGGGATTCACGCCGGCATAGCGCACGCCGATCAGCACATCGTCGGGGCCGCGCGGCAGTGTCTCGGCCGGTTCGAGCACAAGCTCCAGGTCGTCGAGGGAGGTAGCTTTCCGAAGGACGCGAAGGCGCTGCATGGGCGCATCATGCCCATGCCGGTCATCGGGTCAACGAAGGAAAGTCAGGGGCGCTGCCCTCGGGCTTCGCCGGGGCACAGTCTGGACCCTCAGGGGGCAGAGCCCTGGCCTTTCTTGGCGGCCGGGCCGGCACTGATCCTCGCCCAGGTATCGCGCAGGCCTACCGTGCGGTTGAACACCAGCCGTTCCGGCGAACGATCCGGATCGGCGCAGAAATAACCCTGCCGTTCGAACTGCACCGCCTCACCGACCGGCGCCGACGCCAGCGCCGGCTCGACCAGGCAGCCGAGCAGCACCTCCAGCGACTCCGGATTGAGGTCCGCCATCACATCGCCGCCGTTCGCCGCACCTGGATCGGGGCGGGCAAACAACGTGCTGTACAGCCGCACCTCGGCCGGCAACGCGTCAGCCGCCGACACCCAATGCAGCGTCGCCTGCACCCGCCGCCCGTCCGGCGCATCGCCGCCACGCGTCGCCGGATCATAGGTGCAGCGCAGTTCCGTCACCTCGCCCGCGGCATCCTTCACCACCTCACGGCACGTCACGAAATACGCGTAACGCAGCCGCACCTCGCGCCCCGGCGCCAGCCGGAAGAACTTCCGCGGCGGGTTCTCCATGAAATCATCCCGTTCCACGAATATCTCGCGCCCGAACGTCACCGGCCGGGACCCGGCCGACGCATCCTCGGGGTTGTTCACCGCGTCCAGCGTTTCCGTCTGCCCTTCCGGCCAATTCTCGATCACCAGCTTCAACGGCCGCAGCACCGCCATGCGCCGCAGCGCCGTCTTGTTCAGCACGTCGCGCACCGCATGTTCGTACTGCGCCAGGTCCACCACGCTATACGCCCGGGCCACCCCCACCCGCCGCACGAACTCGCGCACCGCCGCCGCAGGCACGCCGCGCCGCCGCTGCGCCGCCAGCGTCGGCATGCGCGGATCGTCCCAGCCGCTCACGTGCCCGTCCCGCACCAACGCCGTGAGCAAACGCTTGGACATCACGGTATAGGCGATGTTCAGCCGTGCAAATTCGTACTGGTGCGGCCGAGACGGCACCGGCAAATGCTCGATCAGCCAGTCGTACAACGGCCGGTGGTCCTCGAACTCCAGCGTGCAGATCGAGTGTGTGATGCCCTCGATCGCGTCCGACTGCCCGTGTGCGAAATCATAGGTCGGATAGATGCACCAGGCGTCGCCGGTCCGAGGATGCGTCGCATGCAGGATGCGGTAAAGCACCGGATCGCGCAGGTTCATGTTGCCCGACGCCATGTCGATCTTCGCCCGCAGCACCCGCGCGCCGTTGGGAAACTCCCCCGCCCGCATCCGCCGGAACAGATCCAGATTCTGTTCCACCGAGCGGTTGCGATACCCGCTCTCCCGTCCCGGTTCGGTGAGCGTGCCGCGCATCGCGCGAATCTCGTCAGGCGTGGAATCATCCACATACGCCTTGCCCGAGCGGATCAAATGCTCTGCCCATTCATAAAGCCGTTCGAAATAATCCGACGCAAAGTACAGGTGCCGGCCCCACTCGAACCCCAGCCACCTCACATCCCGCGCTATGGAATCAATAAACTCCTGCTCTTCCTTCATTGGATTGGTATCGTCGAAGCGAAGATGACAGCGTCCGCCGAACTCGGCCGCGACACCGAAGTTCAGGCAGATCGACTTGGCATGACCGATATGCAGGTAGCCGTTTGGCTCGGGAGGAAAACGGGTCACCACCTCCGACACGCGTCCGGCATCGATATCCGACTGCACGATATCACGAATGAAGTCGCGTCCCGCTTCGGTCGTCCCGGCGTCGGTCGTCGTTTCGGTGGCCACCATTCCCTCGGCTCCAGGCAAGCATCCGGATGCAACCTACACGGCGGGGAGAATTTGACCAGGACTGACGAGAAATGCCAATCGCGGGCTGGTGATCCGACGCGAGTTACGCTAGCATGAAGGCTCTCGTGAGCAAGGTGAAACGTGATGCGCTTGGCCATCGCCGTTGCCGTAGCCTCCGTCGTTGCAGCTTGCGCCGTGCAACAATCGGTGTCCGAACGGGACTTCGTGCGCGGTGACGGCGCCCGCTCCGCCCAGGCGGCGCTCGATGCCGACGCGATCCTGCGAGGCATGGCCCAGGCCCGCGAGTCCAATCAGCGTGTGGCGCGCGAGCAGCACCCGAACGATCCGGGGAACATGGCGCCGGCCGTCACGCGCTGAGCCGCGCCCGCAGCCGTTCGCGGTGCGCGGTGTAAACTCCGCTCGCCGCGATGATCGCAGCGCCCACCAGCGTCCAACGGTCGGGCAAGGCGCCGAACACCAGCCAACCCGCGAACCCGGCCCAGACAAGCTGCGCGTAGGAGAACGGTGCCAGCACCGACGCCGGCGCGTGCCGGTAGGCCGTCACCACGATCGATTGGCCCGCCGAGGCCAGCACGCCCAGCAGCACCGCCAGTCCCATCTGCCCTGGAGTCGGCCAGCGCGCATCGAACGGCAGCACCGGGCTCAGCATCGCCACGCCGACGCAGGCGGACCATAGGACGGTGGTCGAGGGCCTCTCGGTGTCCGCCATGCGCCGCGTGATCACCAGCGCCAGCGCCCAGCACAGCGCTGAGCCCAGCGGAAACAAAGCCGCCGCCTGGAACCCGGCCGGACCAGGCCGCATCACCACCACCACGCCGGCCAGCCCCACCGCCACCGCCGCCCAGCGGCGCACCCCCACATGTTCGCCCAGCAGCGGCACCGACAGCATCGTGGTGAGCACCGGCGAGACGAAGCTGATCGTGGACGCCTCGGCCAGCGGCAGCCGGCGCAGCCCGAAGATGAACAGCAGCGAGGAGCCGACCAGGCATATCCCGCGAATCACCTGCAGCACCGGGCTGCGCGGCCACATCGCGCGGGGCCGGGCACGCCGCGCCAGCACGCCCGCCATCAGCACGAAAATCACGTAGCGCAGCCAGGCGATCTCCACGACCGGAAGATGCGCGGAGAGCACTTTCGAGGTCGCGTCGGAGATCGAGAACAACACGGTCGAGCCAACCGACAGCGCGATGCCGCGCAGCGGGTCGTCCGGCCGCGGCATCGTCCGGGTGTGGCTATTCGGCCAGGATCAGCCGTGCCAGCGCCTCCGGCTCGGTCAGCATCGGATAGTGCCCGGTGTCCAGTTCGAACCAGCGCGCGCCCAGCTTGTCGGCGGCGCGGCGCTGGTGGGCGACCGGCGGGTTCACGCTGCGCTTGCACCAGATCACCGTGGCGTTCCAATGCTGGTCCCAGAAGCTGTCGAGCTTCACCGGCTCCTGCATCGCGGCGATCGGGTGCGGCGTGTAGCGCGCCAGCGCCCATTCCAGCGTCGCCGGATCGAGCGACGCGAACATGCGGTTGCGAGCATCCTCGGGCGAGGGGCCGGTGGTCAGGCCGGTGGTGACCGCGCCGGTGCGCTTGACGAAATCCGAGATGCGCTCGCCGTTCATCAGCGACAGCGCATCCGCGAGCACGACCCGGCCGATCCGATCGCGGGCGAGTTCCGCGGCCCGGCACGTCACCATGCCGCCGGAACTGGTGCCGACCAACACCACGTCGCGCAGGTCTTCATAGAACAGCAGGTCGGCGATTTCGGCGCCGTGCGTTTCGGTGGTGATGCCGGGACGCAGCGCGTGCTTGCGCTCCGCACACCCATCCAGCGACGGCGCGAACACCGTATGCCCCGCCGAGCGCAGGATCGGCGCGACGCGCGTCCAGATCCAGCCGCCCTGATACGCTCCGTGGACCAGCACGATCGTTGCCATCTGTTCCCCCCTCTTTTCCGCAATCCGCCTTGCACGGCAGATCGCGACCAGGACCACAGCAGCGGACGCAAGCGATGTCCAGCCGATCAGGCGCGCCGCTCTCATCGCAAGAAGCAGACTCCCCCTCCCCTTGAGGGAGGGGGTTGGGGGGAGGGGTTCGTGCCGCACGAACCCCTCCCCCCAACCCCCTCCCTCAAGGGGAGAGGGAGTCTGCTTCTTCCTAAGACGGCTCCGCTTCTCGCAATGACAGCAGGCCTGGCGTTTCCAATTCACCCGGGCCCCTTCTAACGCCCGGTCATTGACTCTCGCATCGCCAAGACCATGCTGCCAGGGAGAAACGGAACGATCCGCATCGGGGGAAACAGCATGTCCGGGCAACAGGACGTCATCGAAGCCGATTTCATCGTCGTGGGTGCCGGGTCGGCCGGCTGCGTGATGGCCGCGCGGCTCTCCGAAGACCCCGCCACCAGTGTCGTGCTGCTGGAAGCCGGCGGCGACGATTTCAACCGCTGGATCCACATCCCGCTCGGCTTCGGCAAGACCTTCGCCGACCCGTCGGTCAACTGGTGTTATGAAACCGAGCCCGATGCCGGCGCCGGCGGCCGCAAGATCTACTGGCCGCGCGGCAAGGTGCTGGGCGGCTCGTCCAGCATCAACGGCATGGTCTATATCCGCGGTCAGCACGAGGATTTCGACCTGTGGCGCCAGATGGGCTGCACCGGCTGGTCGGCGCAGGATGTGCTGCCGTATTTCAAGCGCGCCGAACACCAGGTGCGCGGCCCCGACGACTGGCATGGCACCGGCGGTCCGCTGGTGGTCTCCGACGTCCCCGACCAGCACCCGATCTGCGAGGCGTTCATCCGAGCCTGCAACGACCTCGGCTATCCGTTCAACGCCGATTTCAACGGCGCGGCGCAGGATGGCGTCGGCTATCACCAGACCACGACGCAAAACGGCCGCCGGTGCTCCACCGCGGTCGGCTATCTGAAGCCCGCGACACGTCGGAGGAATTTGCGAGTCGTCACCGGCGCGCTCGCTGAACGCATCATCTTCCAGAACCGCCGCGCGGTTGGTGTGGCGTTCCGCCAGGACGGCTTCTCCGTCACCGCCCGCGCGCGGCGCGAGGTGATCCTGTGCGGCGGCGCGATCAATTCGCCGCAGCTTCTGCTGCTGTCCGGCGTCGGCCCGCAACAGCATCTGACCGATCTCGGCATTCCGGTGGTGCATCATCTGCCCGGCGTCGGCCAGGCGATGCAGGACCATTACTCTGCGCCGATCAAGCTGAAATGCCGTTACCCGATCACGGTGAACGACATCATGCTGAGCCCGGTTAAAATGC
This sequence comes from Acetobacteraceae bacterium, assembly GCA_035486135.1. Lineage (GTDB taxonomy): Bacteria > Pseudomonadota > Alphaproteobacteria > Acetobacterales > Acetobacteraceae > JASHVB01. The sequence goes on from DATHNI010000141.1 coordinate 21,036, forward strand.
TGCGCACCGGGCTGGACTATTATCTCCGCCGGCGCGGCGCGATGGCGTCGATCTCGGCCCAGGTGGCGCTGTTCGCGCGCACTCGGCAGGAGTTGGCGACGCCCGACATCAAGATGTCGATCTCGGTCTTCAGTGCCGACCGGCCGCAGGATGGGCTGCACAAATTCTCCGGCTTCACCCTGATCGCATACCAGCTTCGCCCGGAAAGCCGAGGCGAGATCAGGCTGAAATCGCCGCGCCCCGGCGATGCGCCGGCGATCCTGCCGAACTACCTTGCCACCGAGACTGATCGACGCACCATCGTCGACGGGTTGTTGCTCGGCCGTCGCTTGCTCGCCACGCCGCATCTGGCGCACTACGTCGCCGAGGAGTTCCTGCCCGGCCCGCAGGCGCAGACCGATGCGCAGATATTAGAACACGCGCGTAATAGAGGCGGCACGGTGTTCCACCCGACCAGTACCTGCAAGATGGGCATCGATACGATGGCGGTGGTCGATCCCGAGTTGCGCGTCCACGGCATCGGCGGGTTGCGCGTGGTGGATGCGTCGGTGATGCCGACCGTGGTGTCGGGCAACACCAACGCGGCGGCCATCATGATCGGCGAGAAGGCCGCGGATCTGGTACGGCAGCAGGTCAAGATGGCGGCGTAGGTGCAGGTGCCAGTAAACCTCTCCCGCTTCGCGGGAGAGGTCGAGACGCGTAAGCGGCGAGAGTGAGGGTGATCGGGTCGCCCCGCTCTACCTGCTACGTGCCGACCCGATCACCCTCACCCTCGGTGCTTCGCACCATCGACCTCTCCCGCGAAGCGGGAGAGGTTTACTACACACAACACTACAGCCGTTCGATGATCGTCACGTTGGCCACCCCGCCGCCCTCGCACATCGTCTGCAATCCGTACCGCCCACCGCTGCGCTCCAACTCGTGCAGCAGCGTCGTCATGATGCGAGCTCCGGTCGCACCGATCGGATGACCCAGCGAAATCCCGCCGCCATTGGGATTGAACCGCTCATACGGGAAGTCGATCTCCGCCAGCCATGCCATCGGCACCGACGCGAACGCCTCGTTGCATTCGACCACGTCGATGTCGGCCCACCGCATGCCGGCCCGCTCGATGGCGCGCTTGCTCGCCGGAATGGGCGCGGTCAGCATCCAGATCGGATCGTCGCCCAGCACGCTCATATGGTGAATGCGTGCCCGAGGCTTCAGGCCGTATCGCTTCACAGCGTCCTCCGACACCACCAGCACCGCGGCGGCCGCATCGCAGGTCTGGCTGGCGATGCCGGCTGTCAACCGGGGAAAACCCGGCAACGGCTCAAGCGACGCCATCTTCGCCAGGCTGGTGGCGCGCGGCGTCTCGTCGCGCTGCACACCTTCCAGCGGCACGATCTCGCGATCGAACCGCCCCTCCGCCTGGGCCCGCAGCGCGCGGTTATGGCTTTCGAGCGCGTAAACCTCCATGTCCTCACGCGAGAACCCCCACTTCTCCGCGATCAGCGACGCGCCGTGGAATTGCGAAACCGGCTGCCCGCCGAAGCGCGCCACCCAGCCCAGGCTGCCGGAGAACGGGTCGGGCATGCCCAGCGGAGCGGCTGCGGCCATCGCGGTGCCGATGGGAATCTGGCTCATCGTCTGCACCCCGCCGGCGATCACCACATCCTGCGTGCCGCTCATCACCGCCTGGGCTGCGAAATGCACCGCCTGCTGCGACGACCCGCACATGCGATCGACCGTCACGCCCGGCACCGTCAGCGGCAATCCGGCCGCCAGCCAGCAGGTGCGTGCGACGTTGCCCGCCAGCGGACCGATCGAGTCGATCGCGCCGAACACGACGTCGTCGTACTCGTCGGCCGGAATCGCGTTGCGCCCGACGATCTGCCGCAGGATGAAGCCGCCCAGGTCGGCGGCGTGCACATGCGCGAGCCCGCCGCGCCGGCGGCCGGTCGGAGTGCGGATCGCGTCGATGATATAGGCTTCGCGCGGCTGTGCGGTCATGGCGGGACACTCCTGAAGCACCCAAACGCTGGCGCAGGAAGCCCGGGCAAGCAAGCTGACGAACCCCTGGTTTCCAGAATCGGTGGGGCGAGAGCAGGCGAACGCGCTTGTCGTGGTGTCGTTGCGAGGCGCATTGCGCCGAAGCAATCCCCTGCCTGACGAGCGTTCACGGCTTGTGAGGCAGGAGATTGCTTCGGCGCAATGCGCCTCGCAATGACAGACGGGACCGCCGTGACTCGCGCTCCACCGATAGTAGGTGCTGGCACGACAACCCTTCTCGCCTCTAGGACTTCTTCGCGCTGCAAGCTCTGCCTTGCCGTCAACGCACGGTCATCGCCTGACGCCACGCCGCGCCACGCCACGCCGCGCTCGCGCCACCACCCGTCATGACAGCGGGGCGCGACGGCCTTAGGATCGAACACGTCCATTGCAACAGACTGGATTCCGCGCATGCGCCTGTTCAGCGCCACCATCGCTACCGAAACGAACACGTTTTCCCCGCTGCCCACCAGCCTTGCCGCCTACCAGGAGAGCGTCTTCCTCCGCCCCGGCGAGCACCCGCAAGACACCCCGCTGATGTGTACCGCGCCGCTATGGGTCGCGCGTCGCCGTGCCGCAGGGGAAGACTTCACCCTGATCGAGGGGAGTTGCTTCGCCGCCAGTCCCGCCGGCACCACCAACCGCGCGGATTATGAATTCATGCGCGACGAAATCCTTGCGCAGGTAAAGGCCGCACTGCCGCTGGACGGCGTCTTGCTCGGTCTGCACGGAGCCATGGTCGCGCACGGCTATGACGACACCGAAGGCGACGTGATAGAAAATGTGCGCGCGCTGGTCGGCCCCGATTGCGTCATCGGCGTCGAACTCGACCCGCACTGCCATCTCACGTTGAAGCGCGTGCGGCTCGCCGACATCATCGTCCTCTACAAGGAGTTTCCGCACACCGACGTGGTGGAACGCGCCGAGGACCTGCTGACCCTGGTACTGCGCACCATTCGCAAGCAGGTGAAGCCCACCATGTCGCTGTACGACTGCCGGCAGATCGCCAGCTATCCCACCACGCTGCCCCTGATGCGTGCGTTCGTCGACAAGACCGCGGCGATGGAGGGCAAGGACGGCGTGCTGTCGGTCTCGATCGGCCACTGCTTTCCCTATGCCGACGTCGCCGAACTCTCCGGCCGCATCCTGGTCATCACCGATGGCGACAAGGCCAAGGCCGACCGGCTGGCGACCGAGATCGGCCAGGAATTCATCTCGATGCGTGGCCGCACGGCGCCCGACTATTTGTCGGTCGAGGACGGCATCGACATGGCCGTGGCGTTCAACGCCAGCCCGGTGGTGATGGCCGATCCCGCCGACAACGCCGGCGGCGGCGCGCCCAGCGACAACACCACCGTCCTGCGCCGCCTGATCGAACGCGACGTGCCCGATGCGGCGGTCGGTCCGATCTGGGATCCGATCGCGGTGCGCCTGTGCTTCGATGCGGGTGAGGGTGCAAGCTTCCCACTGCGTTTCGGCGGCAAGATCGGGCCCACCTCCGGCGCACCGATCGACGCCATGGTGACCGTGACGGCGCTGAAGCGCGACTGCCGGCAGAGCTTCGGCCCGACCCAGGTGCCGCTAGGCGATTGCGCCGCGGTGAAGATCGGCGGCGTTCACGTGGTGCTGATCTCCAACCGCACGCAGGCGCTGGGCCTGGAATTGTTTCGCAACCTCGCGATCGAGCCGGCCGAACACAAGCTGGTCGTTGTGAAATCCACCAATCACTTCATGGCGGCGTTCGGACCGATCGCGAAGAAGGTCATCTACGTCGACGCCGACGGGCCGCTCAGCCGCGATTATCGCCGCATCCCCTACACGAAAGTGCAGCGTCCGATCTGGCCTCTGGATGTGGAGACGACGCCCGGACTGATCCTGTAGCGTGGGAACGCGCGGCGGACGCGCGTCACGGGCTCAGGCCCGGGCGCGGCGGTCCGGCGCCGTGACCGAAAGGCCGGCGGGCGAACCATGCGGCACGACAGCGTTGCGGTTCAGCGCTTGCTCCGCGCCGCGGAACCCCGGCCCACGGGGCAGGTTTTTGCAATCCTGCATCGGCGCGCTTGATCCACCTCAATGACGGGCACGCTCCGGCCGCCGAAGCTGCGGTTTCGCCGCCGCCGTCAAAGTCTTCGTCGTCAGTATTTTGTCGGGAGATATAACAATGGAAGGCACGTCCAGGCTGCCAATCGCCACGCTGCGGCCTCCTGTCGAACGGTCGCAACGCATCAAGCGCATTCAGCGCACGGCGTTGACGCTGCTGGTGATTGCCGGCTGCGTGAACTACGTGGACCGGGCCGCCCTGTCGATCGGCAACGTGCTGATCCGCCGCGACCTCGGCTTCTCTATCGCCGACATGGGGCTGTTGCTCTCGGCGTTCCTGTGGGCCTACGCCTTCGCCCAGTTGCCGGCCGGCGGCATGGTGGACCGGTTCGGCCCGCGGCGCTTGCTCACCGGGGCGCTGGCGCTCTGGTCACTCGCCCAGGGGTTGGCCGGCCTGGTCACCGGCTTCGGCCAGTTCGTCGCGGTGCGCGCCGTGCTCGGGCTGGGCGAGGCACCGCAATTCCCCAGTTCCGCCCGCGTCGTGCGCGACTGGTTCGGCGGGCGCGACCGCGGCACCGCCACCGGCATCTGGAATTGCTCGTCCACCCTCGGCACCGCCATCTCGGCGCCGCTGCTGACCTTCCTGATGCTGGAATTCGGCTGGCGCTGGATGTTCGGCATCATGGGCATCGCCGGCCTGGTGGTCGCCGCGGCGTGGTACGTGCTGTACCGCGACTCCAGCTCCATCACCCTGACCGAGGAAGAAAACCTCTACCGCACCGAGGACGACACGACCGGCGAAGGCGAGCGCGTCACCATGGGCGAGTGGCGCCGGCTGTTCGGCTGCCGCACCACCTGGGGCATGATCATGGGCTTCTTCGGCGCGATCTACCTCAGTTGGATCTTCACCGCCTGGCTGCCCAGCTACCTGGAGCTGCAGCGCCACATGAGCATCAAGGCGACCGGCTGGGCCGCCTCGCTGCCGTTCATCGCGGGCATCTTCGGCAGCCTGTTCGGCGGCTGGCTGTGCGACCGGCTTATGCTGCGCCACGGTTTTTCACCGTTGAACAGCCGTAAATACCCGATGGCGGCCGCGCTGACCGGCATGGCGCTGTGCACCATCGCGGCGGCGCTGGTGGAGAGCAATGCGCTGGCCATCGCGTTCGTCTCCGCCGCGATGTTCCTGGGTTACGTGGCGTCCTCGTCCGCCTGGGCGATGGCGTCGGTGGCGGCGCCGGCGAATTGCACGGCCTCGCTTGGGTCGATGCAGAATTTCGGCGGCTATCTGGGCGGGGCGCTGGCGCCGATGATCACCGGCTTCATCGTGCAGGGCACGGGTTCATTCGTGCCGGCGCTGCTGTTCGGCGCGGGGGTGGGGCTGGTCTGCGCGATCGGCTATCTGATCATCATCCGTGAGCCGATCACTGCGGCGGAGCTCGGCGTGGAGGCTTGACCGTGCTGGCCAAAGGCTCTCGAAACCGAGGACCTTTGGACACCGGCGCATAGGATCCGGGCGGATTCGCACGGCCAGTACGGACTGCCCGGTTCCTGGTTTTCCCAAGGTTCAGGCACCGGGCGAAGGCGCACAAAGGCGACTTCCTCGTCCGCAGCGCCACCGGCCCCTTGGTAAACCTTCGCCCGCTTGCGGAGCTGTGTGAGACATGGCGGCGGAACGAACGGCATGCGCCACCCCCGGCTATCCCTGCGTCCAGCCGTAAGTCCAACCGACAAGGCACACCAGACCAGGGAGCAAGCGATCGCCGCCTGACGCCGCTGGACATGCGCAAGCCGGCACGCAATGCTCCCACCTGACCGGGAGGAGCCGATGCAAGGGGTGGTTTTGCAGCCCGGCGGCCGATTGGACATGGCCACCTACGCGGATTTCGAGCGCGTTGTGCTGGCAGCGCTCGATGCCGGTACGCCGTGGATTGTGCTCGATTTCTCCGAGGTCTTCTACCTGGGCACTCTGGCCGTGCGGGTGGTGATGACCGCGGTGAAGCGACTGCGCGGCGCCGGAGGACGGCTCGCCATCTGTGCCATGCAAGGGCCGGTTGCCGATGTGCTCGAGATCAGCGGCCTGACGCCGCTGCTGGAAATCTACCCCGATCGCGCAACCGCGCTGGCGGCGTTGTCCTGATCGGCCGATCCGCCATCACGGTTACGTGGTCCGGCCGAAAGCCAAGCTGCCCGCGATGAGCGGGATCGATGCCATCGCGTCATTTCTGGGCGGCCTGGGCCTGTTCTTCACCGGCATCAGAAGCCTGTCGGCGAACATGGTGCAGATCGGCGGCCGGCCATTGCGCCAGGCTGTCGCGGGGCACATGCAAAACCCATTATTGATCGCCGTGGTGGGCATCGCCGCCGGTGCTTTGCTGCAAACCAGCAACGGCATCACCTTCATCCTGGTCAGCCTGATCACCGCCGGATTGCTCCAGATCGGGACGGCGATGCCGCTATTGCTCTGGGCCAATCTTGGCACTTCGGCACTGGTGGCAGTCGCCGCGATCGATTTGCGCCTCGTGACATTGCTCGCGCTCGGCATGTCCGGCATCTGGCTGTACATCGACCGGTCCAGCGGCACGACACGGCGGCAGGTCATGGAAGTGGTCCTGGCTATCGGCCTGCTGTTCCTCGGACTGGAAATGCTGCGCGCGGCCACCGTCGCGCTCCGTGCCAACGGTGCGGCGTCGGGCGCGATGGCATTGGCCGAAGCATCAGGCGTGGCCGCGTTCCTCCTGGGCTGTGCCGTCACGCTGTTTACGCAATCGTCCTCGGCCACCGCGATCCTCGCGGTCTCCGCGACGCAGGCCGGGCTGTTGCCATTCCAAGGCTCGGTGCTGCTGGTGCTGGGGGCCAGCATCGGCTCGGGTATCAGCGTGGTGCTGATGGGCGGCAGCGCGCGAGGCAGCCAGCGGCAACTGGTGCTGTTCCAGGGGCTCACCAAGCTGCTCGGTGTCGCGGTGATCCTGCCGCTGGTGATCGTCGAGGACCTGACCGGCTGGCCGTTGCTGCTGCGAGGCGCACAGGCGATCGCCGCCGATCCGGGCCGGCAACTCGCATTGATCTACCTGGCCTGCCAGATGGCCGCACTGGTGGTCTGTGCCATCCCCTCCCAGCCGATCCGCCGATTGCTCTCCGCCATCGCGCCGCCGTTGGAAGCGGAGAGCCTGGCGCGGCCGCAGTTCATCTACCAGGCGGCGGTGGCTGATGCCGACATCGCGCTGATCCTGGCGGAAAAAGAGCAGACCCGGGTGTCAGCGCGATTGGCACCGGCGCTCGAACAGGTTGATGAGGTTGCTGCTGCCAGCATCGCACACCTGTGCGCGGACATCGGCGGGTTTCTCGGCAGTATCGCCGGATCCAACGATGGCTCGGTCGCGGCGCTGCCGCGCGCCATGCTCGACCGGCTGGCCAACCTGCAGGCGCGCAACGAGGTGCTGCGATCCCTGTACGAGACGGTGCACCAGATCGCCCGGACGCGTGCCGGCCTGCCGCCCGGGCCGACAGCCGTGCTGGCCGACACGCTGACGCAGGGTCTCGGGGCGGTGCTGATGTGCGCCGACGACGCCGCCAGCAGCGGCGCGGCCGGCGACATCGCGTTGCTGAAGCAGATCAGCTCCGATCGCAGCAGCGTGGTCGATGGATTGCGCCGGCGATTGGTGCAGACCGAGAACCAGGATGTGGTCTATCGCCTGACCAGCCTGTTCGAACGCGCCGTCTGGTTGGTGGAACGCTATGCCTTGCTGTTGGAGGCAAATGCGGACGACGGTAGTGGGTCAGTTTGAATGGCTGCCAAGGGTCGGACGCGACAGTTCGGCCTAGTGGATACTGCTACGGCCGCTTTGGGTGGGGAGCTGACGGAATGTAACGCGCAGCACACAAGGTGGCGTTGACCGTTCGTGTACTCGTCAAGACTTTCGCAACAAAACTAGCAGACTGAAAATCGTGGCCTTTTCTGTTGCGTAATTCCGTTGCTAAACTGCGGCATGAGGGTATCTACGGGCGGCCAGAGCGTTGACACCCAGGTGCGGCAACTGACCAAGGCCGGGTGCAAGAAGGTGTTCCGCGAGGTGGCGAGCGGGGCCAAGACCGATCGCGCCCAGCTTCGCCGGTTGCTCGGCCAGCTTGAGGCGGGCGACGTGCTGACCGTGACGCGGCTCGACCGGCTGGCGCGATCCACCCGCGACCTGTTGAACACGCTCGGCACCATCACCGGCCAGAAGGCCGGATTCCAGTCGCTAGGCAACGCATGAGCCGACACCACCACGTCACACGGCCGGCTGATGCTGACC
>DATHNI010000142.1:0-18297 GCA_035486135.1 Acetobacteraceae bacterium
CTGACTTTTCCGCCACCGCCCGACTCGCCGAAGATCGTGACGCAGCCTGGATCGCCGCCGAACGCCCCGATATTGTCGCGCACCCAGTGCAGCGCGGCGATCATGTCCAGCGTGCCGGCGTTGCCCGACGCCGCGTACTCCGTGCCGCCGACCTCCGACAGGTCGAGATCGCCGAAGATGTTCAGCCGCTGGTTCACCGTCACCACAACGACGTCACCGCGCCTGCACAGCCGCATCCCTTGCAGCCGCAAGCTGTTCGACGAGCCATACGAAAACGCCCCGCCATGCAGCCACACCATCACCGGCCGCTGCGCCGCGCTGTCCGCCGCCGGCGTCCAGACATTCAGTGTCAGGCAGTCCTCGGTCTCCGGCGACGCATCCGGCGGACCGGAAAAATTCACCATCTCCGCCCGCGGTGCCGGTCCGAGCCGGGCCTGCGGCGCCTGGCCGGCATAATCCAGCGCATCGCGCACGCCGGCCCAGGGCGCGAGCGGCCGCGGCGGCATGAATCGGTTGGCGCCGGCGGTCGAAGCGCCGTACGGCACGCCGCGGAATGCCGCGATGCCTTCCACCAATGCTCCGCGGATCTTGCCGCTCGTCGTCTCCACAATCGGATTCATCGCTCTTCTCCCCATGCCGCGCGTGCCAACCGAGGCTGCCGCGTCTCTCTTCGTCGCCAGGCCAGGCCCACGATCGCCACCGCGACCAGCCCCGTCAGCTCGATCGCATCGACCGCGCGCAGCGGCCCCATCAGGCTGGCGAGTGCGCCGACCAGCAGGATACCCACAGGTCCGCTGCCTATGCACACCGTCAGCAACCCCATCAGCCGCGATCGGACGTGAGGCGGCGCGTGGGCGATAATCAGCGATGTCTGCATATTGGCAAAGGCCGCCGATCCGAACCCTCCGGCGACCAACAACAGGCAGGCGATGGGAAACACCGGCGCCAGCGGCATCAGCGCCACGCAGGCCAGGAACAGCAGCGAGCCGCCGACCATCAGCGGCCGCCCGCTGCCGGGCGGGTCGCCGCCGGTCAGCCACAGCCCGCCCAGGAACGCGCCGAACGATTCCGCGGCCGCCATCATGCCGACCAGGGCCGGCGACACCATGAAATGCTGCCGGCCGATCGGAGCCACCAGCGCGGCATAGGGAAAGCCGAGCAGGTTCATTGCGATGGTGACCATCAGCACGCCGGAGATCACGATATGGCCACGCGCGTACGAGAATCCCTCGGCCAGGTCGCGCGGCACGTGGCTCAGCACCAGCCTGCGAATGTCCTGCTGGCGCGGCAAGCCGGCGGCGAGCACTGCGGCGACCACATACATCACCGCGGATAGCGCGAAGGCACCGGCCAGGCCGGCAAACTGGTAGAGCGTCCCGGCAATGATCGGTCCGATCATGCGCGTGACCGAATTGGTCAGCGTGTCGAGCGCCAGGGCGCGCGGCACCAGCGCCGATGGCACGCTCTCGCCGACCATCCGGCGGCGGGTGGACATCTCGGTCGACCAGACGGTGCCGGCGACCAGGGCGGCGAGCGCCACATGCCATGGCCTCGCGCTGCCGAACGCACCGAGCAATGCAACGGTGGCGGACGCGGCGGCGGTTGTCAGTTGCCCGATCACCAGGATGCGCTTGCGATCGACCGCCTCCGACATCACGCCGGCGAAGGCGCCGAGGAACAGCATCGGCATCGTGCGCGCTGCGGAGACGATGGCGACGGCGAGGCCGGAGCCGGTGGCGTCCAGCGTGAACAGCGCCGCTGCCAACACCTCGAACCAGCGCATGGCATTGACGCAGCCGCCGATCGACCACAGGCGCAGGAAGTCGCGTGCGCGCAGCAGGGCACGCAGGTTGGGGCGTGGGGCGCGTGGGGCGTTGCCCAGGGCAACGGCCAGAGGTGGCGGGCTCGCACGAGCCGGCCCCTCGGTGCCGGCCAGCCTGTTGTGGCGCGGCCCGCCAGTGCCGGCCAGCCTTGGCGGGCGCGGCCTTCCGTTCCGGTCCCCTGGTGGGCCGGACGCTGCTTCCATTGGTTCGTTTCCTCGGCACGTCCACGCAGGCGGGTCGGGCGCGTCACACGCCGGGCATGGACCAACCCCGCCTGTCGGCGTTAACATGCCCTATTGCATGGAATTCCGGCAGTGGGGAGAGTTACCGATGAATGACGCAATGGCGATGCCGCAGTACGACCGCAGGGTCGAGGACCTGGGCAACATCGTCGAACTCGGTCACGTGAACGTCACGGTGCCTGACCAGCACAAGGCGACGGCCTTCTACTTCATGGGCCTTGGCCTGACGCGCGACCCGTACCTGATGGCGGGCGTTGACAACATGTGGGTCAATGTCGGGCGTGGCCAATTCCACCTGCCGACCCGCGACCCGCAAGTGGTGCGCGGCACGACAGCCCTGGTGATGCCGGACCGCGAGGCCCTGCTGCGCCGCCTGTCCGGCGTTCGCAAATACCTCGAGGGCACCAAGTTCGACTTCTGCGAAAGCAATGACGGGGTCGAGACCATCTGCCCGTGGGGCAACCGCATCCGCGTGCACACGCCCGACCCCGCGCGGTTCGGCGCGATGCGCGTCGGCATGCCGTATGTCGAATTCGACGTGCCGGAGGGCACCTCGCTGTGGGGCATCGCGCGCTTCTACACGGAAATCCTCGGCGGCATCGCCGGCGTGGCGAAGGACGAGCGCGGCTGTTACGCCTGGGCGAGTTGCTCCACCGAGAGCAAGGTGATCTACCGCGAGACCGACAAGCCGCAGCCGGAATACGACGGCCACCACATCCAGATCACGCTGACCGACTTCTCTGGCCCGCACAAGAAGCTGCTGGAGCGTGGCCTGATCAGCGAGGAGAGCGACCAGCACCAGTACCGCTTCCTCGACATCGTCGATGTGGACAGCAACAAGCCGCTGTTCCGCATCGAGCACGAGACGCGCAGCATGAAGCATCCGATGTTCGGCCGCACCTTCATCAACCGCAACCCGGAGATGAACAACCGCAACTTCGTGCCGGGCTACGAAGTCGGCATCTGGGCGCTGAACTGAGTTCATCCGGACTCAAGCCGACGGCGGCGCGGGGGCTTCCTCGCGCCGCCGTTTTGTTGCCGGCTTGAGGGCGCCCTGTCACGGCCCTGGCTGGGCGCAGGATTAGGCGTGGTCCGCGGGCTCGGTTCCGTTTGCTGAAATGGCGGCTGCCCGCTGTTCGTATTCGGCTGCCAGGGCCAGCAATACGCCCTCGGTTTTCGCATCCATAATATCTCGTGCGAGCCGCCTGACCCGGGCGGCCTGCGCCAGCAAAAAAGCGCTATCGTCCATCGAATGCTCGTCCTGAGGTTGGATTTGCCGCAGTGTGGCCGCGTGCGGGCTGCGCCACATTGATCTGTGTCAGAGCGCCGCGACGAAGTCCGGCCGCGCCGGTCCCCGCCCCCTGGGCAGGAGTTGCGATCCAGCCGCGGTTGCATGGATGCAGCGGCAACGCTCGGTGGAACCGCCTGGAACGGGAGGCAACGATGCGGAATGTTCTGCTTGCGGCCGGCCTTGGTATGCTTGCGGCCCCGGCGCTGGGTGCTGGCTTCACCGTGACCACCCCCGACTTCGTCGATGGCGGGACCATCCCCATGGCACAGGTGTTCAACGCCAGAGGTTGCACCGGCGGCAACCACTCGCCGGCGCTCGCGTGGTCCGGCGAACCGGCCGGCACGCAGAGCTTCGCGGTGACGCTGTACGACCCGGACGCTCCCGCCCGCGGCGGCTGGTGGCACTGGACCGTGTTCAACATTCCCGCCGGCGTGCACCGCCTGCCTGAGGATGCGGGCGCGCCCGGCTCTGCCTTGCTACCGCCGGGCGCAGGCCAGGGACGGTCGGATTTCGGCGCCTCGCATTACGAGGGACCGTGCCCGCCGGTGGGCGCCAACCCGCACCGCTATCAACTTACGGTCTACGCGCTGAAGGTGGCGCACCTGCCGTTGGACGCTGATGCCTCCGGCGCCAAGGTGGGAGCCATGTTGAACGCCGACGCGCTGGCCACCGCGCAGGTCACCGGGCACTACGGCCGGCCGCGCTGACGACCTGCGCCCCGGACCCTGGCCTGGACCTGGTGCCGCTGCACGGAGATTTTGACTGGTCGCATGGCAAGCGACTTCGGACTGCCTGCCCGCTGGCGAGGCTCGGCGCGGGAGTGCTGGTTCCGACCCATGCCGGTCACGGTCGCGTCGACCGGCTGATGCCCGAAACGCACGTTCGGCGTTGTGCGCTGACGTCACTTTCGCAGGAGTCCACCAGTCATAGGGCCCGCGGGCAAATAAGTGCGTCAGCCGCCACGCGGCGAAAATTCCGTGTCATGGCCGGCGAAGTCCGGCCACCCACGACTTTCCTTTGTTGCACACAGCCAAAGTCGTGGGTAGCCGGCCTTCGCCGGTCATGACACAGGGGACCGCGACGCAGCCGCGGTTGACCCGGTTATTTCCGCGCAGGCCCATAGTCCGACCGGACGCGGCCGCCACGGGGAGTGGCTCGCCTTGTCGATGACGTCTGCTGGTAGGATGCTTCGCCCACGAGTTCCGGGACTTCGATTATGTCTGCCAACACGAGCGTTTGCTCGACGATTGCTTCCACCACACCCGTTCCGACCGTCGAGAGCCGCAGGTCCTGGGTGATTTGCGTGACCGCGTTCGCGATCACCTCGATTTCGTTCGCGGCCCCGGCGATCACGGTCGTTGGGCTCCGCTCGATCGCCGAGGAACTTGGCGGGGAACGCTCGGTGCCGGCACTTGCCTATTCGCTGGCCTGGCTAGGCGCCTCCTTCGGCGGCATCCCCATGGGGCGCGCGGCCGAGCGTTTCGGCATCCGTTCCACGGTCATGTTCGGCTCGGCGATGATCGCGGTTGGATTGATCGTGGCACAAAGTGGTGGCCGGCTGAGCCTGCTTCTCGGCTACGGCCTGTTTGTCGGCCTGCTGGGCAATGCCGGCATCAACGCGCCGCTCTACGTTTACGTTACGCAATGGTTCGACCGGCGCCGCGGCACGGCGCTGGCCTTGCTCGGCAGCGGTTCGTCGGTGGCCGCCGCGATCTGGGCGCCGATTTTCGTGGTCGCCGAGGCGCATATCGGGTGGCGCGATACGATGCTGGCTTTCGCCGCGCTGCAATTCGCGCTGGTCGCGCCGGCGGCGGCGTTCATTTTCACCAGGGCACCAGAAATCGCCCAACCGACGGGCCATGGCCATAGCTCGAAACCAGACGCCCAGGTACTGGGACTTAAACCGGCGCTCGTGTTTGGCGCATTATGCATGGCGGGCTTTCTCTGCTGCGTGCCGATGGCGATGCCGCAAGGCCATCTGGTCGCGTTTTGCGGCGACATGGGAATCGCCCCGTCGGAAGGCGCGGCGATGCTTTCCGTACTGCTCGGCTGCGCGTTCGTCAGTCGCCAGTTCTGGGGCTTCCTGGCCGACAGGATCGGCGGCCCCGGGACGATCCTCGCCGGTTCCGTGTGCCAAATTACGGCTATGATCGGATTCCTGCTGACGCGAAACGAAGCTGGATTATTCGCCGTCGCGGCCTGGTTCGGCCTGGGCTTCAGCGGGATCATCCCGGCATACGTGCTCGCGGTGCGTGAGTTTTTTCCGGCCAGCGACGCGTCGTGGCGGGTGCCGACTGTCCTGCTGTTCACCGGTTCAGGAATGGCGTTTGGGGGCTGGTTCGCTGGTGCGATTTACGACGCCTTTGGCTTTTACGCTGCGGCGTTCGCCGCTGGCATCGTGTTCAATCTCGCGCACCTGACGGTCATCGGCGCGCTCGTCTGGCGGCAGCACCGCGCCACGACCTGGAGTGGATGGTCCGGTGCAGGCGAGCCGAGCCGCTGAATCCGGACCGCATCGACCCTGATTTCCGGTCGCGACGGCTCCGCAACTGGAAGCGGACGGACTGCTTTCCACCCATTGTTGCGGTAGGGTGACTACGGCGGCTACCGCCGAATGCGACCCAAAGCGGCTGTAGGCTGGGCAATCAGCCAGAAGGTGATGATACCCAGGATTATGCCATGGAGCACGCGGTCGTTGCCCCGGAACGGCGCCGACTGACTGGCTGCTGGTATCATGTCACCTCTCCGGTGCGTCCGAGGCCGGCCGCCTTATGATCGCTCCCTGCCGCCCCACGGCCCAATTGGGGCGCGCCAGTGCCGATAGATCGCCATCAGTCGCAGGAACACGCAGAGCCCAGCGCCCAGCAGCATCGGCGCGGACGGCGCTACGCCGAGCATGTGCCCGAGCGACACAGTCGCACCGGCAGCGAGCGCGGCCACTGCGTACAGGTCCCCGCGCAGCACGAATGGCACGTCGCCAGCCAGGACGTCGCGCGTCATCCCTCCGCCGATACCCGTGATCATGCCCAGGATCGCCGCCATCAGCGGGTTGATACCGTAATCGATCGCCTTTTGTGCGCCGATCACGGCGAACAGCGCCAGGCCGACCGCGTCGAACAGCAGGATCTGCCGCTGCAGCGTCGCCACGCCGGGATACCACCAGAAGGTGATCAACCCGCCGACAATGGAGATCAGGAAATAATGAATATCGGTGATCGCCACCGGCGGCACCGCGCCGATCAGCACGTCACGCATCATGCCGCCGACGACGGCGACCACGAAAGAGAGGAACAGCACCCCGAACAGGTCGAATTGCTTCTGCACGCCGAGCAGCGCACCGCTGAACGCGAACGCCAGCGTTCCCACCCAATCCAACACGTCCATCAGCGTGCGCAGGACAGTGCTGTGGAGCAGCGCGGCCGGAGGGGTTGCGGGCATATCTAACCTGCCGCGGCGGGTTGGAGCCAGGCACCGGCGGCCGCGAGCATCGCTTCGACGCCGGTGCGCAGGGTTGGGTCAATCACCGGCGCGAAATTGGGCGCGTGATTGGCCGGAAGCTCGTCGATTTTCCCAGCTTGCCGGGCTTTCTGATAGGCGGCCGGGTCGATGCCGCCGACGACCCAGAATACGGACGGAACATTCCAAGCGGTGCCGAACAGGCCGAAATCCTCGCTGGCGGTGGCGGGCCCGACCTCGCTTACACGCTGCGTCCCGAACCGGTGCTCCAGCGCGACCACCACCCGCTTGGTGGCCGCCTCGTCGTTGCGGGTCAGAGGGAACTCGCTCAGCACCGAGAACTCGGGCGGCTTCGGCGCGCCGGAGGCCACGGCCTCCGCTTCCAGGATGCGCCGGATCGCGCCCAAAACACGGGACCGCACCTCTTCCTTGAAGGTACGGACGTTCAGGCGGAGCAGGGCGCGGTCCGGGATGATGTTCTCATTCGTGCCCGCCTGCATGGTGCCGACCGTGACAACGGCCGAATCGGTCATCGCCACCTCGCGCGAGACGACCGTTTGCAGGCGCATCACCGCCGAGGCGGCCATCACCACTGGATCGACGCTTTTCTGCGGCATGGAGCCATGCGCTCCGCGTCCGAACAGCGTCACCTCCCAACTGTCGCCGGCCGAAAGCATGGTGCCGGCGTGCCAGCCGATCTGTCCGGCCGACAGTGGCATGACGTGCTGACCGAGAGTCACGTCCGGCTTGGGAAAGCGCTTGACCATGCCGTCCTCGATCATCGCCCGGGCGCCCTGGCCGGTCTCCTCACCCGGCTGGAACACAGCCATCACCACGCCGCACCAAGCGCCGCGATTCTCCGCCAGGATGCGGGTCGCGCCCATTAGCCAGGCGACGTGCATGTCGTGTCCGCAGGCATGTGCGATGGAAGTGGCTTGGCCGAAACGATCCGTCCCGGTCTTGTCGCTGGCGTAGGGTAGGCCGGTGCTTTCCTTGATCGGCAGCGCGTCCATATCGGCGCGCAACAGCACGGTCGGACCGTCGCCGTTGCGCAGCAGCCCGACAACGCCGGTGCCGCCGACGCCTTCGGTCACTTCGTACCCTTGCTTGCGCAACCATCCGGCCGCGAGTTTCGAGGTGCGCCGCTCCTGCATCGACAGCTCGGGATTGGCATGCAGGTCGCGATAGTGATCTTCAAGCTCAGCAAGCAGGGCCGACGATGGATCGGGCAGGGTGTAAGTCACCGGTTCTGCGGGCATGACTTTGCCCTCCTATGCCACGGTGTTCTTCGGGGGTTCGAGCGCGGTCGTGGGCTCGCAGCGAAAGCGAGACTCCACCTGCCCGGCCCACACCAAGAGTTCGCCGGCGATCCGCAACGCGGCGTTGGCCGGCAGCGCGTCGGGATGTTCGATGAGCGCAAGGAGGTGCAGAACCCTGGCATGGCCCTCGGTGGTATCGGGCGAGCCATCGGCGCAGTATCGGCACACGGCACACACTCCCCGCGAGGGTGCCGACAAGCGGCTCTCGTGCCATCGCCGCGAGCCAGCCGGAAAGTGACGCTACGACGTTGATTCCCAGACGGCAATCAGGGTCAGCGTCCGGGCTTTGATAGAATCCTATTGAGTTTCGCAGCAAATGTCGGAACCCGAAACAGACGCTTGCCACCCAAAGCGGTTGCTCGAAGGGAACTTACCCTGCACTGGCCCATAAGCGGATTGAAACCATCGGGCAGGAGATCCGCCCCGGTTGCCAGTCAACACGTTTGTGCCCGGGTGCCAGCTTGCGTCCCCGGGGGCCTCACCCCGTCCGTTCCAGCCGGAACGTGGATGCCATCGTGCCGACGATCAGCGCTCCCGCCACGCCAGGCAGCAGGGCCGCTTCGGCGATGTGCGTCGCGTCCCACACTGCTCCGCCGAGCCAGGGCACGAGGAACGTGGTGGTGTAGCCCAGGGCCAGCATCCCGGCCGCCAGCCGGTGCACGTCGTCCTGCCGGGCCAGCAGCGGCGGCAGGGCCAGCGTCAGGATCAGCATGAACGCCGTGCAGAAGCCGATCATCCCGGCGGCGGCGATCAGCACCGGCCCCGAGGCAACCAGCAGCCCGGCCAGGCTCGCCAGTGCCAGCAGCGACATGACGATGAACGGCGCCTTCCGCCCCACCAGGTGGCGGCCGCACAGCATGATGAGGAACGAGGCCGGAAGCTGGCCGGCGTTGAGCGCCGTCAGCGCTGCATTGAGCAAGTCGCCACGCCCGATCGCGTGCAGGTAGTCCGGCAGCAGGGCGTTGCAGCCGAAATACAAGGCTCCCGTGCCGCCGAGCATGAAGCCGAGCTGCCAGGTGTGGATGCCTCGCCAATCCGGCCACCAGCGCGCCGGGGCGCGGCCGGGGTCCGGCGGCACATGCGGGGTGAAGCTCAGCACCAGGAATGCGGTGGCCAGCACGGGGATGCTCCATAGCACGAAGCTGGCGGGCCAGCTTCCGCCCACCAGAGGCAGCACGAACGGGATGGTCAGGCTGGCGGACAGTGTCTCGCCGATGAGCAAGCCGTTGGCATAGACCGCGGTGGCGAGCGGCACGCTTGTGGCGAACCAGGTTCCCACCAGGGTCGGCAACGCGGGCTGCATCACCGCCACGCCGGCGCCCATGATCGTGGTCATGGCGAAGAGCATCGGCACCGACGGCCCAAGCCCTCGCAGTGCAGATCCGGCGGCGACGAGCAGGATCCCGGCGACGGCCGCACGGCGGGCGCCGATCCGCGCGATGAGCAGGGAGCCGGGCACGGCGGCGATGCCGAACAGCAGGACGGGCATGCCGGTGAGCGCCGCCACCGTCTTCTCGTCGAGGTGGAGGTCGTGGTGGATCAGCGGCAGGACGGGCGGCACGGCCAGGATGGTCAGGCGCAGATCGATGCCGAGCAACCAGAGCAAGCCGAGCCTTGGCCATGCCAGCTTCGTTGCGATCGCGCCGCGGTGCTGCATCCGGGTGTGTTTCCCCTGTCGCGTATCGTTGCGACGAGCGCCGCGACGAATCCTCCGCGCGGAGAGTGGCGCTTTGCGGATCGGGTCGCAATGACGCGGGGTCGGGCGGAATCCTCGAGGTGCGCGGTTTCACATGTCATTGCGAGGCGTGCAGCGACGAAGCAATCTCCCGCCTGACGAGCCGACCGCCGCTCGTCAGGCGGGAGATTGCTTCGTCGCTTGGCGCCTCGCAATGACATGTGCCGGCTCTGCGGCTGTATTGCGCTCCACTGATTCTGAGTACCACGCGCCCAAAAAACTGACGCACCGCAGCGGGTCAGTTTGAACGTCATCCGCCAACCCGAAGCGGACCTTGCCGCCCTGGTGGCACCGTGTCTTATGGATCAATGTCTGGCGGCGCCGAAAATGCTGTGAAAGCGGAGGATGACGTAAATGGCCCAACAGCCTATTCGTTTCGATGACGGAGCAGCTTACGACCGCGGCATGGGCCGTTGGAGCCTGCTCGCGGGACAGGTTTTCCTCGAATGGCTGGCACCTGCGCCAGGCCTGCGATGGATCGACGTCGGTTGCGGCAGCGGTGTCTTCACCGAGTTGCTCATCCAGCGATGCGCGCCAGCCGAGACGCAGGGGATCGATCCCTCCGAAGCACAACTGTCTTTCGCACGCACGCGGCCGGCGGCGCACGGTGCGGTATTCCTACAGGGCGATGCCATGGCGTTGCCATTCGAGGCCGGCCGATTCGATGCCGCCGTCATGGCGTTGGTGATCTTCTTCGTTCCCGATCCGGCGAAAGGCGTTGGCGAGATGGCGCGCGTGGTCCGCCCGGGCGGCACGGTCGCGGCATACGCGTGGGATCTGGCCGGCGGCGGATTTCCTTTCGAGCCGATCCACGCCGAACTGCGCGCTGTGGGCGCCACGCCGTCGGCGCCGCCGAGCCCCGACGCATCACGCGAGGCGACCCTGCGAGACCTGTGGACAGGGGCGGGGCTGGAGGCAGTCGAGACTCGCGAAATCACGGTGCATCGGACCTTCGCGGATTTTGAGGACTTCTGGAACTCGAGCACCAGCACGACCGGGACCATGCGGGCCACCTTCGCCGCGATGGCTGCCAGCGAGCTCGAGCTCTTCAAGGCACGGCTGCGCGCGCGGCTGCCGGCAGATGCACAGGGACGCATCACCTACGCAGCGCGCGCCAACGCGATAAAGGGCCGTGTGCCTGGGGCCGCTTGATCGTAAAGTCCCGGGGAGGCTGGTGCGTGCGCCGGTTGCCGCGGGCCGATGCTCGTCGCGTGGCCGCGGACCTCGAATTGCAACGCCCGGAGCTCGCTCTCGAGGCGGCGTGCTGGATGTGCCATCCCCCGCCAAGCCCGGTTCCCGTGACAATGCCCGAGACCGCGCCCGAATCGTGGTAATAGCGGCAACGGGGCTGGCATCGCGGGCCGATCGCGCCGAATATTGGCTGGCCGCATCGGTGTTGTTCGCCCGCACAAGCCTGGCCAGGAGCAGAGCATGAAAGTCCGCAATCATTGCCCACGCCTGCTGGCAGGGATGCTTGTCGCCGCCGGTTTGTGTGCCCTCGCGGGACAGCGAGCGAACGCCGACGACCTCGCCACGATCAAGCAACGCGGCACACTGATCGTCGGCGTGAAGGCGGACTATCCCCCGTTCGGATTCCGTTCGCCTTCCGGCGAGATCGTAGGGATCGAACCCGAGCTGGCCGCGGACGTGGCCAAGAGCCTGGGCGTGAAGCTGGAACTCGTGCCGGTGACTGCCTCGAACCGCATCGAGTTGCTGCAGCAAGGCAAGATCGACCTGATCATCGCCACGATGAACGGCACGTTGGCGCGTAGGTGGGCGATCGACACCGTGAAGCCCCCCTACTACGCCGCCGGCTACAACGTGATGGTGCCGAAATCAATGAAGCTGAACTCCTGGGCCGAGCTGAAAGGCAAGCCGGTGTGTGGCATCAAGGATGCCTACTACAACTATGAAGCAACGATGAACTTCGAGGTTCAGGTCACCCCCTTCACCGACACTGCCGAAGCCCTGGCGGCGTTGAAACATGGAGATTGTGTGGGGCTGCTGTATGACGACACCTGGATCGAGGGCGCCATGCAGGAGCCAGAGTGGAACGATTATGCCATGCCGCTCGAGGCGAAGGAAGTGCAGCCCTGGGATCTTGGTGTGCGAAAGGATCAGCCGGAATGGGCCGCCTACCTGTCTGCCATGGTTAAGACGTGGTCAAAGGACGGTACAATCCTGGGCCTCGAGACGAAGTACCATATCAGGCATTCGAAGTTTGCCGAGGATGCGAACCAGAAGGCGTCCGTGTCTTCCGGCAATTAGACGTTGATGCATCTGGCTCAAAGTGGTTTGCCGCGGCGATGCGGCAGGCGCGTTGCGTGTCATGGCCGGCGCAGGCCGGCCACCCACGACTTTGCTGCATCCAACAAAAGAAAGTCGTGGGTGGCCGGCCTGCGCCGGCCATGACACGGAAGGCGCCTGCCACGTTGTCCGTACGTCAGCATTTCGGCACGTTCAGAAGGAAGTCGAACCGGGCCGCACATGCCGGTTGCAGTTGATGTCACTGTCTTCATCAGCGACTGGACGTCATTGGCAGACCGCTTCGAGCCGATACCCGTCGGGATCGACCACGAACGCAGCGTAGTAGCCTGGTCCATAGTGGGGGCGCAGGCCGGGAGGACCATTATTCGTGCCACCGGTCCGCAAGGCTTCGGCGTGGAACGCGTCAACGGCTGCGTGCGTCGGCGCATTGAAGGCAAGGTGAAAGCCTGGTCCGGGTGGCACAACCTCAGACGGCTGGCGCTTCAACGCCAGGATGTCCCCGCGGCCGGGCGGTCCGTAGCCCGCGGCGTCCTGGTTGGTCCACACGCGCGTCAGCCCGAGTGTGGCCAGCACGGCATCGTAGAACGTCATGGAGCGTTCGAGATTCGACACCCCGAATGAGAGATGGCCAAGCATTGGCGATGATTCCCCTTAGCGGCGGTGGTTCGCTTTTCTCGGTCATCTGGGACATCCGTGTACGGGTCGCCGCCGTCAATAATTCGCCTCGAACGAGAGATAGAACACCCCGCCATGGCCACCCCCCTGGATCCAGGTCGGACCGGCGGAGGCTAGCAGCGACCAGTGCTCGACCAGCTTGTAGGTGACACCGAAGTTGACGGCTGTATAGGCGTCGCCGGCCGCGGTGTCGGAGGTCTGGCCATAGACCTCCACGCCGAGCTGGAGCCGCTCGCTTATCGTGCGGTTGACGGCGATCCCGCCTTGCCAGAAGTCGCGCGCGCCGGGGCCAGGGTTGAGTTCATAACCGCCGCCGCCGAACACCGACCACGGACCGAAGTCCTTCTCCGCCCAGATTGGCAGGAAGAAGTTGGTGCGGTCGTAACCGAAGTTGTGTTGGGTCGGGATCAGGAAGCGGGGGAAGACGCTCACATCCGGTAACCAGCCATCGTCGGTCTGGTGCAGGAATTTGTACTTTGTCGCCAACTCGATCATGCCCGTGCCGGTCCGCAGGCCCGCGGCAGAGAAGCCGCTTTCGTTGTCGAATCCGATCGGCAACACGGCGGTCAGTTGCAGGTCCTTGGCGCCCCCGTAGTTGATGTCGAGCCCGGACTCGCCGAGCAACGCGCCGTACCCGACCGTGGCTTGCGCGAAGTTGTAAATCTCCCAATGCCCCGGGTCAGTGGGCTGCGGATCGTCCGTCAGGTATGGCGGGCCGGCGATAGCGATCGACGGCGCCAGCAGCGCGACGAATAAGGCCCAGGCCCGCAGCCACCTTGCGAGAACACAGGTTGCTCCTGTGTATCGGCTGGGGAGCCGGTGTGCCTCGCTTCGACCGTGGAATCGCATTCGATGCCTGAGCATTACAAGATCAGTGTCCCCCAAGCTGCGCTGTCGGGCGAGCGTCCGCGCGGGAGCCAGCTATGGAACCGGATCCAGCATCATCAGCCGCAGGG
Organism: Acetobacteraceae bacterium; assembly: GCA_035486135.1. GTDB lineage: Bacteria > Pseudomonadota > Alphaproteobacteria > Acetobacterales > Acetobacteraceae > JASHVB01. The sequence goes on from DATHNI010000142.1 coordinate 13,766, forward strand.
TGCCGGCCTTCGGACGCGGACGGCCGCCGGGCGTGGCGGGCGGATCAACGTCGGAGGCGGCGACGAACAGCCGGCCGGTCTCCGGATCCACGTCCATGGTCCGCCCGCTCACGGCCGTCGTTAGGGTGTCCAGCGCCTCGTACTTGTCGGGGGTCACCTCCTGGTAAACGCTGATGGTGCCGTCCAGCCCATTCGAGCTGAACACCCGCTTGCGCTCGGGATCGTAGGCCACCGCGTCGTTGCCGCGCCCGATCGGAAGCTTGGCCACCAAGGCTCCGCTCGTGGTGTCCACGACCATCATCATGCTGTTGACGCAGCCCATGAAGGCGCGGTGATGCTCGGCGTCGATCGCCAGGCCGTGCGGGCTGGCGCAGTCCGGAGTCGGCCAGCGCGCCACGACCGTGTTGGTCCTGGCGTCGATCTTCAACAGGTTGCGCTTCTCCTCGCCGGCAACGAACACCGCGCCGTGGCCATCGCCCGCACCGTACTCCATCTTCTCGCCGACCCGGATCGTGCCGGCCACGGCGTCGGACCTGGGATCGATGACCGTGATGCTGGCCGAATCGCCCGCGATTACGAACACATGGCCGCTGGCGCGGTCGAAGGCGATGGCGTCCGCATCCGTGGCGGCCGGAATCCGCCTGGTGATCTTCAACGTCTTGAGGTCGTAGGCGATAGCCAGGCCGTTGCGGCCGTCGTCGGTGAAGCCCTGGCCGGTGGCCGCCGAAATCGCCGACCCGTGCGTCCCTCCGGCGATCCCCTCCACCTGGCCGGCGAGGTGGCCTGTCTTAGCGTCGATAACCGCGACCTTATCGCCGTGCGCCACATAGACCCGGCCGGTGTCGTGACTGAACACCACATAGTCCCAGCGGTCGGGCATGCCGAGCAGCGTGCTCTTGCTCAATGTGTAGGCGGGCCCTGCGAGAGCCCGGGCGGCGGACATCGCCAATAGCGCCGCCGTCAGGATTGATAGCGGCCGGTTCGGAATCATTGTGGTCTCCATGCTGCGGTGTATAGCTGAGCAATCGTCTCAGGCGCGGTCTGGCAGATATTGGGCAGCACGCCGCAGCGATGCGCGGCCGGAGCCGATGCTTGCGCCGGCTTATACCAGCCGGCGTTGGCAATGACGCTCGACGACAGGCCGCGCATCCTCGTGTCATGGCCGGCCGGAGCCTGTCCCCGGGCGCTTGACCCGGGGGCCGGCCATGACACGGACCGCGCGTGCCACGCTGTACGTATGTCAGTATCTTCGCGGGTTCGTATTACCCGCCGATCGCGCCGGAACCGGACTGGCTGCCAACGGCCAGGACACGCCTGCCTTGGCGCGTCAGCGCGCTTGCACACCGGGGTCACGAGACTCGCCGCATCCGGATCGAGGCGTCGAGCTACGCTAAAATGCGGCCAGGGCCGCCTGCCGGGGGTGGCCCATCAGGCCTTGTGCACGGACGCCTGGTAGATTTCGTCGATCGCTTCGCGCAGCGCGGCGTCGAACGCCGTGTCGCTCAACGACTTGCGCAGGCCGTCGATCAGCGCACGCGAGAAGCTGGCGATCATGCCGCGGTTTGTTGCCAGCAAGCGGCACGCCTCGTGCCGCGAATAGCCGCCCGACAACGCGACAACCCGCTGCACGCGCGCGTGCCCGATCAGCGGTGCATACAGGTTGGACACGGTCGGGATCGTCAGTTTCAGCATCACCTTGCCGTCCCCGTCCAGCGCATCGAGCCGCTTCAGGATCTCGTCGCGCAGGATCTCCTCCGCCGCTGCCTTGTCCGGCGCCTTGATGGACACTTCCGGTTCGAGGATCGGCATCAACCCATGCGCGGCGATCCGGCGGCCGATGTCGAACTGCTGTTGCACGATCGCCGCGATGCCCGCGCGCGACGCGCCCTCGATCACCGATCGCATCTTGGTCCCGTAAACGCCGAGGCGCGTCGCACGCTGAAGCAGGACGTCCAGCTCCGGCATCGGCTTCATGAGCCTCACGCCGTCAGCCTCGGCCTCAAGCCCCTTGTCCACCTTGACGAAGGGCACCACCCCGCGGTCCTGCCACAGGTAGGATGGCGTCGGCCTGCCCTCGACCGCACCGTCCATTGTGCCCTCGAACAGGATTGCGCCAATCACCTGGTTCCCGGTGAAGGCTGGCGAGGTCATGATCCGTACCCGCATGGCGTGGATCAGGCCGAACATCTCGGTCTCGCCGTGGTAGGCATCGTCCGGGATGCCATACTGGCGAAGTGCGCCGGGTGTGGAACCGCCGCTCTGGTCCAGCGCGGCGATAAAGCCGCCCTTGCCGGCCATCTGCGCCGCCATTTGTTCTGTGTCTGCCACGGTGCTCCTCCCTACCTGTCACACACGCAAGACCTGTCACACACGCAAGTGCCGGACGCCGCGACGCGTCCGCGCCGCCGTGCCGGCCGCCTCACACTTCGTGACGTGGCACGGTCTTGGCAAGTTTCACGCCGCCAGCTTTTGTACCCGTCAGCGGCCGATTGCGCCGGCCGGGTAGGCAGATAAGGCGACATAGTGGCGACAGGTTGCAGTGTGTCATGGCCGGCTCCGGCCGGCCACCCACGTCTTTGCTGTGTGGCAGCAAGATAAGACGTGGGTGGCCGGCCGGAGCCTGTCCCCGGGCGCTTGACCCGGGGGTCGGCCATGACACTGAAGGCGCGTGCCACGTCGCCAGTACGTCAGCATTTCCGCCAGTTGGTATTACTTGTCGCCATATTTGCCCGCTCATGGGTAACGAACCCAGTCCCGCAGAAAACAGGTCGTGGGTCCGTTCGCCCGCAATACCAACCAGTCAGAAACTCTGTGCAACGCCACTGCGCGAAGCCACTCGTCAAAGCTGCCGGGCAAAGCGACTGGTCCGCACCAGCAGCAGCGCGCTGCTCGCCGCCACCTCCGCCGTCCACCCGGGCGGCACCAGCGTCGTCGCGTCGAGTTGCGTCACCACCGCCGGCCCAGCGATGCGGTCCCCCACCCCGAGTGCCGCGCGCTCATACACCCCGGCCGACACGGCATCGCCCTCGCCGAACCATAGCTCCGCCCGCGTCACCGGGCCGGCGCCGGTACCCTGCGCGACGCCGGTCCGGGGCAGCGGAGCGACCAGCCCCTCGGCCTCCACTCGCAACGTCACCAGTTCCACGGTGCTTGCCAGCACGAAGCCGTTCAGCCGCCGGTGCGCCTCGGCGAAGGCGGCCCGGGCCGCGGGCAGACTGCCTGGCCAGGGCACGGCAAGCTCGCCGCCCTGGCCAGCGTAGCGCATCAGCGCCACCCGGGTGACGCGCCGGTCTGCCGCCGCGACGCGTTCCTCATCCAGCCATGCGGCCGCGTCGCGTTCCAGCGCGGCGAAGGCCGCCTCGATCGCGTCGCCGTCCTCCACCACACCCGCCAGAGTGCGGGAGAACTCCGCCTTCAGGCCGGCCGCCAGCAGGCCTTCGGCGCACAGCACGCCGGGCGCCGGCGGCACCAGCACGCGGGTGATCCCCAGCAACTCGGCCAGAGCGCAGCCGTGCAGCGGGCCGGCGCCGCCGAACGCCACCAGGCAGAAGTCGCGCGGGTCGTGGCCACGCTCCACCGAGACCACGCGGATCGCGCCCACCATGTTGGCGTCGGCGATCGCCAGGATGCCGCGTGCCGCCGCCTGCAACGACAGCCCCAGCGGCCGGGCCACCCGGTCCAGCACCGCGCGTTCCGCCAACCCTCGGTCCAGCGCCATGCCGCCGCCGAGCAATCCGCCCGGCAGATGCCCGAGCACGACATGCGCGTCGGTGACCGTCGCCTGCCCACCACCCATGCCGTAGCAGGCTGGGCCGGGCGAGGCCCCGGCGCTTGCCGGTCCCACGGTCAGGGCGCCGTCCGACAGGCTGGCGATCGAGCCACCGCCGGCGCCGATCGTCACCATGTCCACCATGGGCAGCGGCAGCGGCCACTCGCCCACCCGCCCCCGCTGGGTCAGCGCGATCTTTCCACCGTGCAGCAGGCAGATGTCGGCCGAGGTGCCGCCGATGTCGACGGTGACGATATCGCCGATGCCACAGGCGGCCGCCGCGTCGCGCGCCCCCACCACGCCGGCCGCGGGACCGGACAGAGCGGTCAGTGCCGGAGCGCGGCCGATGGCGGCGGCCCCCGCCACGCCGCCGTTCGACTGCATCAGCAGCAGAGGCGCTGCGATGCCCGCCTCGGTCAGCCGGGCCGATAGTCGCTGCACGTAGCGCCCGACCGCCGGCATCACCCCGGCGTTCAGCACCGCGGCCAGGCTGCGCTCGTATTCCCGCACCACCGGCAGCACGTCCACCGAGGCGGTGACCGCGACATCGGGGAGTTCCTCGCGCAGGATCGCCGCCACGCGGCGTTCGTGGTCCGGGTGGGCGAACGAGTGGAGCAGGCATACCGCGACGGCCTGCACGTCCAGGCGGCGCACCGCCTCGGCGGCGTCACGCACGCTGGCTTCGTCGAGCGGGACCAGGACTGTGCCGCCGGGGCCGACGCGCTCGATCACCTCGAGGACGCGTTCGGGGGGAACCGGGCGG
>DATHNI010000143.1:0-30457 GCA_035486135.1 Acetobacteraceae bacterium
GCAGCGCGAGGCAGGGCTGGCACTCGGCATGCGGCCCCTCGAGGCGTTGCGCATCGTGGTGTTTCCGCAGGCGCTCCGGCTGGTGCTGCCGCCGCTGGCCAACCAGTTCGTCACCATCGTCAAGGACACCGCGCTGGTGTCCACGTTGTCGGTCGCCGACATGATGTTCTGGGCGCGCCGGCTGATCGACCGCACCGCCGCCGCGTACGAGATATTCGCCGACCTGACGTTGCTCTACCTGCTGCTGACGGCCACGATCGCCGTGCTGATGCGCGCGGCGGAATGGCGGCTGCGGGTGGCCGACTGATGCCGCATATCCTGTTCGCCAACCTGCCCTATCTGCTGCAGGCCGCCGGCGTCACGCTGTTGCTGTCGGTGGTCTGCACCGTGCTGGCGGCGCTGATCGGCATCGTCGCCGCCCTGGCACAAAGTTTTGGCGGCTGGCCGACCCGCGGCGTCGCGCTGCTGTATCTCTATCTGATGCGCGGCACGCCGCTGATCGTCATGCTGTTTGCCGCGTTCTACCTGCTGCCCTACGCTGGCATCGATGTCGATGCCACCACCGGCGGCGTCATGATGGTGTCGCTGTATTTCGGCGCGTTCATGGGCGAGGTGTTTCGCGGCGCGCTGGCATCCGTGCCGCGCGGCCAGTGGGACGCAGGCCGGGCCCTGGGCATGCATGGCACCTGGCTGATGCGCATCGTCGTCGTGCCGCAGGCACTGCGCCTGGCCGGACCGCCCTTCGTCAACACCTGCATCATGCTGGTGAAGAGCACGTCGCTGGTGTCGGTGATCGGCCTTTGGGAATTGACCCTGGCGGGACGCGAGGTGGTCGAACGCACACTCGCGCCCTTCCAGGTATTCGGCGGCATCGCCGCAATCTACTTCGTCATGTGCTACGGTCTGGCGTTGTGCGGACGGATGCTGGAGCGCCGGGTGCCGCATGCCCAGTGAGCAAATGCCCGGTGATGCGATACCCGGTCATGCACCGCGTGGCGATGCGACACCCGGCGGTGCGCCCGCGCCGATCATCTCGATCCATCACCTGTCGAAATGGTTCGGCCCGTTGCAGGTGTTGCGCGAGGTGTCGCTGGACGTCGCACCTGGCGAGGTGGTGGCGATCATCGGTCCGTCCGGTTCCGGCAAAACCACATTGCTCCGCTGCATCAATCTGCTGGAGGCTTTCCAGGACGGCGAGGTGCGGCTGGACGGCGCGCCGATCGGCTACCGCGTCGCGGCCAGCGGCAAACGCCGCCGCCTGCCGGAACGCGAGATCGCCAAGGCGCGCGCGGCGATCGGCATGGCGTTCCAAAGCTTCAACCTGTTTCCCCACATGACCGTGCTGCGCAACGTCATGATCGCCCCGCTCCGCATCAGGGGAATCCCGCAGGCGGCGGCACACGAAACGGCGGTGCGCCTGCTTGGCCGCGTCGGGCTGGCCGACAAGCTGGACGCCTATCCGCGCCAACTCTCCGGTGGCCAGCAGCAGCGCGTGGCGATCGCCCGCGCGCTCGCCATGGAACCCAAGGTGATGCTGTTCGATGAGGTCACCTCGGCGCTGGATCCGGAACTCGTTGGCGAAGTGCTGGCGGTGCTGCGGCAACTCGCCGAGGCCGGCATGACGATGGTGATCGTCACGCACGAGATGCAGTTCGCCCGCGACGTGGCCGACCGGATCATCTTCATGGCCGACGGCGCGATCGTCGAGCAAGGGCCGCCAAAACAGATCTTCAATGCGCCTTGTTCCGAACGGCTGCAGGCATTCCTGCGCCGCTACCGCGAGGCCTACTTGCTATGACCGTTGTACGATCAGGGGAAACCGATGCTGGATGACCATGACTGGACCGGCCTGTTCGACGGCGGTCTGAACGCGGCCGACCCCGAGATCGGCGGCCTGATCGAGCAGGAGGTCACGCGCAACAACGCCACGATCAACCTGATCGCGTCCGAAAGCTACTGCCCGCGCGCCACGTTGCAGGCCGAGGCATCGATCCTGGTTACCAAGAACGCCACCGGCTATCCCGGCACCCGCGCGGTCGGCGGCTGCGAGCCCATCAATGCGATCGAGCGCCTCGCCCAGGCACGCGCCTGCGCCTTGTTCCAGGCAGAGCATGCCAATGTGCAGGCATTGAGCTCCACCATCGGCAACATCGCCGTGCTGCGCGGCGTGCTGCAGCCCGGCGACAAGATCCTGTCGATGGGCGAAAGCGCCGGAGGCCACCACAGCCATGGCGCGCGCTATCACGTGTCGGGCCACGACTATGCGTCGACGCGGTTTGGTGTCGATGAGGCGAAGGGCGGCATCGATCTCGATGCGCTGCGCGACCAGGCTCGCACGCTGCGGCCGCGCATCATCATCGCCGGCTCCACGGCCTATCCGCGCGCGATCGATTTTCGCGGCTTGCGCGCCATCGCCGACGAGGTGGGCGCGCTACTGTTTGCCGACCTGGCGCATGTCGCGGGCCTAGTGGTGACCGGGCTGCACGAGAACCCGGTGCCGTATGCCGATGTGGCGACCACCTCCACCCACAAGACGCTGTGTGGGCCCCGCACCGGCGGACTGCTGCTGTGCCGCGCGGGGCTGGCAGAGCAAATCGACGCCGCGCTGTTTCCCGGCATGCAAGGCGCACCCGGCGCGCATATCATCGCCGCCCGCGCCGTATTGTTCCACCTCGTCGCGTGTCCGGAGTTCGCCGCGCTGATGCGGGCCGTCGTGCGCAATGCCCGTGCGTTTGCCGAGGCATTGGCCGAAGCCGGCCTGACGCTGTATCTCGGTGGCACCGACACGCACATGGTGGTGATCGATCTGCGCGACGACCGCGCGCTCGATGGCCGTGCCATGGAGCAACTGCTGGAAGCGCACGGGCTGGTCTGCAACGCCGTCAGCCTGCCCCTGCGCGCCGGGTGTACCGGCCGCGCCGGGCTGCGGCTGGGCACCACCGCCATGACAATTCGTGGCCTGGACGCAGCGGGTTTCCGTAGCGTGGCGAAATTCATCGCCGCGATCGTTGCCGAACCGCGCGGTCCGGTCGATGCGCGAATCAGCCGCGAGGTTGCCGCACTCGCGGCGGCGTGCCCGGTGCCCGCGGGGTCGATCGGATGATCGGCATGCGGCTGGAGGACCTGGCTTCGGCGTTCGGGGCGACCGCCGGCAAGGGTCCGCTGCAAGGCCTGCGCGTGCTGGACGCGGGAACCATGATCGCCGGGCCACTGGCCGCGACGCATCTCGCCGATTTCGGTGCCGAGGTCATCAAGATCGAACAACCCGGCATCGGCGATCCGATGCGCCACTGGGCGCCGATGAAGGATGAGCGCTCGTTGTGGTGGAAGGTGATCGCGCGCAACAAGCGGCTGGTCACGCTGACTCTGTCGCATCCGGACGGGCAGGCGCTGTTCCGCCGCATGGTCGCCGACGCGGATATCGTGATCGAGAACTATCGGCCCGGGACCTTCGAGCGTTGGGGTCTCGGTTACGCCGACCTGGCCAAGATCAATCCGCGCATGGTGCTGGTGCGCGTGTCCGGGTTCGGCCAGACCGGGCCGTACGCGCATCGAGGCGGATACGGAACAGTCGCCGAGGCGTTCAGCGGCATTCCAAGTTTCACCGGGTTCCCCGACCGTCCGCCGACATTGCCGGGCTTTCCGATGGCGGATTCGGTCGCCGCCACCTTCGCCGCCATGGCCGCGATGTTCGCCGTGTATCGCCGCGACCAGGGTGGCTCCGGCGTCGGCCAGGAGATCGACGTCAGCCTCTATGAACCGCTGTTCCGCCTGGCCGAGGCGCAGGTGATCGGCTTCGACCAGCTTGGCATCGTCAAGCAGCGCCAGGGCAACCGGCTGGCCGAGGATTCCCCTCGCAACACCTACGAAACGGCGGACGGACGCTGGATCGGCATATCCGCCAGCTCGCAACGCACGTTCGAACGGCTGTGCGAAGCGATGGGGATGGCGGACCTGATCGGCGACCCGCGCTATGCCAGCAACGCGTCGCGCTGCGCGCATGCCGACGACCTGGATGCCGCGATGGCCGCGTGGTTTCGCGCGCGGGACTGCGACGACATCATGCGGCTGTTCGATGCGGCGCATGTGGTGGCCGGGCCGGTGGTGACCATCGCGGACATCGTGCAGGACCCGCATTACGCCGCGCGATCGGACATCGTCAGTGTGCCGGACGACGATTTCGGCACCGTGCGCATGCAGGGCGTGGTGCCGCGTTTCGCCGCCACGCCAGGCGAGGTGCGTCATGCCGGGCGCGGCCTCGGCGCCGACAACCGCGCCATCTATCTCGACCGGATCGGCCTGGACGCGGCGGAACTGGCCCGTCTGACCGAGGCCGGCGTGATCTGAGGAGACCCACATGGCAGGCAATCCTTATGACGGCGTCTATATCGTTGGTGCAGGGCAGGCGCTTTACGAGAAGCGCTCCACCAAGCCGGTGTTCCGCGTGTTGTGGGAAGCGCTGGATGCCGGGCTGCGTTCCGCCCGGCTGGCGCATCGCGCGGTGCAGGGACTTGCGCTGACCTGCTTCACGCTGCCGCCCGACAACGTCACCACGGTGGCCGAGCATTTCGGCATCGAGGCGCGCTTCCTGTTCCACGGCGTGTACGGCGGCGCATCGGGCATCATCGGCATGCTGCACGCCGCTCGCGCGATCCGCGACGGCGAGGCCGACGTGATCGCGGTGCTGGCCGGCGACGTATTCGACGTCGCCGCGCATAACGAGATGCTGGATCACTTCAACGGCTCGATGCGTGACTGGATGGCGCCGCACGGCTTCGGCGGCGCCAACGGCACGTTCGCGCTGCATACCCGGCTTTATATGGAACAGTACGGCGCGACGGCAGAGGATTTCGGCCGCCTGCCGGTGGCGCAACGCTATAACGCGCTGGGCAATCCGAATGCGCTGTTGCGTACGCCGATGTCGATGCAGGACTATCTGTCCGCGCGCCCGATCGCCGATCCGCTGCGGCTGTACGACTGCGTCATGCCCTGCGCCGGTGGCGACTGCGTCATCCTGGCGAGCGCGCGCGTCGCCCGCGACCTCGACGTGCCGAAGCTGCGCATCCTCGGCGGCGGCGAGATGCATAACTATCCGGCCAACGACGTGTATTCGTTGCGCGCCGGATGGGAGGATATCGCACCGCGCCTGTACGCGCAGGGCGGCATCGGTCCGAGCGATCTGGACTTCGCCCAACTCTATGACGACTACCCGGTGATGGAGTTCATGCAACTCGAGGGCCTGCAACTCGCGCCGCGTGGCGAAAGCCATTTGTTCTTGCGCGACTTTGACGTGCGGTTTTCCGGCGATTTTCCAATCAACACCGGCGGTGGCCAGCTTTCGGCCGGCCAGGCCGGGGCGAGCGGCGGCATGATCGGCGTGGTGGAAGGCGTGTTGCAGTTGCGCGGCGAAGGCGGCGCGCGCCAGGCTCGCTGCCGGCGCGGTGTGCTGGCCGGCTACGGCATGGTCGCCTACGGGCGCGGCCTGTCCTGTAGCGCGGCGATCATAGCAAGGGACGAGTGACGGCGATGAACGACGCACCGCAGCCTCGCATCACTGACGTCAACCGGCCGTTCTGGGACGGTTGCCGCGCCGGCAAACTGATCTTGCAACGATGCGGCGACGCCGGTTGCGGCCGCTTCGTATTCTATCCGCGCGTGTGCTGCCCGTATTGCGGCGGCGGCGGCCTCGCCTGGCAAACGGTGTCGGGCCTGGCGCGGCTGCAAAGCTGGACCGTGGTGCATCGCCCGGGGCACGCGGCTTTCATGCCCGGTGTGCCCTATGTTTTTGCCGCGGTCATCCTGGCGGAGGAGCCGCTGATGTATGGCCGGATGCTGGTCCCGCCGGATGCGCCGTCATTGGCGATCGGCACGCCGTTGCGCGTTGTGTTCCCCGCGGTGGCGTCGGGCGCGGTGCTGCCGGCCTTCGTGCCGGAGACGTAATACCAACCGCCCGAAAGACTGACTCTCAATCTGATCGCACCTACCGTCCCTCGTGTCATGGCCGGCGGAGGCCGGCCACCCACGACTTTGCTGTATGCAACAAAGGAAAGCCGTGGGTGGCCGGCCTTCGCCGGCCATGACACGAGGGCGCGTGGCGCGTTGGCCGTACGTCAGTATTTTCGCGGGTTAGTATTTACCCGTCCGCCTCGGCTCGGAACGTCACCACCAGCACGTCGCGAAAACCCGGCTCGCCCGGGTCCACCGGCTCCACCGGCGTCACGCCGTGCATCACCCGGCGGTCGTCCACCAGCGCCGCGTCCAGCGGCTCGGTCAACGTGAAGCTGCCCAGCGTGTGGCCGTCCAGGTCGTGGATCGTCGTCATGCCGCTCTGCACGTTGCGCCGGCCGACCAGCAGCACCAGCACGTGGTCCACGCCGTCGCGATGCCGCCCCTCCGGCGTCGGCCGGCCCTCAACGCCGCGCCGCGCCTCAATGCGGAACTGGTGCAGCTCGATGTGCCAGTCCCGCGGCCCAGACAGGCGTTCGAACAGGTCGCGGCAGAAGCGCAGGATGGCCGTCATTGTCGGGCCGCCCGCGACCTCCGGCTGGATCGGCGAGAACCACCGCTCGATCCCGCCGTTCAGCGTGTTGTAGTCGCGGCTTTGGTAATGCGGCTGGTGCGGCTTGCGCTCGATCGCCGGGACGCCCATGCCTGCGCCGAACACCGCAAAGCGCCGCTTCCGGTAGCGCCCGCCATCCGCCATGTAGGTGTCCAGCCCCAGCTCGTCCCAGCTTGCCGCGAACGCGGGAAAATCCTCCAGCGAGCCGGACTGCCGCAGCGCCGCGCGCATCTCGTCCGCGTGCACGAAGGCGAACCCCGCCTCCCGCAACGTCTCAGTCAGCGGCTCGAGCTTGCTCATGCGCCTGCTCCTTCCCGGCGGTTTCAGGCGACGCGTCCGGCTGCTGCGCGCCGGCCGGCCCCGCAGGGGGACCCATGGGTGGTAGCGTGACCGCGACGCTGCGCATCGGATTGTACAGCCGGATGCCAAGTTCCTGGAACCGCTTCTTCATGCGTCGGTTGAACTCGCGCTGCACGGACCACCGGCCCGAATCGGTGCAGACCATTTGGCCGACAATCGTCGCCCCGGCGCCGTCCACCTTGTCCACGCCCCAAAGCTGCAGGTCGCTTAGCATCCTGCCGCTGAAGGCGGGCTCGGCGCGCATGCCGGCGACGATCTCCGCTAGCACCGCCGCCACCCGGTCGGTGTCTTCCTCGTACTCCACTGTCACACTGATGGGCGCGTTGCCCAGGCCGCGATTGACGTTGGTCACGGTGGTGACGGAGCTGAACGGGATGATATGCACCGAGCCATCGCCGGCGCGCAGCCGGATGGTGCGCACCGACAGGTTCTCCACCATGCCGGTCAGGCCCCCGACGGTGACGGTGTCGCCCACCTGCATCGCGTTCTCCAGCAGCAGGAAGATGCCGGTGATGAAGTCCTGCACCAGCTTCTGCGAGCCGAAGCCGACCGCCACGCCGATGATGCCGGCTCCGGCCAGCAGCGGGGCGATGTTGATGCCGATCTCCGACAGAACCGTCAGCCCGGCGAACACAAGGATGGTGATCAGCAGCGCCGACCGCAGCAGCGGCAGCAATGTCCGCAGCCTCGCCGACCGCGCCAACTGCTGCTCCTTGGCGAGCTTGGCCAGGTGCCGCTGGATCGCCGCGTTCGCCGCCTCCCACGCCGCGAAGGCGAGCAATAGCGTGACCGCCAGCGTGCCGAGGGCCGAGACGATCCGCTGGCCAAGCTCGCTCTCGCCAAACCAGGTGAACGTCCCGAAGCCGTAAAGCTGCAGCAGCGCCAGCGCGCACAGCAGGTAGACGACGGCACGCAGCAGCGCGCTGATCGCGGGGTGGTACAGCCGCAGCCGCGCTTCCAGGCCGGGATAGCGCGCCGCGGTCTCGGGCGGCACGTTCAGCACGCGATCCAGCGAGCCATCGAGCAGGATCAACACCAGCCGCGCGGCGATCAGCAGCAGCGCCGTGACGACGAAGAAGTGCAGCAGGCGGGTGAAGCCGTCGCGGATTTCCACCGCCCAGACCAGCCAGATGGCGACGATGAAGAACAGCGCGATCCAGTGCCAGACCGAGGCCAGCGCGTTGCGCATCCGCGCGGTCGGCCCGGTGGCGCCAGGCGGGGCGCGCAGCCGGCGCCGCACCGCGCGGCGCTTCTGCAACACGATGGTGGCGAGGCAGGCGTGCAGCACAAAGCCGGTGGCCTTCTGCAGCCCCTCATGCGCCACGTCCGACAGGCCCAGCAGCAGCCCGACCTCGCCAATCACGTAGCCGACCACCCCGATGATGATGAGCCGGCGGGTCCAGCGCATCAGGTAGGTGGCCAGCGTGTCGGGCAGGCGGAACAGCCGCAGCCGCGACGCGCCGGGCGACAGCAGCATGCGCGCGACGCTGAGCAATGCGATGCACAGCGCATAGGAGTCCACCACCGCGAGCATCACCAGCCGGGCGCTTGCCTGGCCGCCGATGTCGCTGGCGGTGACCAGGTGTCCGGCCACCAGGAAACCGAGCACCGGGACCAGGTCCAGCAGCAGGCGCGCCAGCACCAGGGGCACGCGGCGCAGCAGCACCTCGGCCGGAAGCGCGCGGCGGTGGCGGACCGGCGGCTCGATGTCACCGGCCTCGGCGCGCGCGACGGCGTTGTCCGGCGGCGGTTGTGGCCCGTAGGCCGGTCCGGCGTCGGCGTCCTCCTCCTCCTCCTCCTCCTCCTCCTCAGCTTCCTCCTCGGATGGCTCCTGCTCGTCGCTGCCCGTCCCGCCGTGCTTTGCCCCGTCGTGCTCTGCCTCGTCGTGCTGTGCCTCGTCCTGCTCTGCCCCGCTGTCCTCCACCGGCGCTGTCCCGGCCGCCGTGCCGACGGCGGCGCTTGGACCGGCGGCGGGGGCCAGGGCTTCGAGCGCCGCGACGGGACGCCGCAGCAGGAACCGCAGCGCGAACTCGGCGGCCAGGCCGCACAGCAGCGCCACGGCGGCGCGCCAGGCGACGTCCAGCAGGATGTCGCGCGCCCATGACGTGGTCGCCATGACCACGATCCAGCCCCAGAGCAATGGCAGGCTCTGCATGGCGTGGGTGGCGTTGGCCGCGTCGGTGGAGATGCGGTTGAGGAAGCTCTCGGCGCCGACCAGCACCTGGGCACCGAGGCTGTCGGGGGCGAGCGGGATCGGCAGGCCCGTTGGCGCCGGGGCGGCGGCCGGGTTGGCGGCGTCGGCGGCCGGCGCTGGCGCGGCCGGCGCGGGCTGGGCTTTGGCGATCGCCTCCAGCGTCGTGGTGACCTCGGCGCGCTTCTTCGGGTCGTTCAGCACGTCGAGCGCCGCGCGTGCCTGGGCTGGGGTCAGCGCGGGGGAGGCGGCCGGCGGCTGGGCCAGCACGCGGCATGGCACCAGCAGCAGGAGGAGGAGGCCGATCAGCAGGGCTCTCATCGGGGGGCTCCGACCACAGATCGGGGTGCAGGGTCAACCCGAACGACGGCAGGACTGTGACGCGGCGGTCGTGGCCCAGGGGTACCGTGGCCCAGGGGTGCCGTGGCCGGGGGGTACATGCCAGGGGGTGCATCATGGGCGCCGGTCGCCTATCCTGGGCAGATGAAGACGTTCCTGACCGTGCTGATCGCGCTGCTGATGTTCGCCACGTTGGGTGTGCTGATCGCCGGCATGGTCGGCCTGGTCCGCGGCGGCGGCGACCCTCGGCGGTCCAACAAGCTGATGCAGTGGCGGATCATTCTCCAGGGTGCCGCGCTGCTGCTGTTCGCGCTGCTGATGACCCTGCTGCGGTCGTGACGGACTTTTCCTCTCCCGCTTGCGGGAGACGTCAGGCGAGGGTGTTGCATACCGCACACGACCCCCTCACTTTACCCCCTCCCGCGTCGGCCGCGGGACAGGGGAGACGTCACACGCCATGCTGCCACCAAAAGATTCGCTCACCGTCTGCTTCGCCCACGCCGCCTACCAGATGCAGGCGACGTTCGACGCGCTGGGCACCGGTATCGCCAATTTCGAGCTACGCGACCGCGTAACGCTGGACCAACGGATCGGCGAGGCGGATGTGCTGGTGGTGTCCGGCCTGTGGCACAACGGACTGATCGATCTGGGCGGCAAGCTGCGGTTCGTGCAGTCGATCGGCTCGGGCACCGACCAGTTCGACAAGGCGGCGCTGGCGGCGCGTGGCATCCGCCTGGCGAGCGCGGCCGGGGTGAACGCCCGCGCGGTATCGGAGCATACGATGGCGCTGATCCTGGCGCTGGCGCGGCGGCTGCCGGAAGCGCGCGACAACCAGGCGGCCCGGGTCTGGCGCGGCATGATCAGCGACCTGACGCAGCGCGAGGACGAGCTCGGCGGCAAGACGCTGCTGATCGTCGGGCTTGGCCGCATCGGCGGCCGGCTGGCGCAGCTTGCCAAGGCGTTCGACATGCAGGTGGTGGGGTTCCGCCGCGATCCTTCCGCCGGGCGAGGCGCCGCGGATTCGGTGCACGCGCTGGCGGCGCTGCCGGACTTCCTGCCACGCGCCGATTTCGTCGCACTGACCTGTCCCTTGACCGATGAAACGCGCGGGGTGATCGACGCCAAGGCGCTGCGATTGATGCCGCCGGGCGGCTTCGTGGTGAACTGCGCGCGTGGACCCTGCGTGGTGGAGGCGGACCTTGTCGCTGCGTTGCGCGACGGCAGGCTGGCGGGTGCGGCGGTAGACACCACCGATCCGGAGCCTCCGCCGCCGGACTCACCGCTGTGGGGATTGCCGAACGTCCTGATCACGCCGCACACCGCGGGCGAGACGCGGAAATACGAGGCGAATGTGATTGAGATCCTGCTGGAGAATTTCGATCGCTTGTGGCGCGGCGATACAACGCTGCGCAATCAGGTCGTGTAGCGGCGGCCTTATCAAACGCCGTAGCGTGCTACACACCATACACCATGGCTGTGGGTACATCAGGGCAATCGCATTTGCGGAAAGTCCCTCTCCGGGCGCCAACCTGAGGTCTGTGCGGATCGTTCTGCCGCAAGCATTCAACACGGAGAACACGAAGAACCACGGAGCAGCACGGAGAGGCGTTCCCGGCGAGACACCCGTGTTAAATGCTTGTAGCAGAGCGCGCTGCACAGACCATGCGGGCAGCGCCGCCAGCCGTCCGTCAACCTCAGTTCCACTCCAATGCAATTGCCCTGGTGGGCACATGAGCGACCATTGACATCCGCGTCACGCACGGGCATCTGTTCCCCATGCAACACCTGACTCGCATCGACATCGCTGCCCGCCGACGCCGCCGTTCCTCGACGGGGGTGTGGGTTCTGCGCGTGCGGTAAGCAGGTCAGCAGAACGATCCACGAAGGCCCCCGTCGGCAGCGACGGGGGCCTTCGTGCTTTTTGGGTCTCTGTCGCTCCTTTCACCAGCAAACAGGAGGACATGATGACCAGCATACTCACAGCCGAGCCGCAGCCAGGCCCGTTCGACGCGGTGATGGATATAACGCCGCGCCCACCAGTGGTGTTCGTGGCGGGCGAGGGCTCGTGGCTGACCGACAGCGAAGGGCGCCGCTATCTGGATTTCATTCAGGGCTGGGCAGTGAACTGCCTGGGTCATTCGCCGCGCGTGATCGTCGACGTGCTGATGGCGCAGGCCGGGCGCCTGATCAATTGCAGCCCCGCGTACTATAACGACCAGATGGTCATGCTGTCGGACCTGCTGACGCGGCACAGCGGTCTGCACCAGGTGTTCCTTGCCAATAGCGGGGCCGAGGCAAACGAGGGTGCGATCAAGCTGGCGCGCAAATGGGGCACTAAATACCGTGATGGTGCCTACGAGATCGTCACCATGGATCATGGCTTCCACGGCCGCACGCTGGCCACGATGTCGGCGTCGGGCAAGGCGCAGTGGGAGCAGCTTTATGAGCCGAAGGTATCGGGTTTCATCAAGGTGGAACTGAACGACCTTGCCGCCGTCAAGGCGGCCGTGACGCCGCGAACGGTGGCCGTGATGCTGGAGCCGATCCAGGGCGAGGCCGGTGTCTTCGAGGCAACCGTGCCCTTCCTGCGCGACCTGCGCAGCTTCACCCGAGACAACGGACTGCTGCTGATCCTCGATGAGATTCAAACCGGGATCGGCCGCACCGGGCGTCTATTCGGCTTCGAACATGCAGGGATAACACCGGACATCATGACACTGGCGAAGGGATTGGGCGGCGGCGTGCCGCTGGCCGCGCTGGTCGCTCACCGCGACGTCTGCTGTTTCGAATATGGCGACCAGGGCGGGACGTTCTGCGGCAATCCGCTGATGGCAGCGGTCGGCTGCGCCGTGATCGAGGAAGTTACCAAACCCGGCTTCCTGGCGTGCGTGGCGCAGGCGGGCGGTTATCTCGCGGACCGGTTGCAGGAGCTGTCGCGCAAGCATGACTGTGGTGAGGTGCGCGGCAAAGGCTTGCTGCTGGCACTCGACCTCAAGCGTGACATTGCCCCGCAGGTCGCTGATGCCGCGCGGGCACGCGGATTGCTGGTGAATGCACCGCGCGCTGATTCGCTCCGCTTCATGCCGGCGCTGACGGTCACCGGCGAGGAGATCGACCGGATGATCGGGATGCTGGATGATGCGTTGGGAAGTGTCGTGCGCGCGTAATAGATAGTGGCCGCTGACCGGCCGTAATCGTCATGGCCGGGTCAGGATCCTTGATGGGCTCGGTACTTTAGAGCGTTTTCACTTTGAGTGGAAACACCGGCTCTGGCCTGTCATTGCGAGGAGCGAAGCGACGAAGCAATCCCCTGCCTGACGAGCCGCCGGTGGTTCATCAGGCGGGGGATTGCTTCGTCGCTTCGCTCCTCGCAATGACAGGTGGCACGTGACGATTCCGGTCGGGATGGAAAAGCTCTAACACCCCAACGACGCAGCGATACGCCGGGCGGCAATCAGGCCAATCATGACGCACGTAAAGTGCGTATTCGCGCGGCAGTCGGCCGGCATGATCGACGCATCGGCCACGCGCAGCCCGGCGATGCCCTTCACCCGTAGGTCCGGATCGACCACGCCGCGCGGCTCTTCATAAGCGGTCATGCGGCACGAACCCGCGGCGTGCTGGGCATCCGCCGCCTGATCCAGCAGCAGGGCGTCAAGTTCGCCCACCGGCATCGCCATAACGGCGTCGAACCCAAGACCGGTGTCCTGCACGGTGATCGCTTCCGCGATGCTCGCGAGCGCGGGATGTGCGGTCAGCACCGCCAAACGTCGCACCGCGTCTCGCATGCGCACGACGTCGTGCTGATCGTCCAGCATGTTCTCGTCAACCACCGGGTCGATGGCGGGGTCGGGCGATGCGAGCCGCACCGATCCTCGGGAAAACGAGTTGAACACCGCGGCACCGACTGCGCCCGCGGGAGATGGCAGGCCTTGCTCGCCGAGGCCACGATGGTTGAAGCCGATGATGATCATGTCGCGCCGTCCGCCTCCGCCGAGACCCGAACTATAGGTCACGCAGCAATTGGTGTGGCGCTGGTGCGGATCGCGGGAGACATGTTCCGGCCGCAGCATGATCGTCGCTCGCAGCGTTGGGTGGTCCATGAAGTTGCGGCCAACCTCCGCCATGTCGCGCACAACCGGAATCCCCAACGCGCGCAGCTCGTCGGCAGGGCCAAGGCCGGAGCGCAGCAGGATCGCCGGCGAATGGATGGCGCCAGCGCAAAGCAAAACCTCGCGCGCCTGGATCTCCGCCCAGCCGCGATCCGCGAGGTGCACGCGCACGCCGGTTGCGCGGCCGTTCTCGATCAGTACGCGATCGACCAGCGCACCGCCGATGATTTCGAGATTCG
The DNA here is from genome assembly GCA_035486135.1 of Acetobacteraceae bacterium. Lineage (GTDB taxonomy): Bacteria > Pseudomonadota > Alphaproteobacteria > Acetobacterales > Acetobacteraceae > JASHVB01. The sequence goes on from DATHNI010000143.1 coordinate 13,801, forward strand.
GCCGGCCGCGCGCGGGTTCAAGGAACGCCTCGTTGGTGGAAACGCGCCTGCCATCCCGGCTGTTGATCGGATAGCACGATACGCCTTCGCCGGCCGGAGCATTCAGATCGGGGTTCCAGGGATAGCCCACCGCGATTGCGGCATCGCGTAGCGCGCGATCGACCGGGCCCCACATCATCTCCGGCGCACGGAACACCGGAACGGGACCGCCCCGACGGCCCGCCACCGGATCGTCTTCAAACGCATCGACCACCGGCAGCACCTCGGCGGCGGACCAGCCCTCGCAGCCGGCTTCCGCCCATGCATCGAAGGCGTCGGCGACACCGCGTATCGCGATCTGCGCGTTGACCGCAGAGGAACCGCCGAGCGCCTTGCCTCGCCAGTAGAACCGTGGCGGCTGGGTGCGGGTGCGGCGGGTCAGCAAATGCGGCCATTGCCACTCGGCCTGATGCGCCGGGTCGTTCATGAACGGTATGATATTGGCGCTGCGCAGCGCAGCCGGAGCATCCGCCGCACGCCAGTCGCGGCCGGCCTCCAACAACAACACGCGCCGCGTACGATCGGCGGAAAGCTGCGCGGCGGCGGGCGCACCCGCGGAGCCGCCGCCCACTACGATGATGTCGTACATTGGTGATTTCATGTCCGCCTGTTGCGCTCTGCACGGAGGTACAGCGCGTGCCTGGTCAAGTCCAGACGTGAGGCCGGACATCGGCGGTGACCGCGACCCTCGCATTTTGTCGGGTTTCGTGGACAATGGACGACGTATCGGAGCCTAATCCGAACGAGGGGGAGATCATGCAGCCGATCAACGCCAAGACGCGCGCGGCCTGGACCGTCGAGGACCTGAACGCCGACACCGGCTGGATTTACGAACTCGATGACCGGGCGCGGCGCGACCTGGCCGCGGCGGTGAAGCGCGCACGCGATCCGGCGAAGACGTTGTTCGATTACCGCCGCGCCGGGTTCGATCTTGGCTCCGCCTGGCCCGTGATCAAGCGTGCGCTGAAAGAGATCAAGACTGGCCGGGGCTTTGCCGTGCTGCGAGGGCTGCCTCGGGCGGATATGACAGCGGAAGAATTCGAATTGCTCACCTGGGCGATCGGCTTGCACGCCGGCGTGGCACGGCCGCAGGGCAAGGCGACGCAATACCTGTCGGCGGTGCGCGACGCGGGAACGGTGTACCGCTCCGGTGGGGGCCGCGGCTATTCATCCAGCGCCGAATTGGATTTTCATACCGATGGCGCGGATATCGTGCTGCTGAGCTGCTACAACGTGGCGCGGTCCGGCGGCATGAGCATGGTGACCAGTTCGGTCACGGCCCATAACGTGATGGTAGCGGAATGCCCGGAACTGGCGGCGGTGCTGCATCAGGATTTCTGGTTCAGCCGGCAGCAGGAGCAAGCGCCGGATGAAGGGCCGTATTATCCGAACCCGGTGTTCGATGTCGCGGACGGGCTGTTGTTCAGCAAATGGAACCGCAACCGAGTGACGATGGCACAACGGCTCGAGGGCGTGCCGCCGCTGACGGCAGCGCAACAGCAGGCGACCGATCGGTTGGACGAGGTGGTGCGCCGTCCGTCGCTGACCTATGCGATGTATCTGCGGCCCGGCGATATCCAGATCCTGAACAACCACGTGACGCTGCACTCGCGAACCGAATTCGAGGATCATGAGGATCCGGCGCTGCGGCGCACGCTGTTCCGGCTGTGGCTGGCGCCGCCGGATTCACCGCGTCTGCCGGAGCGTTGCAAGCCGTTCTACCGGACCGTGGCGGCGGGATCGGTGCGTGGCGGGATCGTCGGCCAGGCCTATGACGAAACGCGCCGGGCATACGAACGCCAAGCCGCTGCCGATCTGGGGATGCGGTGCTGACCGTGCGGCCGAGCGCCAGTTGTCATGGCCGGGCCGACGTCCTCGGGCGCATGACCCGGGGATCGCCCGGCGATCTATCGCGCCACTGGCGGAACGTCAGGAGCCATCGGTGCCGCGACAGATGGCCGGGTCAAGCCCGGCCATGACGTGGCGACCAACCCACCCATGTGCAGAGCGCACGCCCCATCACTTGCTCCAGATCGCGCCCTGTCAGCCACGGCAATTCCTCGGTGAACATCGTCACGCATTGGCGATAAGAGCATGGCATGCGGGTGATATCGGTGCCCCAGAAGCTGCGGTGCGGACCGAACGCATCGAATATGCGGCGGATGCGGGGATGCAGGTTGCGCCACGGGTAGGCTTCGCTGGAATAGCTCGGCGCCCCCGAAAGCTTCACGGCCACATTGGGAAATTTCGCGACCGCCAGCAGTTCGTCGAGGTCGGCGAAGGCCGCGTCGTCCGTGGTGCGGCCGCTGCGGCCCATGTGGTCGATCAGCAATCGCAGGCCGGGATGGCGTTCCGCCACGCGCGCGACGACATCGAAATGGCCGCCGGCCAGCAAGCCGATCGGGATGCCGGCGCGTTCCGCAGCGGGCCAGAGCCAGTCCAGAGTGCCATCGGTCCACCAGCCTTGCTGATGCGGCTGGTTGAACGTGAAGCGCAGGCCGAGCATGCCGGGCTGCTGCTTCCAGGTGTCGATCAGCGCTCGGCTTTCCGGCTTTTCGACCGGGAAGTGGCCGAGAATGGCGAACTTGTCGGGATGCAGCCGTGCGGCTTCGATCGCCGTAGGCACGGTCTGCGGCAGCGAGCTTGGCGGATGGATCAGCGCGGCATCCACGCCGGCCTCCGCCATCTCCTTCAGCGCGTCATCCTTGGAGTAGGTGGGAATCTGTCGATGATGCCCACTCATCTTGGCATTCTCCCAGATGTGGATCTGGGAATCGACGATCAGCATCGGAGCGCTCCTCCTGATCTTATAATTTCTTCCAACGGCCGCCGTTGCATCATTCCGCGGCGCGGGCGGGCACCTGGTCCGAAAGCAACGGCATGACCTCGCGGGCGAAGCGACGCATGCTGCGCCGGCCGCGCTCGCCACCACCGGAGCCGCCGCCGTTGATCAGGATGTAGCCGGCGCCGACCTGCCGCAGCGCGTCGAGTTTGCGTGCGATCTCGTCGGGGTTGCCGTAGATCGCGCTGTTCACGTTCACCGCCTGCGGGTCGCCGGTCGCGCGATCCGGTCCGCCATGCACGGTGCCGTCCGGCCGCGTGGCAAGCTTCAACTGCCGCATACGGTTCTGCAGCCGGCGATCGAGCGCTGCGTCGCGTTCCTCATCATTGTCGGCGACGAAAAACGCGCGGGTGATACCCACCTGCATCGGGTCGAACGCCCGGCCGCTGGCTTCGACGGCGGACCTGAATATCGCAATGCTGTGCGCGACGTCGTCCGGCGACGCGTACTGGCCAAGCAGAAGATTGAAGCCGCGCTCGGCAACATTGCGGATTGAGCGTTCGCTGCCGGCGCCCATCCAGACCGCGGGGTGGGGTTTCTGCGCGGTCGGCGGTTCGACCACGATGTCGTCGAATTGCCAGTATTTGCCGTGGTGCGAGAAGCGTTCCTCCGAGGTCCAGGATTTGAGGATCACGCCGATCGCTTCCTCGAACCGCGCGTCGGCTTCTTCCATCGGCACGGTGAAGCCGGCGAATTCGTTGTAGCGGTAGCCTTTGCCGATGCCGAAATCCAGGCGTCCGCCGGACAGCAGGTCCAGTGTCGCCGCTTGCTCCGCCAGCAGTACCGGGTTGTGCCAGGGCAGCACGATCACCGCGGTACCCAGCCGCAGCGTCCGCGTGCGGGCGCCGAGCCAGGTGAGCAAGTTGAGCGTGGCCGACACCTGGCCGAAGCCGGTGAAGTGGTGCTCGACGACGAAGGTGCCGTGGAAGCCGAGCGCCTCGGCTTCCACGTTGTATTCTATGAAGTCGCGATAGCCTTCCGCGCTGTCGAACTCGCCGCCGCCGCGGCGGGCTGCCGCGCTACCGAACAGACCGAACCGCATGCTGTCGCTCTCCTGTCGCCACCCTTGCGAGCGAAAATACCCGTGCGGCCGCAATGTTCCAAATGCCGGTTTTTTATCGGCGGTATAGCGGATGGGTATGGGGGGACAGGAAACCTCTCCCGCTACGCGGGAGAGGTCGATGGTGCGAAGCACCGAGGGTGAGGGTGATCGGGTCGGCACGCGCCACCTGCTACTACCTTACGCTCTACCTGCACCGTGCGACCCGATCTCCCTCACCCTCGCCGCTTCGCGTCTCGACCTCTCCCGCTCCCGCGGGAGAGGTTTTGTCAGCCTTCCCTCTGCCGCGTAGTCACCGACCAGCTTTGTCACCGTCTGCGCCACCGCCTCGCGGGCGACCGAACTGGTGCGGTTGGCGGCGACCCCAAGCGCCAGCGTGCGGAAAATGCCAGTCGCCGTCAGGCGATGCGCCTCGGCCAGGCCGCGCGCACACGCCCCCGCGACCGCCGCGTGCGGCAGGATCGACGCACCGACGCCCTGCTGCACCATCAGCCGGATCGTCTCGTGGTCATTCAGCTCCGTCTCGACCTTCAACTCGATGCCCAGCCCGGCCAGCAGCGCGTCCATCGCTGCGCGCAGCCCGTCACCGAGGATCAAATTCGTGCGACGCAGTTCGGTGGCACTGACAACGCCGGACGCGCGTGCGCCGGGCTGCGTGACCAGCACCATCTCCTCCTGCGCCAGCCGCGTCGAAACGATCAGGCGGCTGCGCGACAACTCGGACAGCAGCGCCAGGTCGATGCGGCCGTCGATCAGCATCTCCTCCAACCGCACCATGCCGGCATGCACCACCTTCAGCTCGATCTTGGGAAACTGCTGCCGCATGCGCGCAAACAGCTCCGGCGCCAGCACGGGGCATAGGGTCGGCGTCACCCCCAGGATGATCTTGCCGCTGGGAAACGCGTCGTGGGCGCGGATTTCGTCGCTGGTGCGCTCGACATCGCGCAGGATGCGGGTGGCGCTATCGAGCAAGCGCTGGCCGGCCTCGGTCAGGCGGACACCGCGATTGACTCGGGTGAACAGCGCCGCGCCAAGTTCCTCCTCCAGCCGCTGCACCTGCCGCGTCAGCGCCGGCTGCGCGACGCGCAAATGCGCGGCGGCGCGCGTGATGCTGCCGAGTTCCGCGATGCGAACGAAATAGCTGAGGCTGCGCAGTTCCATGCCAGCAGGACTATACCCCGTCCCATGCCGCAGCGATATGGCGCGGATAAAAATTCGGCATTTGCTCGATAGCGGGATGCGCCCCTAGCCTGCGCCACCGTGTCATTACGAGGAGCAGAGCGACGAAGTAATCCCCTGCGTGACAAGCCGCCGGTGGTTCATCAGGCGGGGGATTGCTTCCCCGGGTCAAGCCCGGGGACCGCTCCGCGCCTCGCAATGACAGGGTCTCTGACGACACGGTGACGGACGACAGTCTGAACGGGCAACACGGGAAACTTTCATGGAATTCGGCTGGTATGTGGAGTTTCACCGGCAAGTGCCGCAGCAGTCGGACACCGACGCCTTCGCCCAGGGCCTGGCACAGGTCGAGGACGCCGAGCGCTACGGGCTCGATGCGATCTGGCTTGCCGAGATCCACCAGCAGGCCAACCGCTCGGTGCTGTCCGCGCCGATGACCGTCGCCAGCGCCATCGCCGCGCGCACCAGCCGCATCAAGATCGGCACCGCGGTGCAGGTGTTGCCGCTGTGTCATCCGCTGCGCCTGGCCGAGGAATCCGCGACGGTCGACCAGATCAGCCGCGGCCGCCTGATGATGGGCGTCGGGCGCAGTGGCAACCCGCGCGCCTATGCCGCCTACGGCGTGCCCTATTCCGAAAGCCGCGAGCGCTTCTACGAGACACTCGAAGTTCTCAAGCTGGCCTGGACGCAGCCAAGCTTCTCCTACGAAGGCAAGTTCCTCAAATTCGACGAGGCGCGCGCGGTGCCGCGGCCGTACCAGCAGCCGCATCCGCCGATCCGCATCGCCGGCGCCAGCGAGGACACCTTCCCGGTGCTGGGCAAGCTCGGCTATCCGTTGTTCGTCGCGGTGCGCAGCGGTTCGCTCGCCGGCCTGGCGCCCGACCTGAAAGCCTATCGCGAGGCGTACAAGGCCGCCGGCCATCCCGGCAAAGGCGACGTGCATCTGCGCCTTACGCTGCATGTCGCGGAAACCGACGCCCTGGCGCGCGAGCAAGCCGAACCCAGCACCATGCTCGGCTATCGCAAGCTGATCACCCAGCTTGAAGGTTCGCCGAACAAGCGGCGGCGCGCGGAACTCGAGGAAGTGCGCACGATCACCTATGCGGACGTGCTGCGCGACAAGGTCGTGGTCGGCAGCCCGGGATACGTCGCCGATCGGCTGCGGCAACTCCAGGAAGAACTGGGGATCGACGGCATCCTCGCCGAGCTCAACTTCGGCGGGACCGTACCGTCCGGCCAGATGATGCAGTCCTTGCGGCTGCTGTGCGAGGAAGCGCGGCCACGGCTGGCCTGACCACGCGATTCACCAATCGTTCATCCTGTTCCGCGATAGTGGCCGGCCGGTTCCGAAGGTGCCCGACCGATGGCCACAGGACGCGTGTCCATAACAATTGCCGTACTGCTCAACGCCCTGTTCGGCTCTCTGCTGCTCATCCTGGCAGCAGCCCTCGCCGTGCCCATCTACGGCGCGGCGCGCCAGGAAATCGCGGCACGGCATGTGGAAGCGGCGGCTACAGCCGGGCAACTTGTGTTCGTGGCACTGCAGAACCTGCGGCCGGAGCGGGGATCGGTCGCGGCCGCGCTTGCCGCGCCGGATCCCGCGGACCAATCCCTGCTGGATGCAGTCGCCCAGTTGCGCGCGGCGGCTGGCCCCGCCGTCGCGGCCGTGCTCGATGCCTGTGCGGCCTCCGCCTGCGCGAATAGCGGCGAGACCGCGGCGAACCTGCGCACCAGCCTCGATCGGCTGACGGAACTGCGGCAGCAGGCCGATCAGGCGCTGCGGATGCCGCGCGGGCAGCGGCCGGCTGCACTGGGCAAGGATTGGAACGACGCGATCAGCGATGTGCTCGATCGGTTGACCCGCGTCTCAGACTCGCTCACCGAACGGATGCGCCTGGTGGACGGAACGATTGCCGAGTTGATGGCAATCAAGCAGGTCGGTTGGATGGTGCGCGACATCGCCGGGCTGGAGCGCAATTTCTACAGCGCCGGGATCACGGCGCATGGCCTGTCACCGCAACTCGTCGTCCAGATCTCCGAATACCACGGCCGCGTTGCCGCCGGCTGGACACAGGTGCGGCAATGGACCGCCCGCCCCGGCGCGGCGCCCGAGGTGCTGGACGCCATCAAAGGCGCGACCGACAACTACTTCGGCAGTTTCGAAAAGCTGCGCGCCGCGGTGTACGCCGCCGGCACGTCATCCAAGGATGCACCGGTCATCCTCAGCGAATGGCTTTCGACGTCCAACAAGGCGCTCGACAGCCTGATCGCGGTGCCGAACGCCGCAACCGCGGTGGCACAGCGCTACGCCACGCGAAACGTGCAGTCGGCGCGCATGGCGCTGGCGTTGCAGGGCGCCTTCCTGCTGGCGGCGCTGGTCGTCGGTGGCGCCGGAATCCTGCTGGTGCGCCGCCGCGTGACACGCCCCATCCAGGCGATCACCGCGACGATGCGGCGGCTCGCGGACGGCGACATGTCGGTCAGCGTGCCGGATGCGGAACGCCACGATGAGATCGGTGCCATGGCGAACGCCGTGGCGGTGTTCAAGCACAACGCCATGGAGCGGAGCCGCCTGGAAGCCGGGCAAAAGCAACAGGAAGCGCAGGCGGTGCGGGAAAAGCACGCCGCATTGGTCGGCATGGCGGAGAAGATCGAGGCGGACACTGCCGCGGCATTGCAGTCGGTCGGCAGCCGCACCGCCAGCATCGCAGCCGCGGCCGACGAAATGAGCGTTTCCGCCAGCCGTACCGGGGCATCGGCCGATGGCGCGGCCGCGGCGGCGGCGCAGGCCTTGGCCAACGCGGAGACCGTGGCGAGTGCGGCAGAGCAACTCGCCGCCTCGATCCGCGAAATCGGCAGCCAGGTGAACCAGTCGAATTCCGTGGTTGGCCGCGCGGTTGCCGCGGGCGGTGAGGCGCGGGGCAAGATGGAGGTGTTGAACGCCCAGGTGGACCGCATCGGTGCGGTCGCCAACATGATCAGTGAGATCGCCGCCAGGACCAACCTGCTGGCGCTGAATGCCACGATCGAGGCGGCGCGCGCTGGCGATGTCGGCAAGGGCTTCGCGGTGGTCGCGAGCGAGGTCAAGTTGCTCGCCACGCAGACCGCGCGTTCCACCGAAGAGATCACGCGTCATATCGGCGACGTGCGCGTAGCGACCGACGCGTCGGTCGCGGCCGTCGGACGCATCGAGCAAACCATTGGCGAGATCAACGACATTGCCGGTTCGATCGCCGCGGCGGTGGAAGAGCAGGGGGCGGCCACCGCGGGAATCGCCCGCACCATCGCGGAAACCGCCGGGGCCGCGAACGAGATGACGCAGCGCATCAAGGAGGTGTCGGTCGAAGCGGAACAAACGGGCAAACGTGGCGTTCGGGTGCGCGATGACATCGCTGACCTGAACGCCATGGTGAGCGACCTGAAGCGCTCGGTCAGCCGGGTCGTGTACTCCTCCACCACCGAAGCGGACCGGCGCGGGGCGGCACGCAAAGCGGTCGACGTGCCGTGCCGGGTCACGGTGCCAGGCCAGGGCACATCCGCCGCGCATGTCAGCGACATGTCCGAGGGCGGCGCGTGCATCGTCGGCGGCCCACCCCTGGCCGAGGGCTCCGGCGGCACGCTGGAACTGGACAGTATTGGTGCCCGCGTGCCGTTCACCGTTCGATCCTGCCGGGACGACGCGGTGCACGTCGCGTTTCCCCAGGGCTCCGAGACGGAAGCGGCGCGCGGGGCGATCCTGCGGTTTCTGGAGCGGCAACGAGCCGCGGCTTGAGCACCAAGCAGACTCCCCCTCCCCTTGAGGGAGGGGGTTGGGGGGAGGGGAGTATCCTTCGCGCACCATGACGCGGAACGTTCGGTCTTCCCGCCGACCCGCTTGCTCCCGCCCCGGCCAAACGCCATGTTCCGCGCGGAGGCCCACCATGATCCGACTGCCCGAACCCAAGCAGGACGTGCTCGACCGTCGCGACGCCATCATCGCCGGCCTTCGCCCGCTCCTCGGCGACGAGGCCGTGATCGCGGAGCCAAACCTACTGAAGCCATACGAGACCGACGGCTTGTCCGCCTACCGCCAGGTGCCGCTCGCGGTGGTGCTGCCGGAGACCACGGAACAGGTCGCCGCGGTGATGCGCTTCTGCCATGCGAACGGCGTGCGGGTGGTGCCGCGGGGCGCCGGCACGTCGCTGTCCGGCGGCGCTCTGCCGCTGGCGGATGCAGTGGTGGTCGGGCTGATGCGGATGAACCGTATCCTCGACATCGACTACTCCGACCGCTGCGCCACGGTGCAGGCGGGCGTTACCAATATCGGCATTACCAATGCGGTCGCCGGGCGCGGGTTTTTCTACGCACCCGATCCGTCGTCGCAACTCGCCTGCATGATCGGCGGCAACGTCAACATGAATTCCGGCGGTGCCCACTGCCTCAAATACGGTGTCACCGCCAACAATCTGCTCGGTTTGAAGATCGTAACGGTTGACGGCGAGGTCCTCACCATCGGTGGCGAGCACCTCGATGCGGCGGGTTACGATTGGCTGGGATTGCTGACCGGCAGCGAGGGCCAGCTTGCGCTGATCACCGAAGTCACCGTGCGCATCCTGCGTGGCCCGGAAGGCGCGCGCGCGATGCTGGCGGCGTTCCGGTCGAACGAGGTGGCGGGGGCCTGCGTCGATGCGATCATCTCGTCCGGCATCATCCCGGTGGCGCTGGAGTTCATGGACCGGCCGGCGATCCATGCCTGCGAGGATTTCGCGCATGCCGGCTATCCGCTGGATGCGGAAGCAATGCTGATCATCGAGGTGGAAGGCTGCGCGGAAGAGCAGGACGATCTGCTGGGGCGGCTGAGCGAGATCTGCAACCGGCATGATCCAATCAGCCTGAAAGTGTCGCAGTCCGCCGCGGAGTCATTGGCGATCTGGAAGGGCCGCAAGGGCGCGTTCGGCGCGATCGGGCGGATCAGCCCGGACTATCTGTGCATGGACGGCGTGATCCCCACGTCTCGCCTGCCCGACGTGCTGCGCCGCATCGGCGAGATGTCCGATGCGTATGGGCTGAAGGTCGCCAACATCTTCCATGCTGGTGACGGCAACCTGCACCCGCTGATCATGTTCGACGCCAACGATCCCGAGAGCTTCCACAAGGCGGAGGAATTCGGTGCCGACATCCTGACACTATGCGTCGAGGTGGGCGGCTGCCTGACCGGCGAACATGGCGTAGGCGTGGAAAAACGCGACCTGATGCCAGTGCAGTTCGCCGCGCATGAACTGGAGCAGCAGCGGCGGATCAAGACGGCGTTCGATCCGGGATGGCTGCTCAATCCGCACAAGGTCTTCCCACTTGCGAGCGCCTGATCGCTGCCCGATGTCATCGTATCGGGATCGCCGGCCCCTGTCATTGCGAAGCGCGCAGCGACGAAGCAATCTCCCGCCTGATGAGCCGAGGAACGCTCGTCAGGCAGGAGATTGCTTCGTCGCTGCGCGCCTCGCAATGACGTAGGGCGGGCGGACTCCGCCGTGTCGCCCTCCTTCCCCCAATCCATCGCCGCGCAGGCCGGCGAATCCTCTATTTCAGCCGCCGTTTCCGCTGCCGCCAGCGCCAGCGAACCGCTGCTCGTCTGCGGCAACGGCACCAAGATGGGCATGCTCCGCCCGGTGCAAGCGGCGCGCAGCCTTTCGACGCGCCACCACACCGGCATCACGCTGTACGCGCCCAAGGAGCTTATCATCTCCGCCCGCGCCGGCACGCCACTGCCGGAGATCGAAGCGGCGCTTGCCGAATGCGGCCAACACCTCATTGCCGAGCCGCCCGACCTCGGCGCCCTGCTGCGGGCGCCGGATCGTCCACAGACCATCGGTGGCATCGTCGCCACCAACCTGTCCGGCCCCCGCCGCGTCGCCTGGGGGGCGATGCGCGACCACGTGCTGGGCCTGCGCTTCGTCACCGGCTGGGGTGAGGTCGTGCATTCCGGCGGCCGGGTCTTGAAGAACGTCACCGGCCTCGACCTGTGCAAATTGCTCGGCGGCAGCCACGGCACGCTCGGCGTGATCACCGAGGTCACCTTGAAGGTCCTGCCCGCGCCGGAAGCGACCGGCACGCTGGTGCTGCCCGGGCTCGACGCCGTCGCCGGCGTGGCGGCGCTGTCGGCCGGGCTGGGCTCGCCGTTCGGCGTATCGGCTGCTGCCTGGCTGCCGGCGGCATCGGCCGCCCTGGTCCCGGAACTCGCCGGCTTCGGCGGCGCGGTGGCGCTGCTGCGGATCGAGGAATTCGCGCCATCCGTCGCCTACCGCACCGCGAAGATGCGCGACACGTTGGGCTTCCCCGCTGCCGAAATCCTGCACGACGACGCCTCACGCGCGGTATGGCGCGCGGTGCGCGACGCCCGCCCTTTGCAAGCCGCGGCGAACGACGCGGTCTGGCGCGTCTCGGTGCGTCCCTCGGCCGGACCCGGCGTATTGCGAGCCCTCGCCGATGCGGGGGTCGGAGGCTTCCTCGACTGGGGCGGCGGCCTGGTTTGGCTGGCCGGTCCGGCCGACGCCATGACCCACGCCGCGGTCGAAGCTGCCGCCCGGACGGCGGGGGGCACCTGGACCCTGCTGCGAGCACCGGAGCCGCTGCGCGCCGCGGTGCAGGTGGTGCCGCCGGAACCGCCGGCGCTCGCGGCAATCACGCGCCGGGTCAAGGCGGCGCTCGATCCACGCGGGATCCTCAATCCCGGCCGCCTCTACGCGGGACTGTGACCATGGTGCCGATGTTCATCATCATCCTGTTGTTCCTCGCTGCCTTCGTGCTGACGCTGTTGCAATATTTCCATATCGACCCGAAACGGCGCGTGGTGAATATCCGCTTCGCCTTGATGGTATGCGCAATCATCGGCGCTATTGGCTATCCTTTGTTCGACTATTTCGACCCGGGCGACCGGCATGCCTCGTGGCTGCTGTTCGCCCTCGCGCTGCTATGCATGGCCATCGCCTGGCGTCTGTTCCGGACCATGCCGCCGCGTGAGGAATACTGAGGCGATGCAGACCAATTTCACCGCGGAGCAATTGCGCGACCCGGATACCGCCGTGTCGAACCAGGTGCTGCGCAGTTGCGTGCATTGCGGGTTCTGCACCGCCACATGCCCCACCTTCGTCTTGCTCGGCGACGAGCTCGATAGCCCGCGCGGCCGCATCTACCTCATCAAGGACATGCTGGAAGCGGGCCGGCCCGCCACGGAAGAGGTGGTGCTGCACATCGACCGGTGCCTGTCCTGCCTGTCCTGCATGACGACCTGTCCGTCCGGCGTGCACTACATGCACCTGGTCGATCACGCGCGGAACCACATCGAGCAAACCTATCGGCGCCCCTGGCACGACCGTGTGCTGCGCTCTGTGCTGGGCACGCTATTGCCACGCCCCGGTTTGCTGCGCGCCGCGTTGCTGGGCGCCCGGCTGGCGCGTCCGCTGAGCGGGTTGGTGCCGGGCCGCGGCATGCTGTCGCAACGGCTACGCGCGATGCTGTCGCTGGCGCCGCCGCACCTGCCGGCGCCGACCGCGCTGGAGCGCCCCCGCGTGCATCCGGCGCAGGGGGCGCGGCGCGCGCGCGTGGCATTGCTCGCCGGCTGCGCGCAGCAGGTGCTGGCGCCGGAGATCAACGCCGCGACGATCCGCCTGCTGAACCGGCTGGGCGTCGAAGTTGTGGTGCACCCGGACAGCGGCTGTTGCGGCGCGCTGAACCACCACATGGGACAGCACGTGCCGGCGCTGCAGCGCGTGCGCGACAACGTCGCGGCCTGGAGCGCGGAGATCGAGGGCGACGGCCTGGACGCGATCGTCATCAATGCATCGGGCTGCGGCACGATGGTGAAGGATTACGGTTTCCTGCTGCGCACCGAGGATGAGCCGTGGCGCTCCCGTGCGGCCAGGGTCTCGGGCCTCGCGCTCGACATCAGCCAGTTCCTGACCCGGATCGGCTATGCGCCGGCGCGGGAGAAGCCGGGCCTCACGGTCGCCTACCAGGCGGCGTGCAGCCTGCAACACGGCCAGAGCATCACGGCCGAACCGAAGGACCTGCTGACCCGCGCGGGTTTCACAGTGGTGGAGCCGGCGGAAGCGCATCTCTGTTGCGGCTCCGCCGGCACCTACAACCTGCTGCAGCCGGCGATCGCCCAGCGACTGCGCGCGCGCAAGCTGGACAATCTGCGGGCGACGCAGCCCGACCTCGTCGCCACCGGTAATATCGGCTGCATGACGCAGCTTGCCGGGGCGGGCCTGCCGGTGGTGCACACGATCGAACTGCTGGACTGGATGGCCGGCGGGCCGCGGCCCGCCGCGCTCGCGACATTGTCGCCGCCGCTGGCCGCTTGATGCTGGCGCATGGGACGGTCCGGAGACTGACGATTTCCGGTCAGGGTGAAAATGCTCTAGGTTGTGGCATGCGGTGTCTCGTATTCGCATTGATGCTGTGCGCATTGCCCGGCGTCGCCCTCGCGCAAGGCCCGGCCGACAAACGCGCCGCGGCGAACAAGCTGCTGGATGCGTTGAAGAACGCGCCGAGCGAGGAAGCCGCCGCGCCGCTCGAGACACAGATCCGCCAGCTCTGGGCATCGTCCGGCACGCCGGCGGTGACGCTGCTGATGAGCCGCGGCCTGCGGGAGATGCATGCCGGCGCGATGGACGACGCGATCGAGGATTTCGGGGACGCGATCACGCTCGATCCGACGCTGGCCGAGGCGTACCGACAGCGCGCGGTCGCCCGGTTCCAGGCCGGCGACACGCAGGGTGCGATCGCCGACCTGCAGGCGACGGTGCAACACGAACCGCGCGACTTCGCCGCGTTCGAGACGCTGTCGCACATCGCCGAATCGCGCGAGGACTGGAAGAACGCGTATACCGCCTGGCAGAAGGTCATGGAGATCGACCCGAAGACGCCAGGCGGCGAAGACCGGCTGAACGAATTGAAACGCAAGGCGTTCGGCGAGGAGACGTGAGAAAACCTCTCCCGCGAAGTGGGAGAGGCCGAGACGCGCAGCGGCGAGGGTGAGGGTGATCGGGTCACCCAAAACCACTTTCCTGCAGCACGCCGTCCCGATCTCCCGCGGCTTTCTAACACTGTTTCTACGATGACACCGCTCACCCGCAGGCGTTGCCACGCAGCGTATAGGATTTCACCACCCCTCCGGCGACGGCGAACGTCGTCTCGCATTTCAGGTTGACCACCTGTGGCGGCCAGCCGCCGCCGTATCCGCCATAGGCCCACCACGGTCCTGGCGCATTAATCGGCAATCCCGGAACGATCTGCACTCTGCTCTCGATGTAGGCCAGGTACTTCACCCCATCCGTCTCATAGGTGCGTGCCGGCACACCAAGCTGCTGCACCAGTTCTGAGTCCGGATGGCCGACGAACCGGTCGAGCAACGCCTGACGCTGCGCGAGCTGATTGACGCAGCCGCACAGCACCGTGGCCAGGACGAACAGGATGGGGCGTCGCATTGGGGGCTCCAGAATGGCAGTATCGGTCAGTCGTTCGAAGCCCGTCCGCGAACAAGCGGGGCCGCGCCAGCATCGAGTTGCATGATGTCCCGCGTCAAAGCAATCGCGCCCGCTGCGCCGGCTGCGCCAGCATGAGGAGCGTGCAATGCTCGACCGTGCCGAACCAGTGGTAGCGATTGCGCGCCACCAGTGCATAGGCCGCATAGCGCTACCAGTCGGGCACGATGGCGCCTGCCCGCAAGTAACGCCATGCGCCCTCCGGCACGGTGCACAGTCGCAGATACCCAGCGCTTGCCGTGTAGGCGCGACCGCCCTCGACCAACGGGTAGGTTTCGTTCCAGTTGACGGCGAAGTGCCGATAGCGCGCCTGACCGAGCGCCGAGCTCGCCGGCGTGAGATTCACCCGCGCGTTCCGGTCGTGCAGCATCACGAAGGCCGCGCCGCCCGAGCAAATGACGCACACGCCGTCAAACACGAAGAGCGCCCGGCTAACGTGGAACGCCGGTACGCCTGGGTCTGCACGATAGCGGATCTTCAGGAGATCGAGTGGGCAATCCTGCCGGCGCAGCACCGGAACCACGCACAGACTTTGGCTTTTCGAGACTCGGATGCGTGTCGGAGTCCGGCGTGACGCGGCACCAGCCGGTCGAGCGAGGGGCCAGATCCCGCGGCGCCGATGCCGTAGTTGGGCGGTAACTGCCTAGCAAGGCGCCGCTTGGCTCGTTCCGCGGAGTCTTATGCCGCACGCTATGGGCTGCCGGCATAATAGCGGCTCGCGGCAGTGATCTCGGCCGGCGTCATGCCGCGTGCTACGTTGCGCATCTGCTGGTCGATATCGTTTCGCCTCGTTCCATTGGCGAAGGCATCGAGCTCCGCCTGCAGGTAGGTGACCGGCTGGCCTTCAAGCCACGGAGCGCCGATCTTGCTGCCCAATTCGCCATGGCACGCACCGCATGGTGCGATGTTGCGCATCGGTGCACCGTCCGAGACGATCCGTGGCTCCCCCCCGTCAGAGGCACGTTCGTCGTGGACACGTGGCAGATAGGCATAGTACGCGGCGAGATCACGCATATCGCGCTCGCTCAGGTCGGCCACGAGAGGCATCATGATCGCGCTGGTGCGCGCGCCACTCTTGAAGTCCGCCAGCTCCTTGTAGATCGCGCCCGGATATTGCCCGGCGAGGTTGGGCGTATTCGCCTGGCTCATGCCACGTGCGCCGTGGCACATGGTGCAACGCAATGCCAGCGTCGCACCACGACCAATCGACTCCGCGCTGGCGTCACGCAGCATGCCGGGGATGATTTCGACCTGCGTGACCGGATAGCTGGCCTGCACGACGGGTTGACCGGCTGGAGAAGCGTTGATCAGGCCAGCCGCGGAGCAAATCGCGTCCCAGAGGCCGCGGAACCGCGCGCCGGGTTGTTCGTACGGCAGCCACGCGAAACCCAGGACGATCGAGGCGACCACAATACAGGCGGTGACGCCGACGCTGGTGACGACCCAACGATCGCGCAGCAGCGGAAGCCAATTCCAGTTCACTGCATTGATCCTACGCGTACAACCGGCACTTCGGTGCCTGGTGTCGCGAGAAGATGTGCGATCGGAAAGCCGTAATTGATGACGGTGAGGCCGATCATCAGACTGAGCCACAGACCGAAACCATTCAGCGCGGCGGGCAGCGTGCGCGGCGGGTGCATGGCGATGCTGAAGCGGTAGTTGCCCGGCTCCACGCGCGCCGATACCTGGCCGCGTGCCAGCACGACGAGGAACAGCGCCGCGGAAACAACCAAAATGGCGCCGCCGATCACCGACATCACGACGGATGCCGCCTGCTGGGCTATGACCGGATCGGTGTAGTCGTAGAACGCCATGCGGCGCGGCATGCCGAGGATGCCGACGTAATGCCACGGGAAGGTCAGAACGATCATGCCGATGAACCACAGCCAGAGCTGCGTCCGCATCAGACCGAGACTGTCCAGCGCGCGACCCGTCAAATGCGGCCACGTGTCGTAGGCGATGATGAAATACATGATGACGATGGCACCGCCGAAGATCAGATGGAAGTGCCCGGTC
>DATHNI010000144.1:0-4098 GCA_035486135.1 Acetobacteraceae bacterium
TCGCTGATCCGCCGCATCGCCTCGGCCAGCAGTGGCGCGATGGTCAACTCGCGGATGTTCGGCGCGTTGCGCACCGCCTCGGTCGCCAGGATCGAGTCCGTAATGGTCATCATCTCGATCGGCGAGGACGCGATGCGCGCCACCGCGCCCCCCGACAGCACGCCATGCGTCACGTAGGCGCTGGCCGACCGCGCGCCGTGCCTCATCAGGGCGTCGGCGGCGTTGCAATGGGTGCCGCCGGAGTCGACCATGTCGTCCACGAGGATGCAGTCGCGGCCCGACACGTCGCCGATCACGTTCATCACTTCCGAGTGGCCAGCCCGCTCGCGCCGCTTGTCGATGATGGCGAGGTCGCAATTCAGCCGCGTGGCGATGGCGCGGGCGCGCACCACACCACCGACGTCCGGCGACACGATCATGATGTCGCGGCCCTTGTAGCGCTCCTGGATGTCGCGAGTGTAGAGCGGCTCGGCGTACAGGTTGTCCACCGGGATGTCGAAGAAGCCCTGTATCTGCGCCGCGTGCAGGTCCATGGTCAGCACGCGGTTGGCGCCGGCCTGGACGATCAGGTTGGCCACCAGCTTGGCGCTGATCGGCGAGCGCGACGCGGTCTTCCGGTCCTGCCGCGCATAGCCGAAATACGGAATCACCGCCGTCACCCGCCGTGCCGACGACCGGCGCAGCGCGTCCAGCGTGATCAGCAACTCCATCAGGTTGTCGTTGGCCGGGAACGACGTGGGCTGCATCACGAACACGTCTTCGCCGCGGACATTTTCCTGGATCTCGACGAACACCTCCATGTCGGCGAAGCGCCGGATCGAGGCCCTGGTCAACGGCAGGTTCAACGTGCAGGCGACCGCCTCGGCGAGCGGGCGGTTGGCGTTGCAGGCGACAATTTTCATGCTGCGGGGCCGGTGCGGTTGGTCATCGGACCGGCTGCACGCCGGAACGCTGGTCTTCTACCGCCTGTGTCCCCGCCTGTCCACGAACCGCCGCATTTTGTGCGCCGGGCTGCTGGCCTGAGGCCGGTTGCTTGTCTGGTCCCGGTTGCTGGGCCGTATCGGGTTGCGTCTGGCGCTTGAGCACGTCGTTCACGCCGCCGGACGCCTCGGTGGCCACCACCACGGCGACGTCACCCCAATAGTGGTCCAGCGTGCCGGCCGGAATTTCGTTCAGTTGCACCACTTTGCCCAGGTCCTGCCCGGCGGCGTTCTTGATCATCCACTGGATCTCGATGCGCTGCTGGTTGCCAGGGATCGGCACCGCCTTGACCTGGCCTTGCACCGTGTAGTCGGCGCCGGCCGCTGTGGTCTGCACAACCGGGCCGAGCAAGCCGAGGTGGGTGCGCATCTGGTTGGTCAGCGATGTGTTGCCATCGCCGGGGGCGCCGGTCACGTCGGCGACCATGACCTTGGCGCGGCGATTGTACAGGCTGTTGGGGTCGGCCATCTCGCGTGCGGTTTCGATGCCTGTCAGCAATGCGGCGATTTTCGGGGCGGCGTCGGTGGCGGATTGCTGCAGGGTTGCGGGGGTGGCGGCGGCCCAGACGTCGGTGGGGACGGCGGGGCCCTCGGTCTTGCCGCGGTCCTTGCCTTGGGGGTCGAGCACGGTGAACTCCGGCACCACTGTTGCGCCAACCTGCGAGGCGGTGGCGACCAGGCGCCAGTCGGTGCGACCCGGATCGCCAGAAACGGCGGGGACCTCCTGCGCCTGGAGCGCCTTGGCAAGGTCGGCCGCCATGGCCTGGCTGCCGGCGTCGGGCAATAGCGCGTTGCCGGGCGGTGGTACGACGAGCCTGGGGGTGGGCGGTTGCGCCAGGATGCGGCCGGTGGCGCCGGGGTTGCCAAGGAAGGGTTCGGGAAGATCGCCGCAGCCCACGAGCGCGAGCAACGGAAGTAGCCAGAGAATCGAGCGAAGCATCGCCGGGTTCAAGCAGATGTCGCGGGCGGGGGCCAGGGTTGGCGGGGCGAAGCAAGGCCAGGGCTCTGCCCTGGACCCGCCAAGGGGCTTTGCCCCCTGAACCCCCAGCAAAGGCGCAGCCTTTGCAATCCATTCGTTGGAGAGGTTGGACGGGCGGGGGACGGGCGCCGGGTCTGGTTGTGGCTCGTCCGACAATCGTCGGCCGAGCCGCAACCCTATCGGTCCCGGTCTCCCCTCCCGTCCAGCCTCTCCAGTAAAGGGTTCCAAGGGCTCCGCCCTTGGCGGGGTCCAGGGGCAGAGCCCTTGGCCTTTAACCCACCACCAATCCTAGACATAAGCATATCTTTATGTCATTTCCTTCCGATGGACGCACTGCTCACCGCGCTCCGCGCCGCCGCGGAGCCCACCCGACTGCGCTTGCTCGCGCTCGCCGCGCGCGGCGCCTTCTGCGTCACCGAACTCACCGAAATCCTCGGCCAGTCACAGCCTCGCCTGTCCCGCCACCTGAAGTTACTCTGCGAATCCGGCCTGCTGGCGCGCGAACGCGAAGGCGCCAACGCCTGGTTCGCGCTCCCCACCGGCCCGGACGGCGCCCTGGCGCGCGAGATTGCCGCCCACCTGACCGAGGACGACGCCATCCTGGAAGCCGACCGCCGCCAGGCCGCCCGCGTGCTGGCCGAGCGCGCCCGCGCCGCCAACGAGCGCTTCCGCCGCCAGGGCGCCGACTGGGACGAAATGCGCGCTCTCGACCTGCCGGCCCATGCGGTCGAAGCCGCCTTGCTGTCGCTGATCCCGGAGAACGCGCAGGCCCGCTTGCTCGACATCGGCACCGGTACCGGCCGCGTGCTGGAACTGCTGGCACCGCGCGTGGCGCAGGGGCTGGGCGTGGACGCCTCGAAGGCCATGCTCGCACTGGCCCGCGCCCGCCTCGCCCGCACCGGGCTGACGCACTGCGCCGTGCGGCTCGCCGACATGTACCGCCTGCCGCTGGCCGACGCGTCGTTCGACATCGCCGTGCTCCAAATGGTGCTGCACTACGCGGAGGACCCCGCCGGCGTCCTGGCCGAGGCGGCGCGCGTGCTGCGCCCCGACGGGCGGTTGATCGTCATCGATCTGGCACAACACGGTCGGGACGACATCGTGGCGAAACTCGCGCATCGCTGGCCCGGCTTCTCTGACACGGCCATGGCGGAGTTACTGGCGGAGGCGGGCCTGGCGGGGGACGCGCCAGTGGTGGTGCCGGGTCCGCTGGAAGTCCGCATCTGGCCGGCCATAAAACACGCCGACGCGCCGGCGCCCCTCTCTCACGCATTGGCAGTATAATCGAATGGCCCGTCCGCATTTGCTCGATGCCCTGCGCGACACCGTGCTGCTGGCCGATGGCGGCATGGGCAGCCACGTGCAGGCGCTGACCCTGGATATCGAACGGGACTACTGGGGCAAGGAGAACTGCACCGAGGTGCTGAACCTGTCGCGTCCCGACATCGTGCGCGACATCCATCGCGGCTTCTTCGCCGCCGGCGCCGACATGGTGGAGACCAACAGCTTCGGCGGCTCGCCGGTGACACTGGGCGAATTCCAGCTCGCCGACCGCGCATTCGAGATCAACCGCATCGCCGGCGAACTGGCGCGCGAAGCGGCTGACGAATTCTCCGACGGGCGGCATCGATGGGTGCTGGGCAGCGTCGGCCCCGGCACCAAGCTGCCGAGCCTGGGCAACATCGCCTATGACCCGCTGGAGGCAGCGCTGACCGAACAATGCCGCGGGCTGATCGCCGGCGGCGTGGACGCGATCCTGGTGGAAACCTGCCAGGACCCGTTGCAGATGAAGGCCGCGGTGAACGGTGCGAAGCTCGCGCGCGCCGCGGCCGGCAGCGACATCCCGGTGTTCGTGCAAGTCACCGTGGAAACCACCGGCACGCTGCTGGTTGGTCCCGACATCGCCGCCGCCGCCGCCGTGGTGCACGCGCTCGACGTGCCGCTGATGGGGCTGAACTGCGCCACCGGCCCGCAGGAAATGGCGGAACACGTGCGCTGGCTGGCGACCAACTGGCCAGGCCTGCTGTCGGTGCTGCCGAACGCCGGCCTGCCGGAACTCGTTGATGGCCACACGCACTACCCGCTCGGCGGGGCGGAACTGGCGAGCTGGCTGGAACGGTTCGTCGCCGAGGACGGCGT
>DATHNI010000145.1:0-9574 GCA_035486135.1 Acetobacteraceae bacterium
CCGGCGTGGGAGATGGCGGGCATCAAGCCGTCCGACATCAAGTTCGCCGCGATCTACGACAGCTTCACGATCACGGTGCTGATGCAGTTGGAAGACCTGGGGTTCTGCGAGAAGGGCGCCGGAGGAAAATTCGTCTCCGACGGGAACCTGATCTCCGGCACCGGCAAACTGCCGTTCAACACCGATGGCGGCGGGCTATGTTCCAACCACCCGGCCAACCGCGGCGGCATCACCAAGATCATCGAGGCGGTGCGCCAGTTGCGCGGCGAGGCGCATCCGAAAGTGCAAGTCCCCAACTGCGACCTGGCGATAGCGCATGGCACCGGCGGATCGCTCGGCACGCGGCACTGCGGCAGCACTGTGATCCTGGAGCGGGAGTGATCGACATGGCCTACGTTCAACGCAAGATTCCGTTCGTCGGGTCCGTCGAGACCAACCCGGAGACCAAGCCGTTCTTCGACGGCTGCGCCGCCGGCAAGCTAGTGCTGCCCCGCTGCAAGGATACCGGCAAATACATCTGGTATCCGCGCGCTATCTCGCCGTTCACCTTCGGTCCGGTGGAATGGGTGGAGGTGTCCGGCAAAGGCACGATCTACACATTCAGCGTGATGCAGCGCGCCGATCCGCCCTATGCTATCGCCTACGTGGAACTGGCGGAGGGGCCGCGCATGATGACCAACATCGTGGATTGCGATTTTGCTGCCCTGAAGATCGGCCAGGCGGTGACGCTGAAGTTCATCCAGTCCGAGGGCAACGGACCGCCGCTGCCGTTCTTCGCGCCGGTGTAATACCGGCCCGCGTTGTCATTGGCTCTCGGCGACATGCCACGCGCCCTTGTGTCATGGCCGGCGGAGGCCGGCCATGACACAGAAGGTGCGTGCCACGTTGGCCGTACGTCAGTAGTTTCGCGGGCTGGTATAATACCAGCCGCCCGAGAGACTGGCGCACGAACGCCGCCCACCTCGTCATGCCGGCGAAGAGCCTGCCCCGGGCGAAGGCCGGGGTCGGCATCCACGACTTTTCCTTGTTGACAGCAGCGAAGTCGTGGATGGCGGGCCTTCGCCCGCCATGACGAGAGAGGCCGCGCCGCCACTCTTCCGGGCGCTTGGTATTAATCGTTCAGCGCGCGAGTTCCGCCATGAACGCACCCACGGCGCGGAACAGGCGGTCCGCCTCCGCCTCGGTGTATTTCTCCACGGGCACCAGCCGGGCGCCCCGCCAGCAGCGGCGCACCTGGTCCAGCGCCGCCAGCAGGCCCGCCTGGTCCGCCCCCAGCGCGCGGCGCAGCACCGCCATGATCTGCGTCCACTGCCGATGCTCGCCCGGCAGATCGACCCGCAGCGACGCACTCAGCGCCGCCAGCCCGCATTCCACGATCCGCATGCAGTGGAACGCCGCCGCGCTCGGGCGGCGGAACGCCAGGCAGAGCGCAGCCTCCTCGATGTCGTAGCCGGCCTCCGGGAAGGCCACCTCGACCGCGATGCCGAACGGCGCGGGGTCAACCAGGTGCCGCCGCCGCGACGGCGCCAGCGTCACCAGGCGGATCGCGGCCAGCTCGTCGGGCAGCCGCGCGTCGATCCTGGCCAGGGCCGCACCCAGGCGCCCGGGCCGGATGCGTCCCTCCTCGGCCTGCAACAGCAGCAGCCGGGCCTCGACCGCCGCATGATCCGCCTCGAGCGTCTCCAGCGCGGGCGCCAGCACCCGCAGATGCACCAGCGCCGCGGCCAGCGGCGTGTCGCCGGTCACGGCTTCCTGTGCGCTCCGCAGTGCTGCCAGGGCCGCGACATAGGCTTCCCCCTTGGCGAGCAAACTGTCGGCTGGCGCGTCCTCGGCTTCCTCGGCGTCCAGGCCGTTCTGCAGCAGCGGCGACGTGTCGTGTCCTGCATCGGGCGTTGCCGCGTCCGTGGCGGCCAGGGTCCCGGGCGCCAGCCGGTCCCGGTACAGCAGCCCGGCCGCCGCCTCTTCGTCCGGTTTGCGCCAGGTCTCGACCCCATCGCGATCGATGTGATGCCGCCAGATCTGCCCGCTCGCCTCGCCGGTCACCACCAGCAGGTCGTCGCTGGCACCGTCGCGCCACGCGTCGAGCACCGCCAAATGCTCGTAGGTTTCGGCGTAGCGCATCCAGCGCGCCTGGTCCTCGGACGCTGCGCCGTCCGCCGAGGCGTCGTATGGCTCGATTTTCACCGTGCCGTCGTTCGCCCGCAGCAGGAACAACTGGGCACCGCCGCGGCTGCGCGCCACCACCGCGAGGCCCGACGGGTCCAGCCGCGTTTCGTGGCGCACCAGGTTGTCGCGCGTCAGCACCACCTGCACCGCGGCCTCGTTCTCGGGCGACAGCACGAGCGGCACGGCAAAGCGTGGAAACGCGGCTGGCAGCACGAACGGCACCGGGCCGTGCCAGCCGATGCCGCAGCCGACCTCGCTGCCGTCGGCCAGGCGGACATGCACGATGCTGTCGCAGCCGATCATGGTCTCGAACAGCGTGGGTTCGCGGGCATCGACCATTTTGGTGTCCGGCCCGAAGCGTGCCCGCAACGCGGCTTGCTCGCCACCTGGCGGTTCGGATGAATGGTGCCGGGCCGGCAGCGAGTCGGTCGTCCCGGCGACCTCGGCCAGCCTGCCGTCGCGCAAGACGCGGTAGAGGCGCACCATGCGGGCCGGTCCGGTGAATTCCACCCGCGCGGGGTCGCCGTGCAGGGGCCCGTCCGGCGCGCCGCGACGGCGTTCGAGCGTGCATTCGCGGATGAGGCCCGCCTCGTCGACCACTTCGCGGATGACCAGCATCGCGAGCGCCAGGAGGTCGGCGCCTCGCAGGCGATGGCCTGCCAGCCAGTGCGGCAGGTTGGCCTGGTACAGCGGCTCCGGTTCGCCGGCGGCCTGATAGATCTGTGCCTCACGGCCGTCGGGCTGGGTGGTGACACGGCAGACGATGTACGCCACCGGCTCCGGCGCCACCCCGTTGAGGGCCGCCAGCCGCGCCGCGAGTTGCGGCCCATTCCAGTCCTTACCTCGTCCCCCCGTATCCATCGCCGTGTCGTGGCAGCCTTCGCGTGAG
The DNA here is from genome assembly GCA_035486135.1 of Acetobacteraceae bacterium. Classification (GTDB taxonomy): domain Bacteria; phylum Pseudomonadota; class Alphaproteobacteria; order Acetobacterales; family Acetobacteraceae; genus JASHVB01. The sequence goes on from DATHNI010000145.1 coordinate 3,056, forward strand.
TTCAATCCGCCGGCCTGGTTCCCCGGTAATCATGTACCCAATATGTTGTCGGGCCAGCGTATCTAACACATTTGGCTGCCGTATTCCTTTCAGCGCACAAAAATACGCAAAAAGAGACGAATCAGAGCAAGAGGCCCGGAGCGCTTCCGACAGAAGGAAAACGACACATTAACGGCGCGTCAACGGAGTGTTGCAAATTTTATCACGATTTGGGGAGCCCAGCCCGGGAACGGTCCAGCTTCGGCGCTGAAACCGGCGGAGGAGTCGCGGCGCGGCGCCAATCGGCGGCCCATAACCGCCTTCCGTCCAGCCCCTCCAGGTATGGGGTTCCAAGGGCTTCGCCCTTGGTGGGGTTTCAGGGGCAAAGCCCCTGACCTTAGGGGACAGAGGGGGATAACTGCTTCAACCAGCCGTGCCGCAAAGCCCTGTGTCATGGCCGGGCTTGGCCCGGTCACCCACGACCTTGCTGCTGGCAGCAAGAGAAGTCGTGAGTGGTCGGGCCAAGCCCGGCGATGACACAGGGAGCTGTGAGCCGCCCCAACTGATTCGGTTGTTCCCGAACGGACCCTTATCTCATCCCGCCCTGGCAGCGGTGGCCGGCCGTCCAGTCGCCCGCCGTCCCGATTCGCTACTCCGGGGCGGCGCCCGCAACGCCCGATCCACCCGCGCCGCGAGGTCCGCCATGCGGTACGGCTTGCGGATCATGTCCTCGCCCTCCAGCCCGGGACGATAAGCCCCGAGGTCTGCGTAACCGGTCGCGTATAACACGCGAGGTGCGCGCCCAAGATCGCGTGCTGCGTGCACAACATCAACGCCGCTCAATCCAGGCATAGCAACGTCGGCAAGCAATAAATCAAACGGAGAATTCTGCGATAACAGCTCCAACGCAACACTGCCGTTCTCGGCGGCGGTCACCCGATAACCGAGCTCCTCCAGCATCGCGACCACGAGGTCCCGCACGTCATCGTCGTCGTCCACCACCAGGATGCTGGCATGCGTGGCCGGCGCCGGCGGGTCGCTGCCGTCCGCCACCACCGCCACCGGCGCCGCTTCGGCGCGCGGCAGGTAGAGCGTGACGGTGGTGCCTTCGCCGGGGGCGCTGCGCAACTTCACGGCACCGCCCGACTGGCGTACGAACCCGTACACCTGCGACAACCCCAGTCCGGTCCCCTTCCCCTGTTCCTTGGTGGTGAAGAACGGCTCGAAGGCACGTTCCTGCACCTCCGGCGTCATCCCGCTGCCCGTGTCGGTGATGGCGATCACCACGTAGCTGCCGCCGGCAAGGTCCTCGGCAAGCTCCAGCGGCGCCGACGCCAGCTCGGACCCGGCGATCGTCAGCACGCCACCATCCGGCATGGCGTCGCGCGCATTGATCGCGAGGTTCAGCAGCACGAGCTCCATCTGCGTCGGATCGACGAAGGCCGGCGGCAGTTGCCCGGGCAGTTGGATCTCCAGCGTGACTGTGGTGCCGACCGCCCGGGTCAACAGGTCGCTGATCTCGGCGACCAGCCGGTGCAGGTCCACCGGCTCCGGCGCCAGCCGCTGCCGGCGCGAGAAGGCGAGCAATTGCTGGATCAGCCGGGCACCGCGCTCGGCCGCCCTGCGCGCATTGTCGGCGAACCGTCGGATCTGCGGATCGTCGCTCCGCTTGCCGATCATCTGCAGGCTGCCGAGCACGGCGGTCAGCAGGTTGTTGAAGTCGTGCGCGACGCCGCCGGTAAGCTGGCCGACCGCCTCCATCTTCTGCGCCTGGGCCAGCGCCGTCTCGGCCTTTTCGCGTTCCAGCATCTCGCGTTGCAGCGAGGCGGTGCGCTCGCTGACCAATCGCTCCAGCTCCTCGGTGCTGCGCGTCAGGGCCTCGCGCGCCCGCACCGCATTGTCGATGTCGGTGCAACTGCCGAACCAGCGGACGATCTCGCCCGACAGGTCGTCGTGCACCGGCAGCGCGCGGCCGCTGAACCAGCGCCACGTGCCATCGGCGGTGTGCAGCCGGAATTCCGACCGGAACGGCACGCCGGAACTCACCGCCGCGCGCCAGTCTTGCACCGCGCGGTCGAAATCGTCCGGGTGCAGCAGGCGGTCCCAGGCGAACGGTTCGGATGGGTGCGACTGGTCTTTGCCCACCGGGGGGGTGATGCCGGTCACCTCGTGCCACCGCGCATTGAAGAAATCCGGCCGTCCGTCCGAGTCGGCCGACCAGATCGGTTGCGGCATGCCATCTACGATGGCGCGGAACCTCGCCTCGCTTTCCCGCAGCGCCGCGGCGTGGCGGTCGCGCTCCGCCAGCAGTTCGGCCGTCTCCAGTTGCCTCCGGCGCGCCCGCAACGCGGCACCGACCGCGCTGACGAGGCTGACGGGGTGCAGCGGCCGTTCCAGCACGGTGACATTGCCGAGCGCAGCGGCAAGCTGGGTGGGCTGGTGCGGCTCCGCCCGCCCGCTGTGGTCGCGCAAGGTGAGCAATACGAAGGGGAAATCCGACCATGGCGGTTGTTCCGCGATCCAGCGCCGCAATGCGGCCGTGTCGTGCAGCAACGCCTCCTGTGCGATCAGCGCGGCCCCGGCGCCGGCGGCCTGCAAGCGATCCACCAGCGCATCGAGGTTCTCGCAGGGCGTGGTGCCGATGCCGGCCTGAGAGAGCAGGCTGCCGATGACCGCTGCGTCGCGCCCGCTTGGCGCCAGCACCAGAACCGGGCCGGGTATGCGAGTTTCAGGGTTGTGCATCGGGCCGGCTGGCCAGCAGCGCGTTCTGAGTGCCTACGAAACTCGGCACGCCCGTCAGCACGCCGCGGAAATCGTTCAATGGCTCGCCGACGCGGATGCCGCGTGAATCGATGCGGTACTCGCGGATGGTCGATTCATGGCTGCTGGTGCGCTTCTTCATCACCGAGATCGCCCGGCGGATCTGGCCCCCTGCTTCAAAGAAGCGCAGCAACAGCACGGTGTCGCTCACATAGGTGAGATCGACGCTGGTTTGCATCTGTCCGACCAGGCCGTGCTGCGCCAGCACCATCAGCGTCACCACGCCCCGCTGGTTGAGGTAGCTCAACAGCTCGTGGATCTGCAGCACGAAGAACGCCTCATCCAGCATCGCGCTCTGGTAACCGTTCAGGCTGTCCAGCACGACGACGGAAACGCCGCCATGCTCCACCTGCTGACGCACCAGGCTGACGACTTCGCCGGGTGGAAATTCGGCCGGGTCCACTTGTTCCAGCACGAGGTGGCCGGTCTTGAGATGCGGCTGCAGGTCCAGTCCCATGCCGGCGGCGCGGCGCAGCAGCACGTGGCGCACTTCGTCGAAGCTGACCATCAGCACCTTCTCGCCGTCGGCCAGTGCACTGATGGCGAATTGCAAGGCGAGCGAGGACTTGCCGGCGCCCGATGGCCCCAGCACCAGCGTGCCGGTGCCGCGATCGAGGCCGCCGCCGATCAGCGAGTCGAGTTCCGGCACATGGCTGGCGAGGATTGGGCCGATGGGACGTGACTCGCGATGCTCCGCGGCGATCAGGCGCGGGAACAGCATGATGCCGCCCTTGCGAATCACGAGGTCGTGGTAGCCGCCGCGGAATTCGCGCCCGCGCATCTTGTAAACGCGCAATCGCCGCCGCTCGGCGCCGAATTGCGGGGCGACCTGTTCCAGCCTGATCACCCCATGCGCGATACTGTGCAGCGCGAGGTTGTCCTGGTACTCGGTGAGATCATCGAGCAATAACGCGGTCGTGCCATTGCGCGACAGGTAGTATTTGAGCGCCATGACCTGGCGCCGGTAGCGCAAGCCGCTCTGCGCGAGCAAGCGGATATCGGCGAGGCTGTCGAACACCACGCGGCTGGGGCGCACGCGTTCGAGTTCGGCCATGACCATCCGCACGGTTTCCCCCAGCTCGAGGTCCGCGGTGTAGATGACGCTTTGTTCATGCGCGGGATCGAGGCTGAGTTCGGGCGGCACGATTTCGTAAATGTCGATGCCGTCGAGCGACCAACCATGACTGGCGGCGGCGGCCTGCAACTCGCTGCGAGTTTCCGACAATGTGATGTACAGGGTCCGCTCGCCGCGTGCGTTGCCGTCACGCAGGAATTGCAGGGCGAGCGTGGTCTTGCCGGTGCCCGGCTGGCCTTCGATGAGATGGATGTGCGATCCCGCGTAGCCGCCGCCCAGGATGTCGTCGAGGCCGTGTATGCCGGTTGGTAGAGATCCGATGGATGTCTGCGTTTCGGTCTCTGTAACGCTCATAGCTGCTCACGGCGGGGATGTTCCACGCCGGTATCTATCGATGAACAAACCCGTGCGATGCAAGGGTGCGAGGCAACAACTGCACTTGATTGCGGCCCCGTGCCACGGGCTTCACTGCGTCGTGATGCTCAGCGTGGCCGATCGCCCACCAGCGTGACCCGGTGCATCACGCGCTTGTAACCGTGATAGTCGTTCATCGCGTAATGCTGTGCGCAACGATTGTCCCAGATCGCCAGGGACCCAGGTTCCCAGCGGAAGCGGCAGGTGAACTCCGGGCGGATCTGGTGACGGAACAGGAACGATAATAGCGGCAGGCTTTCTTCGTCGGTCATGCCGGCGAAACCGGTGGTGTGCGCGACGTTGACATAGAGTGCCTTGCGGCCGGTCTCCGGATGCGTGCGCACCGCCGGATGTTCCGCGACCAGCAGCTTGCGTGGCTCCGCGGTGCCGTCGGATTTGATCCGGTCCTCGCGCGTGCGGCTGGCATCCGCCTTGGCCGAACTTGAAACTCCGCGCAGGTTGTGCAGCACCTGCCGCATGCGTTCCGACAGGCTTTCGTAGGCGAGATACTGGTTGGCGAACAACGTGTCGCCGCCGACCGGGGGCACCTCGCGCGCGACCAGCAGCGTGGCCATCGGCGGCTCCTGGAGATAGGTCGTGTCGGAGTGCCAGACGCCGCCGAAATTCACCGTTTCATCCGGTAGTTTGGTGACCGCGATGACCTCGGGGGTGCCGTCGAGGCCCTTGACGAAGGGATACTCGTTCGGCGCGCCGAAGCGTTTCGCCAGGGCAAGCAATCGCGCCGGCGGCAGGTCCTGGTCGCGGAAGAAGATGACCAGATGATCGAGCAAGGCCTGGCGCAACGCGGCGGCCATGTCGTCCGAGAAATCGGCGGAGAGGTTGACGCCGTGGATCTCGGCGCCGAGCGCGCCGGCGATCGGGCGAATTTCGAACGGGGCGTTTTGCATGGCCTGGCTTCCTGGCGTTGTTACTTTCCCCCTCCCGCGCTTACGGGAGGGGTTAGGGGAGGGTGGTGCGTGCGGCACACTTCACCCTCCCCTGACCCCTCCGGCAAGCGCGGGAGGGGAAAAGGAACTCCTTAACCTCCCGCAAGCGCAGAAGCGGAAAGAATTGCCCGGGGTTGCGCGGCGGCTTAGGGTCGGGCGCGGAAGGACTCGATCCGAAGTCCATCCGGGAGGGTCATGGGTCATGAGACTGTGGAGACTTGCGGCAGCCGCCATTGCTCTCGCGGCTGCGGTGCCAGCCGGTGCGTTCGCGCAGACCGTCAAGCTTGGCATCATCGACAGCTATTCCGGTCCGTTTGCTAGCGTCGGCGAGCAGTTGGACCGCGGCATCAGGCTGTACATGAAGCAGCACGAGAAAGACCTGCCGCCGGGTGTGAAGCTGGAGATCATCCGGCGCGACGATACCGGGCCCAATCCGGATGTTGCCAAGCGGCTGGCGCAGGAACTGATCACCCGAGACCACGTGCAACTTCTCGGTGGCGTGATCTTCACGCCGAATGCATTGGCGATCGCGCCGCTGGCAACCGAGTCCAAGACGCCCTTCATCATCATGAACGCCGGCACGGCGATGATCACCACGAAGTCGCCGTACATTGCCCGGGTGTCCTTCACCCAGTGGCAGTCGTGTTATCCGCTCGCATCCTGGGCGCTGAAGAACGGGATCAGGAAGGTCTACTCGATCGTGTCGGATTACGGGCCGGGCATCGATTCGGAGGCGGCGTTTACCAAGGGCTTCACCGATGCCGGCGGGCAGATGCTGGGTGCGGTGCGCGTGCCGGTGGCCAATCCGGACTTCGTGCCGTTCCTGCAACGTGCCAAGGATGCAAAGCCGGACGCAGTGTTCGCCTTCGTGCCGGCCGGCAAGCAAGCGACCGCGCTGATGAAGGGATTCAGCGATCTTGGCATGGTCCAGGCCGGCATCAAGCTGATCGGCCCCGGCGACATCGCCACGGATGAAGAGCTGCACAACATGGGCGATGCGGCTCTGGGGGTGGTGACCGCGTTCCATTACTCGGCGGCGGCGACGCGGCCGGCCAACCTGGCGTTCGTCAAGGCCTATAAAGCCGAGTTCGGCCCGGACCAGGAGCCGAGCTTCGAGGTGGTGGACGGGTATGACGGCATGGCGGCGATCTTCCACGTGATCGAGGCGCAGGGGGGCAAAATCGATCCGGACAAGACGATGGCCCTGCTGAAGGGCTGGAAGGACGATAACAGCCCGCGCGGTCCGATCATGATCGATCCTGACACACGCGACATCGTGCAGAA
>DATHNI010000146.1:0-32914 GCA_035486135.1 Acetobacteraceae bacterium
CACACCGACACCGGTACGCAGGTCGACGCCGTGCTCACGCTGTATTTCCGCGGCGATCGCGCCGATGACGCCTCCCAGAGGGCCAGCGAGCGGCGAAGCGGCGCGCTCGGCCACAGTGACTTCGAGCCCGAGATCGCGGCAGACCGAGGCGACCTCGGAGCCGATAAAGCCGGCCCCGATGATCAGCACGCGTTTTGGGCCAGTGGCCAGGGCCTGCTGCAAGCGCGCCGCGTCGGCGCTCGTGCGCAGGGTGTAGACCCCCTCAAGCGCGGCTTCCGTGGGGTTCGGCCATTGGCGCGAGCGCACCCCGGTGGCGATCAGCAGCCGGTCGAAGGGGACTTCATCGCCGTTGGCCAGACGCACCACCTTGGCCGCCCGATCCAGGCCCATGGCCGCCACGCCTAACCGCCATTCGGCATCGACGGATCGCACCCGGGGCAGCCTGGTGTGGCTGGCTGGCACCCAGCCGGCCAACACCTGCTTGGAGAGCGGCGGGCGATCGTAGGGTTCGTCCGGCTCATCACCGATCATCGTCAGGTGTCCGGTGAAACCAGCCGCTCGCAAGGCCTCGGCGGCGCGGAGCCCGGCCAGCGAAGCGCCGACGATAACGATCCGGCCGCCCGTCTTGAAGGCCTGGAGGGTCTTGGGAGTCTCCGAAGCCGCGCTGCTCACGGCTTGCGCTCCGCTTGGTCCAACTGGTCGACGAGGATGGCCTGAACCGGGCAAGACGCCGCCGCGCGCAGGACGCGCAGGCGATGCTTATCGTCAGGATTGGGGTCGTACACCAGCGCCTCGTCGCCCTTCAAACGGAGAACGTCCGGCGCCAGGGGAACACATTGCGCATAGCCGAGGCACCGATTCAGATCGACGACGATTCGCATGTTGGGACCCCCTCGTTAGGCCATGTGTGCGCATGGGTTTCATGTGTGCGCATGAGTTTATCGTTGGCCCGCGCAACAGCTTAGCCCCCAATGACTGTACACCAGGCTTGGGAGTACCCTCATTCTTCGAGGTACCGGCAGGCTTGCCTATGCTAAATCGGCAAATTTGGAAGGTATGCGAAGCCGCCTGAGCAGCCGCCGAGCCTGCCGTCGGCGCTGCACCATCCCCTTTACGCACCCCGCCAGGGGCAGACCAACGGCCCAGACAAAAATTCGGAGACCACCACCATGGCGAAAACCCGAGTCGCGATCGCTTGCCAGGGCGGCGGTAGCCAAACCGCCTTTACCGCCGGTGCTCTCAAGGCGCTCTGCGAAACCGACATTGGGGACGAAGTCGACATCGTCAGCATCAGTGGCACCTCCGGAGGCGCCGTCTGTGCCGCCCTCGTCTGGTATGCTTTTGCCAAGGGTGAGCGCCCCGTTTGGCAGCGCCTCATCGACTTCTGGAAGAGCAATGCCGCCGAAAACTGGGCCGAGCAGAATTTTAACCGGATGATCATTGAGGCAATGCGAATGGTTAACAACGGTATGATGCCCGCCTTCCAGATAAGTCCGGCATCACCATGGTCGCGGATCATGATGAAATTCGCCACCATCGGCCAGCGTCCGGAGTTCATCGACTTTCCGGCCCTGTTGCGGACCTATATCGATTTCGCCGAAATAGCTTCGTGGGGCCCTCGGCCCGGACGCCCCGCCCTCATCGTGGGTGCCGCCAACGTCTCGACCGGAAAACTTTCAAATTCGTCTCCACCCATGAGCCAATCCGCTTGGAACACATCCTCGCCTCCTGTGCCGTCCCAACGATCTTCCCCGCGGTTCAGATCGGTGAACACGTCTATTGGGACGGCCTTTTCTCCGACAACCCACCCGTCACGGAGCTGCTTCGTACAAGCAGTGTCGGCGCCGAAAACCTTCCGGAAGAGATTTGGCTTATCAAGATCAACCCCACCGCCTGCGGGGAGACTCCCGTTCTGATCAGCGATATCCTGGACCGCCGCAATCAGATGGAAGGCAACATATCCCTCTTCCAGCAACTCGGCCAGATTGAGGCGCTGAACGACATGCTGCTCGCGGGGGCCTTCAGGCCGGACTATCTAGCGGGTCTCGACATCAAAGCGCCGGTCCGTATACCCAAATCCTTCGCCACCGACCCTGATAGGGCCTATCACATTCCCTGCATCGAAATGTCCAACGACCTGCAGGAGATGTTGGGTTACGAAAGCAAGATCGATCGCAGCCGCGACAACATTGAACGTCTGATCCAGGAAAGCGACCGGACCGCCCGGCGCTTTCTCGCTGAACGAGCGGCAGGGTAGCTTCCGCAACAATGGGAACCCTTTAGCCACCCATCTCTCCGGCCAGGATTTGCCAATCAAGCGGCGTCCGCTCCCTCCCGATGACATCGTTGAGCGAGTGCCGGCTGAAAGTCCGCTTTGGGTCGATTCCGGCTTTGGCACTGCGGGCACACAACCGTCGCCTCGTCGCTTCGCTCCTCGCGATGACAGTGGCAGAGCCGATGTTTCCACTCAAAGTGGAAACCCCCTATTTACCAGTGTCGGCCGGCGGCTTTGCGGACGAGACGTGCGTCGGGGCCGACACAACATGGTGATGCTCTTTCGCCGCCGCCTGATGGCTCTCGGCGGCCCATAGCGCACCCACCGCGAGCACCATGAGAACGGCGCAGACGATCGCCCAGGAATGCTCCGGCAGAGCGAAACGGCGGGGCGCCTTGGGCAATTCAACCGTAGGCGTCGTCCGGCGCGGCAGGCGCGCGACGGCTTGCGCAGCAGCCCCACCGCAGCCGGCCGGGATCAACGGCCGGCTGGGGAGTGCCGCAATCAACGCCGCCACCCTGGCCTTGGCATATTTCTCCGGCAGTTCGGACAGCCTCGCCGCCTCAGCCCATGGATCAAGATCGGATCGCGCCAAGACAGACAGCAGGTTCAGCGCCATGCCATGCCTGTCCTCGCCGATCGGCACGAAAAGAAAATCGTCGAACTCGGATGAAACCCGAGGCATTTGAGAAGATTCTGTCATTCAGACCACCGCTATCGCCGCTTCTAAAACAGAGGGATCGGCGATGAACCGCAGTGCGCCAGGGCAACGCTGCTCACCGGAAGACCCTGCCATGACATGGTAACCGAATTCATAACCGCTGCGACGCATCTTCGTGAACGCCGCACCGCGCCGCACACGTTCCCTCAATATTGAAACTGATAGGTCAGTCCGACACCCGCCGCGTCGCCACTGCTCGCCGCACCGGTGGCATTCGCCGTCGCCGTGCCAGCCGTCGTCACCACCTTCAATCCCTTGGCAATGTCGATCTGGATGCTCGCCTGGGTGCCGTTGCCCGTGGCCGATTGCTGCGCGCCGAGATACACGCCCGGTGCGAGATAGCGGCCTGCCTCCAGCGTCGGACTGCCGGTGCTGCCGGACCCGACCGTCAGCCGGTCCAGCCCCAGCGTATTGCGCAGGCTGGCGAGCGGATCGCCGGCGCCGGAGGTGGCGCCCGATAGCTGCGCCAATCCCGCCGCGATCTCCGCCACCTGGAATGCGCTGAGGGTCCCCACGCCCTGATGAAACAGCAACTGAGCCAGGATCTCGTCCTGCGGCAATTCCGGCACGCTCGACAGGGTAATCTTCGGGTTGCTGGCGGTGCCGCTCACCGTCACGGTCGCGATGATGTTGTTGTTGCTGGAGGTGGCGACCAGCTTGATGTTGGGATCGGTGATCGAGGCGCCGGTGAAGTCGATATCGCCATCGGTAAAGGTCAGCGTCTGTCCGACGACGCTCAACGTGCCGCGCCGCAGGGTCAGGCCGCCGCTGGGTTGAGGGTTCGCGGCGGTGCCGCGGATGTGAATGGTGCCGCCTAGCTCCACGTCCAGGCCGCGGCCGCGCACCAGCACCTCCTGCGGTGCGTCCAGGGTGATGTTGAGTGCGACGCTGGTCGCCGGTGCGGCGGGAGGAGCAGAGGGCCCCCCCGGAGCTGCCGCCGGTGTGGCCGCAGGTGGAGTCGCCGTCGATGCGGCTGGAGCCTGGGCCGCGGTCGGCGCGGCGGTTGCCGGTGCCCCCGCCGGTGTGGCCGGAGCATGGAGGGACGCCTGCGCCACAGCCCGGGACCGCTTGCCGGGCGCGGGCCCCGTCGGCGGCGCGTTACGCACGGGCAGCACAGCAACGCTCGCGGGGAACTTGTCCGGCACCTGGATCTCGGCGCGACGCACGTGCAGGGTGCCCTCGGCATTCAGGTTGCCCTGCACGTCGCCCTGCACGGTGAGATGCGAGTCGATCGTCGCGGTCAACAAATCGCTGGCGATCGGCCGGGCGTTGTCGGCGGTGAAAGTCAGGTTGACCGGCATCGGCGCCACCAAGCCGATCGAGCCGCTGCCGCCGATTGTGCCCTGACCGGCCCGCCCGCTGAACTGGGCGATCCGCAGATGGTCGCCATCCGCCTGCACCGTCGCGTTGATGTCGGTGATGTGGACGCCCATCGGCACGTCCTGCGCCTCGCCGCCGGTCAGCCGGACGGTGCCGGTCACGCGCGGCGCGGCGACGGTGCCGGCAATGCCGGCATCCAGCGTAAGGCGCCCGCGCACCTGCCGGCCTTGCGCCGCGACGATCGGATTGGCCAACGCCAGGTCGAGCATGCCGCCGGCCCGCAGGTCCAGCGCCCCGGTCGCGGCCAGCGGCGCCGTGCCTGTCAGGGTCAGATTCGAGCTGCCCGCGGTCGCTCGCACGTCGAGCAAGGCATTCGCGCCGTTCAGCGTCGCGTCAGCGGTCACGTTGGCAGCGGGCAGCGCGCGGCCGGGGCCGGTGCGCTGCCGCAGCCCGGTGGCGGTCACGCGGATCTTGCCGTCCGGCCGGGCGAGGCTACCGGTCAGCCGCGCATCGGCCGCGATCGTGCCGTCCGCGGCCGCCGACGGCGCGACGATCGCGGCGATGTCGGCAGGCAGGTTGCGCAGGCTGGCGGTCAGGTCGAGCGTCGGGGTGACGCGTCCGTTCACCTCCAGCACCGCCTGGCGCAGGCCGAGCCGCAGGCGGTCGATCGCGGCGCCGTTGGCAAAGCTCAGTGTGGCGGGAGCGAGCAAGCGGACGGCCTGCTGGTTCCAGTCGGCCTGCAGCGAGGCGAGCGAAATCGACCGGCCAGGCACATCGAGCGTCGCCACGGCGTTTACCTGGGCCCGGGAACCGGACAGATCGGGTGTGTTCGCCGACAGCTTGATCGCCAGGGCATTCTGCGGCCCGTGCACCTCGACCCTGGCGGCACCGCCGAGCGAGCCGGCGCTGACTCCGTCCACGGTCAGGGTCGCTTGCAGCGTCGGATTGCTCTGCGGGTTGGTGACTGTCGCATCCAGGGCGGTGCGTGCCACCGTGGCGGTGCCCGGCATGCCGGCGCCCTGGGCGGTCAGCGTCAGGTGGGCCGCGGCGGCACCGGACTCCAACGCGGCGCTGATGCTGCCGGCCAGCTTGCGGCCGAGCAAAGGCGCCAGGTCACCGAGTTGCGCCATGCGCAGCCGTACCGCGCCCTGCGGGATCGTGGCACCGGCCGGGAGGCTCATCGCGCCCTCGGCCTGCATGCTCTTCCAGCTCGCGCGCTGCACCGCCACCTGGATCGCACCATTGCTCCGGGTGGCGTCCAGCCCCAGGTCGATCGGCGCTCCGAGCAATGCGCCCTGGGCGGTGACCGTGCCGCGAGGCTGGTTCGGCAGGCCCTGAGCGGCGATGTGGACCGTGACCGGCCCCGACTGGACACCCTGGGCGCTGACCGTGCCATGCAGGTCCGCCGAGGCGGTGAAGTCGGTCTCGGGGCCGCTGACGTCGCCGGAGGCGTCGAGCCGCCCGGTCAGCGTCGGCTGCAACGCGGACAGATCGGCGATCGCGACGGTCCAGTGCAGGTCGGTAATCGCGTTCACCAGGCCGCCATTCGCCGATACCTCCACGCCGCGGCCGGTCACATGCAGCCGGGTCAGCCGCGCGTCCCGCCCGGTCAGGCTGGCCGCGAGGTCCACCTGCGCGGCATCCCCCAGCAGCGCTTTCGCCTGCGGCAGTCCACCGGTCACGCCGATCTTGCCACGCAAGGCGACGGTCGTAGTCGGGCCGTCCCGGGCGACATCCAGGGTCAGCGTGGTGTTGCCACTCACATTCGCGCCCCCGGCGGCGGCGACCGGTGCCAGGTCAGGCAAGGTCAGCAGCACGTGGGCACCCATCGCCTGCGCGGTGGTGGCGGTGCCCTGCGCCTGGATCAGCGGATGCCGCAGGGAAAACTCCACCGGCCGGTTGGGGGCATCGAGCCGCGCCGTCGCGTCGAGCAAGACCGGCGCAGCCGCGAACAGGGAAGGGTCCTGCCCGGGCAGCGTCAGCCCATCCACCGTCGCGTGCAGCGTCGCGGTTCCCATGTTGCCGGAGAGGTCGGCGGTGAGGCGGCCGACGCCCGCCCCCACCGCCTTCAGCGCATCGATCCGCACCTGTCCGGTGAGTTCGGGGCCGGTGAACGGTCCCCGCATGTGGGCGTCAACGCTGACGTCTTGCCACGATATGTCGGGCCGTGGCGTCATCTGCGGCGCGGTCGCGGCAACTGTCAGGTCGGCCGCGTCGTGGACCAGGTCGAGCGTGCCCGCCACATGCGCTCGGAGCGGGCCGGCACTGGCGGCGAGGCTGGCCGCGACCGCGTCGCGCGGGCCGTTCAGCGTGGCGTCGATGGCAACCGGACCCAGCTCCGGCAATCCGGCCAAGCCGGAAATCAGGCCCTGCGCCGGCTCGGCCAGCTTGATCGTGGCGCGTAGCTGTTGGGCGCTGACGCTGCCATCAAGGCTGTACTCACCGCCGCCATCGAGCCGGTGGACGGTCAGCTTGCCCTGCCCGTCGGTCATGGAGTCGAGCGCGGCCGAGCCGGACGCCGCGAGCACAAAACTGTGGCCCGCCACGGCGGCGCCAATTTGCAGCCGGCCGATCTGCAGCTCATGCAGCGCCACCCGCACCGGCAGGCCGGAACTGCTGCTGCTGCCGCTGGATACCGGCATACGGGTGAAGCTGGCAGCACGCGCGTCGAGCCGGTTGATGTCGAGCAAACCGTGCAGCAGTTGCGTCGGGGACCAGTCGAACGTCAGGTCGTCGATGGTGAGATAGGCGCCGTCCTTATCCGCCAGATCCAGACGCGCGGCGCGCAGCCGGTCCGGGAATCGGCCGGCCAGGCCGGCGAGGCGGATCTCGCCACCGGTGAGGCTGGGTGTGAGACGCTCGATCAGATGGCGTCCCGGATTGGTGTTGCCGGCCACCAGGAGCATGGCCACCAGCACCAGCGGGACGCCAAGTACCACGGCCATCGTCCAGGCGAGAATTTTGCCAATCCGGGCCATGGCGCGTTGGGATCCTCCGCCGAGCATGCCAGCACACAGAACGGTCCGGGGCACGCCGGAACGTCATCACGAAGCCGGGCAGCCTATTTCGATAGGCGGGGAGAGCAATCCCCACCTCTCTCTCAGGGGGAATGGAGGAGCACCCTGCAGGTTGCAAGAAGGAGGCTGCCCCTCCCCTTGAGGGCTCGGGCCGCGAAGCGGGCCAAGGTTGGGGGAGGGGTTCGTGCGGCACGTACCCCTCCCCCAACCTTGGTCCGCTTCGCGGCCCAAGCCCTCAAAACGAGGGGGAGTTTCATTCCCCCACGTGAGTGGCGTCACACAGCAATCGCGGCGACGCGGCGTGCCAGCGCGCGCCGCGCGGCAGCGGCGTCCGCGGCGAGCCGCAGCAGCGCGGGAAGCTGGCCGGGCCGGCCGATCACCGAACGCACCACCCGCGCGAGGCCGATCGCCCCGCTTGCGTCCAGGGCGGCAAGGGCGGCCGGCGGCAGGTCACGCTCGGCCGGATCGCAGATCACGCGCAGCGCGGCGAACGGCAGCCCGTGCGCCGTGGCGACGCGCACCACGGCACCGCTCTCGAGGTCCAGCGTGGCCGCGCCTGTCGCCCGCCATAGCCGGCGCTTGGTTTCCGCGTCCGTGGCAGGCATGTCGTCCGCCAGCAAGCGGTGCGTCGTCGCGCCGCCCAGCCATTGCATCAGCGCGGGATCGGCGGCGAACGACTGGTCGCCGCACAGCACCGCCGCCGGCACGACGAGGGTACCTGGACGCAGGTCCGGGTCCAATCCACCGGCCAGGCCAAAGCTGACCAGCGCGGTGGCACCGGCTGCCACGGCCCGCCGCGCCGCCGCCTCCGCGCCGGCTGCCGTGCCGCCGCCGACCACGACGGGCACGCCAAGGCGACGCGCAAGCAGCGCCTCGGCCCGCAGCCCGACCACGATGGCAGTATTCACCCCTGCGTTCCCCTCGCCTGCAATCCAGCCATGCCGACCAGCCATTAATACCATTGGCGGTGCGAGACTATAGCGATCTGTCGCAAGGTCTTGAACGAAAGGGACGTCCGGAAATGACCATGACCCGCCGCGCCATGCTCGGCGCCACCGCCGCTGCTGCAACTGCCACTGCCTTGGCGCGCCACGGCCGGGCCCAGGCCACGCCGACCATCAAGCTGGGCGTGCTCAACGACATGTCCGGTCCCTACCGCGATGACGGCGGACCGAACGGAGTGATCTGCTGCAAGCAGGCGCTGATCGATTTCGGCGTGCCGGGCAAGGGCTTCAACGTCGAGGTCATCTTCGCCGACCACCAGAACAAGCCCGATGTCGGCGCCGGCATCGCGCGGCAATGGATCGACCAGGAGGGGGTGGATGCGATTGTCGACGTGCCGACCTCCTCCGTCGGGCTGGCGGTGAACCAGGTATGCCGCGAGAAGAACAAGGTGATGCTGAACTCGGGGACCGGCACGTCGGACCTGACGGGCAAGCAGTGCAGCCCGAATACCGTCCACTGGACCTACGACACCTACATGCTGGCGAAGTCCACCGGCGGGGCGACGGTGAAGCAGGGTGGCGACACCTGGTTCTTCATCACCGCGGACTACGTGTTCGGCCAGACGCTGGAGCGTGACACGGCCGACCTCGTGACCAAGGCCGGCGGCAAGGTGCTGGGCGACGTGAAGTATCCGTTTCCCGACACCAGCGACTTCTCCTCGATGCTGGTGCGCGCGCAGGCCTCCGGCGCGAAGGTGCTCGGGTTGTGCAATGCCGGCGGCGACACCGCGAACTGCATCAAGCAGGCGCAGGAGTTTGGCCTGATGAGCAGCATGCGGGTGGTGGCGATGCTGATCCAGAGCACCGACGTCAAGGCGCTCGGGCTGGCGACGGTGGGCGGGCTGTACTACAGCGAGTCGTACTACTGGGACCTGAACGACCGGACGCGAGCCTGGAATGATCGGGTGAAGTCTAAGACGGTGAACGGCATCTGGCCGAACATGACGCAGGCAGGCGATTACGGCGTGACGCTGCATTATCTGAAGGCGGTCGCCGACATGGGCGTGGCCGCGGCGAAGGCGGACGGCCGCGCGGCGGTGGAGCGGATGAAGAAGATGCCCACCGACGATGATTGCTTCGGCCCCGGCCGCATCCGCGAGGACGGCCGCGCGCTGCACCCCGTCTATTTGTTCCGGGCAAAGACGCCAGCCGAGAGCAAGCAGCCGTGGGACGTGGCCAAGGTGATCGCCACCACCCCGGCCGACCAGGCGTGGCGCCCGCTGCACGAGGGCGGCTGCCCGCTGGTGCTGTAATCAAAAACCTCTCCCGCTCCCGCGGGAGAGAGCCTGCCCCCGGGAGCTTGACCCGCAGGGTGAGGGCACGAAGGGCACGAGGGTGAGGGTGATCGGGTCGGCAGGCTCTCGCTCCCACGCTCCACGTGGCACACGGCATCCGCGTCGTGCCGGCCCGATCACCCTCACCCTCGCCGCTACGCGTCTCGACCTCTCCCGCTCCCGCGGGAGAGGTTCACATTGCGGCGACTTCGTGTCACAACCGGCGCAACCGATGAACACCGACGTCACGCAATTGCTGCCGCAGCTCTCCGACGCGCTGGCGAGCCAGGTCGCAGCCGCGGCGCCTTGGGTGGCGGCGATCCGCATCGGCTCCAGCCGGCACATTGCCGGCATCGTCTGGCGCGCCGATGTCGTCGTCACGTCCGACCGGGCGCTGCCCGCCCAGGACAGCTACTCGGTCGCGTGCTCTGACGGGACGCTGCTACCGGCCCGCGCGGCGCGCCGCGACCCCGTGACCAACCTGGTGTGCCTGAACCTTGAATCGCCGGCCGTCTCGGCGCCGATGCGTGCCGCATCCAGTCCCGCGGCCGGCGGCCTCGCTTTGGCGCTTGGCGCGGCCGCGGACGGCCGTCCGACCGTACGGCTCACCGCGATCCACTGGGTCGGCCATGCCAGTGCCGCCGGCAGCGGATCGCTGGGCGACGCCATCATCCTCGATCTCGCCTCCGACATGCTGCCCGAGGGCGGTCCGGTGCTCGATGCACGTGGCGGGTTGCTGGGCATGGCCAGTGCCGGGCCGCAGGGCGAGGCCCTGGTGATTTCGCACGCGACGATCAACCGGTTCCTCGACCCGCTCGGGATGGCGAAGACGCTGCCGACAGCGCAGGCACGGCGAGGCTGGCTCGGCGTCGCGCTGCAACCGATCAATGTACCGCAGGCGATGCGGGCGATCGCCCACCAGTCGTCCGGACGCATGGTCGTCAGCGTGACCCCGGGCGGACCGGCAGAGCACGCCGGCCTTCGGCTCGGCGACGTGTTGCTGGCGATCGATGGCGAAAGCGTGAGCGGACCGCAGGGCCTGCGCGCCTTCATCGGCCCGGACCGCATTGGGAGCGTCATCGAGATCCGCCTGTTGCGGGAGGGGGCGCTCCGCAACGCCTCGCTCAGGGTCGCGGCGCAGCCCCTGGACTGAGGGGGGAGGCGGGCGATGCCCCCCTTAAATCAAGGCTGCCCCGCGATTGCTGCGGGAGCGAAGGTTGCGTCCGGGGGCAGGGCGCCATAATTTCACCACGGGCTTCAGTCCGCCGCGGCGGTTCACCAAAAGGACACGCGCATGAGCGCAAACACCAAAGGCTCCGTCACCGTCACACTGGACGGTTCCAATCGCTCCACCACCCTGCCGCTGATCTCCGGCACGATCGGGCCGGACGTGTTCGACATCCGCAAGATGTACAATGACCTGGGGGTGTTCACCTACGACCCAGGCTACGGGGTGACCGCGTCGTGCGACAGCAGGATCACCTATATCGATGGCGACGCCGGCGTGCTGCTGTATCGCGGCTATCCGATCGAGCAATTGGCCGAGAAGTCGAACTTCCTGGAAGTTTCCTATTTGCTGCTGAACGGCGAACTCCCCAATCCGGGGCAGCTCAAGGAATTCGAGTTGGGCGTCATGCGGCACACCATGCTGCATGAGCAATTGCGCACATTCTACAACGGGTTCCGCCGCGATGCGCACCCGATGGCGGTGATGTGTGGCGTGGTTGGCGCGCTATCGGCGTTCTATCACGACAGCCTCGACATCCACGATGCCGAGAGCAGGCGGATCAGTGCGTTCCGGCTGATCGCCAAGATGCCGACGATTGCTGCCTGGGCGCACAAATACGCCGTCGGCCAGCCGTTCGTGTATCCACGCAACGACCTGGGCTACGCGGAGAACTTCCTGCACATGTTCCACGCCGTTCCGGCGGAGGAATACAAGGTCAATCCGGTGCTGTCGAAGGCGATGGACCTGATCATGATCCTGCACGCGGATCATGAGCAAAATGCGTCCACCAGCACGGTGCGGTTGGCGGGCTCGACAGGCGCCAACCCGTTTGCATGCATCGCCGCCGGCATCGCCAGCCTGTGGGGGCCGGCACATGGCGGCGCCAACGAGGCGGTGCTGAAGATGCTGAACCACATCGGCAATGTGAAGAACATCCCGGCCTTCCTCGAGGACGTGAAGGATCGCAACAACCACGAGATGCTCTGGGGCTTCGGCCACCGGGTTTACAAGAACTACGACCCGCGCGCGAAGATCATCCAGAAGGCCTGCCACGACGTGCTGAGCGAGCTCGGCATCAAGGGCGATCCCCTGCTCGACCTGGCGATGGAGCTGGAGAAGATCGCGCTGAACGACAAGTACTTCATCGACCGCAAGCTGTACCCGAACGTGGATTTCTATTCCGGCATCATCCTGAAGGCGATGGGCTTCCCAACCAGCATGTTCACCGCGCTGTTCGCGGTGTCGCGCACGGTAGGCTGGGTCAGCCAGTGGCAGGAGATGATGGAGGATCCGCAGCAGCGCATCGGCCGCCCACGGCAGGTCTACACCGGGGCGCCGCAGCGCGACTACGTCGCTCCCAGTAAGCGCGGCTAGAACGCCCCCTTCTGTTGGGTCGCCCAGGGTCCAGGGAACGGTCGTTCATCGATCGTCCCTGGCCTGTTGCGGCGCGTACGGACGTTGCGGGCGGCCGGGCGCAGCGGTGGCAATAAGGCGCGCCGAGTTTCAGGCCGTGAAATTGTGTCAAACTTCGTTGCTGTGGATAATTTTATCCACAGGCTGTTGATAAGTCACTGGAGCAAAAACCCGCAAAAGATTCAGAAGACTCACGTTTTCCCAAATATCGCAAAGACGAAAGCATGTGCCGGGAGGGGAATCACCCCTCCTGTTATTGACGGCGTTACGATGAATTCACGCATCTATTGTAGATGCACGACATATCAGCTCGCATTGCTAGTCGTTTGCCGGAAAATACCTTGCGCGGTTGCAAGGGTATGGGTAGTTCTGCATCTTATGGTTGTAATTAGCTTACATAAGATTACCAGGAGCCGCAAATGACCGAGCCCCAGTCCCTGGACATGCAAGTCAAGGAGCGGCTGAAGCGATGGCCGCAGCGGCCACCCGGACTGCACATGCCGCGGCGCGGCCGCCATGTATGGTTGCGGGGCAGACCAGGCGATGATGCAAAGACTTGCTACCCTTTCCTAAAGTTGCCAGGCAGCACAAGACTGCGGACACTGCCCGATGGCCTGTGGCTCAATTTCGGTGGGACGATTGCGGATCCTTTTGTGGATATCTTCGCCATAGAGGCGTGCAGCACGTTCCAGAATTTGCTCGACAAGCGGTCCCGCTTCGCTCCCAGCACGCACTCCCCGCTCGCCGTATGCCCAGTGCCGTGGTTGCTCGCGCCTGCACTGCCGGACGATCCTACGCCGCGCTGGCAGGCGATCGGCGTGCTGTTGCGCCCGCCGGTCATGCCGGTGGTATTTCCGGTGCGCCTGACCCGGGTGCTCTATGGGCTCAAAACCGAACATTACGACAGTTTCGCGCGCCACCAATTGCCGCATGGCCACGAATTCTTCGCGCCGATGGATGCCCTCACCGCCGAGGACAGCGACAAGAACCCCGAGATGCAGGCACTGCTGCAACGCGCCTCACCGGTGTCGAACTTCATGCGGCAGCGGTGATGGGCGGTGTGCGCAAGCGTGCGGCGGGGAACGGTGTATTATACTGGATGCCACAGCGAGTGCGCACGGTCCCCGTCATGCTGTCGTGCGCGCCACGCTGTCATGGCGTCACGCCGTCGTGCGCGCCACGCCGTCATGCCGTCATGCCGTCATGCCGTCATGCCGTCATGCCGACGAAGGTCGGCATCCACGACTTCTGCTGCGCGCACCAAAAGCTATTGCCGCGCCCAAGGGAAAGCCGTGGATACCGGCCTTCGTCGGCATGACGGCGATTACGGCCAGTTTTACGTCCGGCTGATCAACAACAACGCCGGCAGCGCGAGCTGCGCAATCAGCTTCACCTGCGGCAGATGGCGCTCGTCGTAATGCCCGGCGCCGTGACACAGATTCAGCGTGCCCATCGTCTCGCCACGCCAGCGCACCGGCATGTTCAGGATGCTGTCGCAGCCAAGCGAATGGATCAGCTCATAGTCGAAGAAATGCGCCGCGATGTCCTCGCGCGAACGACCGATATACGGCTCGCCGCCGAAGATCACTCGCTGCATCCACGGTGAATTGGTCACCGGCTTACGCCCGCCAACCGGATAGGCGAGCGGCTGATTGCTATAGAACCGCTCCGACTGCTTCAGCGCCGGATGGTGCACCAGCACGGTGAACAGGATGTGCCCCGGCGCCTCGGACAGCGCCGCATCGATGGCGCGGAAGGTCGCGCCCGGTTGGTCCGGATCGGCATGCGCGGAGAGGATACGGTGGGGCATGCAATTCTCCAGACTGGACAAGAACCGATCGGGAATGGCGTATGTCTCGGCCTATGTCAAAGCAACCGGTCCCGGCGCCCGAGCGCCTCGTCAAGCTGTTCAAGAACGGCCGCAACCAGGCTGTCCGCATTCCCCCTGAGTTCGAACTCCCCGGGGAGGACGCGGTAATGCGCCAGGAGGCGCCAGCGCCTGATCATCGAGTCAGTGCCACCCAAATCCTTGCTCAAACTGCTGACGACCCTGCGCCCGCTGAACGAGGAGTTTCCCGAGATCGCTGATCCAGTACCCGATCCCGTCGATGTCTGATGCGCTAACTGCTCGATACCAACATCGTGTCGGACTTGATTCGTCACCCGCAAGGGCGCATCGCAGAACAAGTCAGTACGGTCTGCGACACGCAAACTTGCACCAGCATCATCGTTGCCGCTGCACTGCGCTACGACGCTGCGAAAAAGGATCGGCGCGCCTGAGCATGCAGGTTGAAAAGGTGCAGGGTGCGCTCGACGTCTTGCCGTTCGAGGCGCCGGCCGACACTGCCTATGGCCTGCTCCGCAGTCGCCTCGAGCAAACCGGCACGCTGATCGGCGGCAGCGATCTGCTGATCGCTGCCCAGGCCATCGCCTTGGGCTGCACCATCGTCACCGAACGAGCGCGAATTTGCCCGCGTCGAGGGACCGCGGCACGAAACTGGCTGCGACGCGACTGAACCAGCTATTGCTCGCCTTGCGCTGCCGCGATCGCGGCGTTCAACGCGCGCACGCCCGCCGCTGGTCCGTCGGGATGTTGCCACACGCATCCCACCACCGCCAGGAAATCGGCGCCCGCGCGCACCAGCGGCGCGCAATTCTCCGCGGTGATGCCGCCGATCGCGCAGCACGGCAGCTCCATCAACTCCGACCACCACTGCAGGATGTCCGGATCGACGAAGCGCGTGACCTCCTTGGTGCCGGAGGGAAAGAATGCGCCGAACGCCACGTAGTCGGCACCGTCCTCGCCCGCCTGCATCGCCAGGTCCCGGCTGCCCTTGCAGGTCACGCCGAGCGTCGCCTGCGGCCCGATCAGAGCGCGAGCCTGGCGCGCCGGCATGTCCTCCTGCCCGACATGCACCCCATCGCACCCCGTGGCGCGCACCAGGTCGGCACGGTCGTTCAGCAGGAACGCCACGCCGCGCGACTGGGTCACCGGCCGCAGCACGTCGATCGCGCGCTGCCAGTCGTCGTCCCCCACATCCTTCAGCCGCAATTGCACTGCCGCCACCGCCGGATCGGGTCCGGCGGCAGGCTCTGCCGCATCCAGCGCCGCCGCCAGCCGGTCCGCGAACGTGGCGGGCTCAAGCCGAGGCGGGGTGATCAGGTAAATCCGGCAGCCGTCCGCGCCCTCGCCCATGCGTGGCATCAATCGCCGTTCTTGTAGATGTCGATGATCTTGTTCAGCATCTCCAGCGCTTGCTCTTTCGGGCGCTGGAAGGTGTTGCGGCCGATGATGCTGCCGTTGCCGCCGCCGTCGCGGATGCCGCGGACTTCTTCGAAAACCCCATCGAGATCCTTCGCCTCGCCGCCGGAAAACACCACGACGCGCTTGCCATTGAACGAGGCTTGCATGATGTGCGCCACGCGCTTCGCCAGCGTCGAGCCGTCGAACTTCTCATAGCTCTTCTTCGCCGCTTCCAGGCTGACCACAGCGGTCGGCGGCTTCACCTTGATGATGGTGGCGCCAAGCAATGCCGCCATCTGCGCGGCATAGGCGCAGATGTCGACTGCGGTCTCGGCCGCCTTGTCGAGATTGGGCCCGCGCGGATAGCTCCACACCACCACGGCAAGGCCGGCATCTTTCGCTTCCGCGGTCAGTTCGCGCAGTTCTTCCATCTGGGCGAAGGCGAATTCGCTGCCGGGATAGATGGTGAAGCCGATGGCAGCACAGCCGAGGCGCAGTGCGTCCTTCACCCCGGCGGTGACCGCCTGGTCCTTGTTGGTGGCGAGCGAATTAGAGCTGTTGCACTTCAGGATCGTCGGAATCTGCCCGGCGAAGGTGTCCGCACCCTGGGCGATCATGCCCAATGGCGCGGCGTAGGCGTTCAGCCCGGCCTCGATCGCGAGCTGGTAGTGGTAGTGCGGATCGTAGGCCGGAGGGTTGGGAGCGAAGCTACGGGCGGGGCCATGCTCGAACCCTTGGTCGACCGGCAGGATGACCACCTTGCCGGTGCCGCCGAGCTTGCCGGTGCACAGGATGCGCGCCAGGTTCGCCTTCACGCCGGGCGGATCGCCCTCGTACCAGTCCAGGATCTTCTTCACCTTCTGCGTGACGCGCATGGTTTTTCCCTTCCTCGGCTGACATCCGGATGGCTGGGGTACTACTCCAGGGTCACCGTGGTGTCACCCTGGGTCGTTCGTATCTGCAACCAGTCGTGTAGCCGCAAACTTGCACCGCGCTGGCTAAGATCAAGTGCAGGCGGCGCCGCTTCCAGCACCTCGCCACCCTGTTCGGCCGCGATCGCCGCCACAGCGTCCCAGCCGGGCGTGCCGGGAGCCAGCACGAGGCAGCGCTGCCCGATCCGCAGCGCCGCCAGCGCCTGACCGGCGCCGTCGCCGCAGTCCAGGATGTCCGCCACCGGCACGGCCGGCGCAGCCGCGCGTGCCTGCCGCACCAGCGCCCGCCACCAGCCGCAACCGGCATACAGCGCGGCCCCCGGCGCCGACAGCAGCGTGACCGGCTGCCCCACCGACAGCGCCAGCCGAGCGTCGTCCGCCCCGTGCACGATCACCGCGGGGTAACGCTCGCCGACCGATGATCGCTCTCCACTGACCACTCACTTGACCTTTCACCACTTGCCCGGCTTCAGTCTACGCGGCTGTTCAACCGAGGCGGAGGGTCTGGCAGGCATGGCGGGCGAGACCGACGATCCGGAAGACGCCGCCGCGCGCCTCGAGGCCGCGCTGGAACGCATTGCCCGGCGCGCCGGATCGCGCGCCCCGGCCGGCGACGCGGCATCCGCCCCAGGAAGTGATCCAACCGACCGGTCAGGGGATTTGCCGACAGGCGGCGATGGGCCTACCCCTCCAGTTGAAGAAATTGCCGCACGACTCGACGTCTTGATCGATAGACTGCGCGCGGCATTGAAAGCGTCCTCCGGCGCAGGCCGGGGTGAGTCGCGTAACGAAGGATGACCTCGCATGGCGCAAGTGACGCTGCGGATCAACGGCTACGCTTACACGATCGGCTGCCGCGACGGCGAAGAGCAGCACCTGGCGGCGATGGGACGCGAGGTGGAACAGCGGATCGATTCGGTGAAGTCCAGCGCGGGACAAAGCGGCGAGGCGCGGATGCTGGTCATGGCCAGCCTGCTAATGGCCGACGAGCTGCACGAGCTGCGGACCAAGCTGCAAGCAGCGCAGTCCGGGGCTCCCGCCAACGGCGATTCCCGGCTGAGCCGCCGGCTGTCGCGCATGGCAAAACGCGCCGAGGACATTGCCGCCGGCCTCGAGGCCTCTTAAGTAAGATGGGCGGAGCTGCCCGATGCGTCAGGCAATTCATCCCCGGGGCCAGTAAGCAACCTCCGGGAGCTGGCTCTGTCGGGATCTTGGTCTCGGTACCCGGCGCCCACCTGCAACAGCAGGCCTTGGAGGGTTGAGACGCCAACGGTCATGGCGGCTCCGCACATTTCCCCACCTGATCTCGCCGGCGCCAAGCAGGCCATGCGGCAGCGCATGCTTGCGGCGCGCGACGCCTGGGACCCGGTCGCGGCGGGGCTGGCCCTGACCCGGCACGTGCTGCGGGGTGAGAAGTCGCCGCCGGTGGGTGCGGTGGTGTCCGGCTTCTGGCCGATCGGGCGGGAGATCGATATCCGGCCGCTGCTGCTGGCGTTGCACGAGCGCGGGCACAAGATCGCCCTGCCGGTCACGCCGAAGCGCGGCAACCCACTGACTTTCCGCCTGTGGCGCCCCGGTGATGTGCTGGAGCAGGAACGGTTTGGGACGTTCCGGCCGGTGGGCGAGGCGGCTGTGCCGGACTTTTTGCTGGTGCCATTGCTCGCCTTCGACCGGCGCGGCCACCGGCTGGGCTACGGCGCCGGCTTCTACGACCGTACGCTGGCGGGGTTGCCGGGCCGGTATGCGCTCGGGGTCGCGTTTACGGGGCAGGAGGTGCCGGAAGTGCCGGCCGGGCCGGAGGATGTGGCGCTCGACGCGGTGGCGACGGATACTGGCGTGATCGCCTGCAAGGAACCCTGAATGCGCATTCTGTTCATCGGCGACGTTGTCGGCCGCTGCGGCCGCGAGGCGGTCGGGGCGGCGCTGCCCCGGCTACGCGATGCGTTGCGCATCGACCTGGCGGTGGTGAACGCCGAGAACGCCTCGCATGGCTTCGGCCTCGGCCCCGACATGGCGGCGGCATTGTTCCGGGCGGGGGCGGATGTGATCACGCTGGGCAACCACGCCTGGGACCGCAAGGAGATTGTCCCCTACATCGCCGAAACGCCGAGATTGCTGCGTCCGCTGAACTATCCTCCCGGCACGCCGGGCGCGGGGGCGATCGTGGTGGAGGTGGCGGGCGGGCGCCGCGCCCTGGTGGTGCAGGCGATGGGGCGGCTCTACATGGACCCGCTGGATTGCCCGTTCCGCGGCGTTGTGGCCGAGCTATCGCGCTATCGGCTGGGCGGGCCCCCCGGCAGCTACGGGCTGGCGGCGATCTTCGTCGATTTCCACGCCGAGGCGTCGAGCGAGAAGATGGCGTTCGGGCATTTCCTCGACGGCAAGGTGTCGGCGGTGGTCGGCACCCACACGCATTGTCCGTCTGCCGATTGCCAGATCCTGCCGGGCGGCACGGCGTTCCAGTCGGATGCGGGCATGTCGGGCGACTACGACAGCGTGATCGGCATGGCGAAGGATGGCGCCACGCTGCGCTTCTGGAACAAGATGAAGGGGGAGAAGCTGGGTCCGGCGGAGGGCGAGGCGACGGTGTGCGGCACGTTCGTGGAAACGGACGACGCGACCGGGCTGGCCCGGCGGATCGAGCCGGTCCGGCTGGGGGGGCGGCTGGCGCCTGCGATGCCGGTGGGGTGAGCGAGGATGAGGCCAGCACGCGTTGGCGGTTTGGCCATGAGCCCACATGCGCCGCAGCGAGGTGGTACGCACCTGCGTTGATCGCGGCGTGCCGGGATTCGTGCTAGGAAGGCACAGTTCCGAGGGCCTCCATGACGATGCAACCGCCAGACGATCCGGTCCTGAAGCGTTACAGGGCCGTTCTTGATGACATGTATGGCACCCAGATCGAGCGCGTGATACTGTTCGGTTCCCGCGCACGTGGTGACGCGCGCCTCGATTCCGATTACGACATCGCCCTGTTCCTGAAATCCCTGCCTGATCGATGGGCCGAGCAGCATCGGTTAGCGGACCTTCGTGTAATCTTTCTCGATGATGCTGATGCGTTCTTCGACACTAAACTCTATCCTGCGACCGCGTGGTTCGAACGTACGCCGCTGATGCGCGAAATCCGTCGTGACGGCTTGCCGTTGTGACCCCAGAGTCCAGCTTTTTCCTGCAAAAAGCCCGCAAACTGCTCGGCGAGGCGGACGTTATGCTGACGACAGGGCTCAACGATGCGGCAGGCCGCACAGCCTGTCTTGCCGGCCTTCACGCCGCAGGCATTCATCTCCGAGCAAACCGGCAGGGCAGTGAAGACGCATAAAGGCGTTCATGCGGAATTGCACCGCCTGACTCGCGACCGACCCGGTTTCAACGCGGAACTGCGCGGCTTTCTGTCGCGGACCTACGACCTCAAAGCCGCTGCCGATTATGAGACCGGGCCCGCATCGGAGGTATCGCGCGAAGAGGCGATAGCAGCCGTAGCAGGGGCCAAGCGTTTCGTTGCCTGGTTTGAGAACATTCTTGACGGGTCATGACTCCGGACCGTGAGTCGGGCAACCGGCACGCGGCCAACGCGGGGCTCGGGCAGGCACAGGGCATCGGATTGCAGCATCGTCAAATGCCGAAGGTTCACTGACACAAGCGATGTCAGTAGGGCGAGAACGTTGGCCCCCTCCCAGCAGGCTGCCTCAGGCGCGGCGTTTCGGTAGCGGGCCGAACACTTCGGTGGGATAGTGGGTCAGCAACGATCAGCAAACAGTCCTGCGGCCCTCGCGGCCAGCCGTAGGCCGCCGGCACCATCAGCGCAAACGCCCGCTTGACGGGCGCACCAATGTTAGTTATACTGAGTGACGACATCACTTGGACCATCGCATGCCCAGCAACCCAGACCGCCCGTTCGACCACGATACCCTGAAGCTGCGCGCCGTGTTCGTGCCGGATGACGCCAAGGATCAGAGTTCCCAGGCCGACATCATCGCAACGCTCGGCTACGGCGCGGTGAAAATTCCCGCGGTGTTCGTGCCGGCGGGGGGCAAGCCGCCGGGTTCTGGTTACGAACATATCGGGCGAGCCCAGTTCCGGCCGGACGACGACGACGACGACAGCGCGGCGCGGCGGGTCTACACGTCCTGGCAGACATCGTCGCAATCGCCGGACGAAACGCAGGAGGACAGCGAGCCCGGGCCGACGCTGCCGCAGACGCGCTTCCGCTTTGGTGAGGCGCTAGGCGGCAATCGCTCGCCTGGCCCGCCGCCCAATCCCTCGGTGTCCAGCGGGCGCCCGGCCCCGGCTCCGGCCGGGCTCGCCGCCGGGGTCGCCACATGGCGCGGCATGGCGGACCCCGTCAGCGTGTGGCGCCAGAGCGTGGCAGCGCCCGGTTCGGCGCAGGGAGGGCGTGGTGGCCTTGTCAGGGTTGCTGCAACCGATGCGCCAACACGGCAGGTTTCGGCTCGCGACAAGTCCTATCTGCACAGATACTACGACGCCGTGGCAAAGACGACCGAATAGTACCAGGTCGATCCGGAGTTGGTGCTTGCGGTCGGCGGGAAATCTGACTATCTCTTAAAGTCAGACTGAGCATGGCAGCGGTAACACAGATCAAGAGAAGCGGTTCTTCGATTTGCTTGACCGGCCGCTATCTGACCTAGCTGGGAGTTTGGGCATCCCCAGCAGCTACATCCTCGGTCTCTCCGCGTACCAAAGCGGCTATTACAATGATCACAACGTGGGTCTCAACGATCCGTGTGGACTCACTGCGGGTGGTGGGAACAACCTGAGTTTCGATTCGATTGCGTCTCCAGTTTCGTTTTGGAACGTACAATACGGTAGCCAAGTGCAAGGAGCTACGAGTCCATCGGACTTTACGCAGCGGTTAGAGGGCGTCTTGAACGGGCAGCCCATGAGCGGTTGGCACACATACAACACGGTCAACTCGCAGTGGGGTAGCGATGTCGCAAGTACGATCAATTCGATCTCTCGACGTGAACAGAATTGGCAACAAAGCAAATGAGAATCGCATTGTTGCCCGCTCTCGTCGCGATTCTTGTTATTGCCAACGGTGCGTGGGCGAATACCTACGACAACGTGGACTATCGTTTTCGAGTTCACTGGTACCGCGCGGCCGATCGTGGGCAGGTGCGCGCCGCTGCCCACCCGGCCGAGCTGCAGCGGCTTGCATCAACCCAGCCGCCATCAGTCGACCAGGTCGACATGTTGCATCGGCGCGTCCGGTGCTCGCCAGGGGGCGTGTCCGCGCGCATGGCGTCATGGCTAATGTCACCTGTTTTGTCACCGATGCCGGTTGGCTTGATGTCACCGGTATTGTCACCGGTGACAATCCGCTGATGGGCGAGACGTTTGCGCCGATAATGCAACGTGATTTTCCCAGACCAACGCACAAAATTGTGCCGGCCGGTGGACGGCAGTCGAGCGTTGCTTCCCCGCGTCGAACGGCATGCGGTTCGGGCCTTACCGCAGCATCTCGGGCCGCGTCGGCCATCGAGACGAGTGGATCGATATCGTAGTGGTTACGCTGGGACCGATACGGCTTGCCGACGACCCTACTGGCGTAGTGAATTATAGTGCCTACCTGGAAACCGATCGCGCGCATTTCTTCCAGGACTTGCATAGTTTCCGCAGTTTCCTGCAAAACATCCACATGATCGGGCCGGCGTGAGCTGTGCGGCGCGGCGGTTCCGTCACTCTGCGTGCCTGGCATAGCCAAGGACCCCCAATTGCCCCCTCCATCGGACGCCGTCGCCCACCCCTCGGACGCTCCGGCCACACCGGCTTCCGCCCCGCCACGGCAGGAGCACCCCTGGCGTTCGCTCCTGCACGCCCTGCTCTGGTTGCTCGCCGCCGAGTTCGCGTCCGTCTGCACCGCCGTGGTGACAGGCATCGCCTCCGGCGTGTCCCAGGGCGTCGCACATATCCACGGCGCGGAGGGCTGGCATCCGGATCCGATGTTCTACGGCCTGGTCGCCACGCTCGCGCTGCAAGCGACGCTGCTGCTCGCCGACCTGAAGCAGGGCCGGTCTGTCGGCCGGGGCGACCTGCGCATCGGCCTCGGCACCGGGCCGATGCGCCGGCGCTGGCTGATCGCCGTGTTCGCCGGGCTGATCCTTGCCTGGGTGATCGCCTACGTGGCGATCCTGATCCGCTTCCAGGCGGTCAACGCCTACGTCGCCACGCGGGTGCCGTCCGTCCTGACCCTGCCGGTGCTGGGCGGCCCGCTACTGATGGCGATCATGCTGCTGCTGGCGGTCGCCGTGGCGCCCGTCGCCGAGGAGCTGTTCTTCCGCGGCTGGCTATGGACCGCGCTGCGCCGGTCCTGGGGCGTCTGGCCGACCGCGCTGTGCACCGCCGGCCTATGGCTCGCCATCCACGCGATCGACGGCCCGGTGCGCGCGCTGATCCTGTTGCCGACCGCGATCCTGCTCTGCCTGGCACGGCATTACGGCGGCAGCGTGCGTGCCTCGCTGCTGGTCCACGTCGTCAACAACGTCACCGCGGTGGCCATCCAGATCGCCGCGCGATTGCTCGCGGGCTAGAGAGAACCGCGTAGCTCTAGCCCGCGCCGCCCGCGGCAAACTCCTCCGGCGAGCGCAGCGTCAGCGCCAGCGCGTGCATGCCTTCGGCGAACTCACGCTTCAGCACCGCGTGCACCGCACGGGACCGAGCCACACGTGGCATGCCGGCGAACGCCGCCGAGACCAGCAGCACGCTGAAATGCGTCTGCCCGCCCGGCTGCGCGCCCGCATGGCCGGCATGGCGCGCGCTGTCGTCCTGGATGCGCAGCACGACAGGGGCGAACGCGGCGGTCAGGGCCGCCTCCAGCCGGGCGGCGCGGGATTCCCCAACAGAAGACGCATGGGGGGATGGCACACGGGGGAATGGCATATCGGACTGCATGGCGCACATATCGGCCAATCCCCCCTTGTCGCCAAGCCGCCTGTTGCCAATTCGCCCGCGCGTCGCACATAACCGCTTCCATGACCCGACGTCCCACGCGACCCAGGGCCTACGCGCCCGACCCGGCCGCACCGGGGCGGACCTGCGACATGCCAGGCTGCGGCGCGCAAGGCGAATACCGTGCCCCCAAGTCGCGGCAGAACCTCCACGAATACTGGTGGTTCTGCCTGGAGCATGTGCGCGCCTACAACGGCTCCTGGGACTTCTATAAGGGCATGAGCCCCGGCCAGATCGAGGCCCAGCTCCGTGCCGACACCGCCTGGCAGCGCCCGTCCTGGCCGCTCGGCCGGCTCGGCAGCTATCGCGCCTGGGAGGACGACCTGTTGCGCGACCCGTTGCACGTGCTGTCCGCCGCGGGAATGCGCCACGGCACCGGACGTCGCGACCCGGACCATCCGCCGAGCGAACTGAAGGAGCCGCTGGCCACGCTGGGCCTGAGCTGGCCCACCACGCTCGACCAGGTGAAGCTGCGCTACAAGGAACTGGCGAAACGGCACCATCCGGACGCCAACGGCGGCAGCCGAGAATCAGAAGAACACCTCAAAACGATCAACCTGGCCTATGCGACAATCCGCTCCCGGCTCGCCGGCGAACCGCGGGTGGCTGCCACCGGTTGATCCCCCCATAATGCTGCTCTTGCGCCGCGCGCCGTGGGGGCTAGACTTTTCCAGGAACACACAGGACCCGCTTGCCGATGAACAAGGTAACCGCCCTCGCCGAAATTCGCCCCACCTCCGCGATCGACCTCCCGGACGACCAGGTCAGCGCGCGCGAGGCATTCGGTATCGACACCGACATGATGGTGCCCGCGTTCTCGGTGCGCACGGAACACGTGCCGGATATCGATGAGGCCTACCGGTTCGACAAGGAGACGACGCTGGCGATCTGTGCCGGCTTCGCCTTCAACCGCCGCACCATGATCCAGGGCTACCACGGCACCGGCAAGTCCACCCATATCGAGCAAGTGGCGGCGCGGCTGAACTGGCCGTGCATTCGGGTGAACCTGGACAGCCACATCAGCCGCATCGACCTGATCGGCAAGGACGCCATCGTCATCCGCGACGGCAAGCAGATCACTGAATTCCGCGAAGGCATCCTGCCGTGGGCCTTGCAGCACGCCTGCGCCCTGGTGTTCGACGAATACGACGCCGGCCGCCCGGACGTGATGTTCGTCATCCAGCGCGTGCTGGAGGTCGAGGGCAAGCTGACCTTGCTCGACCAGAACCGCGTCATCCGGCCGCATCCGTCGTTCCGCCTGTTCTCCACCGCCAACACGGTGGGTTTGGGCGACACCACCGGGCTGTATCACGGCACCCAGCAGATCAACCAGGGTCAGATGGACCGCTGGAACATCGTCGCCACGCTGAACTACCTGCCGCACGGCATGGAGACCGAGATCGTGCTGGCGAAGATGGGCATCGACCCGTCCGAGACGGCGACCAAGAAGCGCATCGAGAGCATGGTGGCGCTGGCCGACCTGACCCGCGCCGGCTTCATCAATGGCGACATCTCCACGGTGATGTCGCCGCGCACGGTGATCACCTGGGCGGAGAACGCGCGCATCTTCGGCAATGTCGGCTTCGCGTTCCGCGTCACGTTCCTGAACAAGTGCGACGAGGCGGAACGTTCGACCGTGGCGGAGTACTACCAGCGCTGCTTCAACGAGGAGATCCCGACCGGCGGGTTCACCACGAGAAAATAGCAGTCCATTTCCCCCTCCCGCCCTTACGGGAGGGGTCAGGGGAGGGTGCAACGTGCCGCACGCATCACCCTCCCCTGACCCCTCCCGCAAAGCGCGGTAGGGGGAAAGTTGCGAGTGAGACATGAGCGGCAGCAGCAAGCAAGACAACGCACGCACGGAAGAATTCAAACGCGCCACCGCCGGCGTGTTGCGCGCCATCGCGGAACAGCCCGACGTCCAGGTGGCGTTCCAGCCCGGCCCCTCCGGCCTGTCCGGCAAGCGCGCACGCCTGCCGCTGCCGACGCGTGCCCTGCCGGCCGCGGAGATGGCCCGTCTGCGTGGCGCGTCGGACGCTCTGGGCCTGCGCCTGCGCCACCACGACGACGCGGTGCACGCCGCCCGCATGCCCGCCCGCCGCGAGGCGAAGGACGCCTACGACGCGCTGGAGCAAGCCCGCGTGGAAGTGGTGGGCTCGCAGCACATGGCCGGCGTCGCCGCCAATCTGCGCGCCAAGCTGGCGGAGGAATGCGAGGCCGAAGGCTACGACCGCATGACCCGCAAGGATCAGTTGCCCGTCGCCGCGGCGCTGGCCTTGCTCGCGCGGGAACAGATGTCCGGCCAGGAATCGCCCGCCGCGGCGCAGCGCATCCTTAACATGTGGCGCGACACGCTGGGCGAACGCGCGGACACCGCGCTCGTCGAGATGAAGGCAGCGCAGAACGACCAGAAGTCGTTCGCCCGCGCGGCGCGCCGGTTGCTGGCGGCGCTCGACCTTGCCGAAGCGGAAGCCGATGCCGAGCCCGAGGACCAGACCGAGGAAGGCGAGGAAGGCGGCGAGCAATCCGGCCAGCAGGACCAGTCGCAGGAAGGCGAAGGCCAGAGCGAATCCGAATCCGAATCGATGCTGGGCGCGCAGCCCGAGGAGATGGAAGGCGAGGCCGCCGACGACGAGGGTACCGAATCCGAGGAAGACGCCGCGATCGCCGAGGGCGACGATCGTCCCGGCGGTCCGCAGCCGCGCCGCGAACGGCCCAACCCGGACGATTCGGCGGTATATCGGGCTTATATAAGGCAGTTCGACGAAGAGATCGACGCCGAGGAACTGTGCGACGCCGATGAGCTCGCGCGGCTGCGGCAACAGCTCGATCAGCAGTTGCAGCATCTCCAGGGGGTGATTTCCAAACTGGCCAACCGCTTGCAGCGGCGGTTATTGGCGCAGCAGACGCGTGCCTGGGAATTCGACCTGGACGAGGGATTGCTCGACGCCGGGCGGCTGTCGCGCGTCGTGGTGAACCCGATGCAGGCGCTGTCCTACAAGCGTGAGCTCGACATGGAGTTCCGCGACACGGTGGTGACCTTGCTGATCGACAACTCCGGGTCGATGCGCGGCCGGCCGATCACCGTGGCGGCGATGTGCGGCGATATCCTGGCCCGCACGCTGGAGCGCTGTGCGGTGAAGGTGGAGGTGCTGGGCTTCACCACGCGCGCCTGGAAGGGCGGGCAAAGCCGTGAGAACTGGGTGCAGGCAGGAAAGCCGAGGAACCCCGGGCGGCTGAACGATCTGCGCCACATCATCTACAAGGCGGCGGATTCGCCGTGGCGGCGGGCGCGCAAGAACCTCGGGCTGATGCTGCGCGAGGGCCTGCTGAAAGAGAACATCGACGGCGAGGCACTGTTGTGGGCGTATCGCCGGCTGCTGATGCGCCCGGAACATCGGCGCATCCTGATGGTGATCAGCGATGGCGCGCCGGTGGATGACTCGACGCTGTCGGTGAACCCGGGCAACTACCTGGAGAAGCACCTGCGCGAGGTGATCCGCGACATCGAGGCGCGCGACATGGTGGAGCTGATCGCCATTGGCATCGGCCACGACGTGACGCGCTATTACCGCCGCGCCGTGACGATCGTGGATGCGGAGGAACTCGGCGGCACGATGATGCAGAAGCTGACCGAGCTGTTCGATGAGGACGCCGCGGCGGCCTGGGCGCGCGCATCGAGCGAGCGCGCCGCGCTGGTGGTGTAAGCGGGCCTGATGCCAACCGGCTAAAACTCTGGTCTACGGACACTGTGGCACGCGCCTTCCCGTGTCATGGCCGGCCTTCCGTGTCATGGCCGGCGAAGGCCGCTCATCCACGACTTTACACATATGACTTAGGAGCGACCCACCGGAACACGGGCGAAGCCTGCATCCTCACGCTGATGCCGCGTCATCCCCTGTCGCCGGGACTTCGAACGCGGGATACACCGCAAGCGCTGAGCACCCCGTCCA
This sequence comes from Acetobacteraceae bacterium, assembly GCA_035486135.1. GTDB lineage: Bacteria > Pseudomonadota > Alphaproteobacteria > Acetobacterales > Acetobacteraceae > JASHVB01. The sequence goes on from DATHNI010000146.1 coordinate 27,345, forward strand.
GCGTGCCCGGAGATCCTCCAACCAGGCACCGGCGGTTCGTCGCGTTCCAGGCAACACGTCCGCATCATTGGCCTGCTGGATCGCTGCCTCCAGGTAGTGGAGGATGCGGCTGCGTCGCGTCGCTATGCCCCACTCGGTATCCTTCTCAAGAGCTGCTTCGAGCAACCAGGCAAGACTGCCAAACATCCAGATGACCGCGATGATCGCGCTCTCTTGCCGGAAAACCTCCGGATCCGCCGCCGCCGGCACCGCTTCGGCCAGCGCCACGCGATAGGCATCATCGAGTTGCTGACTCAATGCGCCGGGAACGCGGCCGGCACACCAGCAGGTCGGGAACCCCATCCGCCAATACGCCGCATCGAGGAGGGCATGGCCCGGCCTTGCGAATTCGAAGTCGATGAGCCTTGCCGTGCCATCGGCAGTCAGCAGCACATTGTCGGGACATGGGTCGCCGTGCACCAAAGCCTGCCAGGGGCCGGGCGATTGCAAGCGACTCGCCATCAGCGTCAACTCGTCGTCCGGAATGCTGCCGCCGAGCAAGCCGATCACCGCGCGCGGCTCACGCTCGATCCAACCGTGGCCTGGCGGAGGCAACGTGGCCGCCGGCAGGGTGGTTCGAACGATCTGGGCGTGGTCCTCCCGGCAGCTGATCGTCCCGGCATGCAGTTGCGCCAGGGCACCGGCATAAGCCTTCAGCGCCTGCGCCGCTGCGCCGGCGGATCCGTGCAGCAGCGGGTGCACCAGGGACGCAAGGTCTTCGCCGTAATCCTCGAACACCAGGACGCCTTGCGTGACATCAGCGGAAAGCAATGCCGCACGGCCGCCCGGCCGCGAGGCCTGTCTTGCCAGCAATGTTGTCGCGGCCCACTCCTTCACCAGCCCCGATGTCTGGTAGGCAGTCTCGGCCGTGGCATCATAGCCTGCGGCGCGCGTCGCCTTGATGATGACCGGTCGGGTGACGCCGTCCGGGCCAGTGGCCGACGCCCGCAGGATAAGGTTTCTGCGTTGCTCGCCGCCGAAGTCACGCACCGCGTCGATGACGACGGCCCCGCCGGCCGTTCGCGACAACGCGGCCTCGGCGGCCCGGACGGCATCGCCGACAGTGAACGCGCGGAAATCGTTCATTGCAGGTGCATCCCCACCCCGACCAGCTCACTCTTGCCATGTCGTTGTCCGAAGAACGCATGGCACACCCGGGCGCGCGCCGCGTCCACGCCGCCTGCTCGACCCGCCCAGCGCCACCATACCCCATTCACCGGGCCGCGATGGCGTCAGCAGAGTGCCTTGCAGGTCACCAGTGAGGCCGATCTCCGGAACCGCTGCCGTGCGTTCTCCCCTGGCCTTCCGCGGGGCATGTGCTAAAGCCCCCGCCCCATGCGCCATTTCCTCGACTTCGAGAAGCCGATCGCCGAACTGGAGGGCAAGATCGAGGAACTCCGGCGGTTGTCGGAACCCGGCGGGCTGAACATCGCAGAGGAGGTGGGGCGGCTGACCAATGCCGCCGACCGCCAGTTGCGCGCGGCCTATGCCCGCCTGACACCCTGGCAGAAGACGCAGGTCGCCCGCCACCCCGACCGGCCGCGCGCGCTCGCTTACATTGCCGCGCTGATCACCGACTTCATCCCGTTGGCCGGCGACCGTGCCTTCGCCGACGACGCCGCAGTGGTGGGCGGGCTGGGCCGCTTCCGTGGCCGGTCCGTCATGGTGCTGGGCACCGAGAAGGGGTCGGACACCGAGTCCCGGCTGCAGCACAATTTCGGCATGGCGCGGCCCGAGGGCTACCGCAAGGCGCGCCGCCTGATCGAACTGGCCGGCCGCTTCGGCCTGCCGCTGCTGAGCTTCGTCGATACCTCCGGCGCCTTCCCCGGCGTCGATGCCGAGGCGCGCGGCCAGGCCGAAGCCATCGCCCACGCCATCGAGGCCTGCCTGGAAGCGCCGGTGCCGCTGGTCGCCACCATCATCGGCGAGGGCGGCTCCGGCGGCGCCATCGCCCTCGCCGCCGGCGACCAGGTGCTGATGCTGGAACACGCGGTCTATTCGGTGATCTCGCCGGAGGGCTGCGCGTCGATCCTGTGGCGCGACCAGGCGCAGGCGGCCACCGCGGCTGAGGCGCTGCGGCTGACCGCCGAGGATCTGCGGCGCCTGAAGCTGGTCGATGTGGTCGTCCCCGAACCGCTGGGCGGCGCGCAGCGTGATCCCGGGGCGGCGATCCAGGCGGTGGGGGACGCGGTAGCCGTGGCGCTGGCGCCGCTCGTCGCCCTCGACGCACCGACGCTGAGGGCGCGCCGGCGGGAGAAGTTCCTGGAGATGGGGCGGGAAGCGCTGACGTGACCCGGGAGCGCCCGCCGATCCTGGCGCCGTTGGCCGGGATCGTGGTGGCTGTGCTGGCCTGGTGGTTGCTGACCTTGGTGGCGCCCGAGGCGCACACCGGCGTGGCACCGCATCTGGCGCTGGCGCTCGCCGCGCTGCTGCCTGCCGCCATCATCCTGCTGGCGATGATCCTGGTGCAGTCGAGCACGCGCGCCATGACCGGGGCGATCGATCCGCTGGCTGGGACGGACAGCGTGTTCCTGCGCACCAACCAGCGGGTGATCACCAATACGATCGAGCAATTGGTGGTGTTCGTTCCGGCTCTGCTGACCCTGGCGGCGGGGGCGCCCGCGGCGCGGATGGCTCCGGTCGTCGCGCTGGCCTGGGTGTTCGCGCTGGCCCGGGTGGCGTTCTGGGTCGGCTACCTGGCCGGCTCGAGGCTGCGGGCGCCCGGCATGGCTGCTACGTTCGTGGTCAACGCCATCACGCTGGTGTCTGCCGTCTGGGTTTGCCTGATCTGAAACCTCTCCCGCTTCGCGGGAGAGGTTTATGCTAGCCCTACCCTGCCATGCCGTCGGCGCATGCAGCGCTGCTTTCCCCGGGCAGCGGCCGCCCATAGTTTGCGCCGATGCCCCTCGGATCCAGCCATCCCACCCCGGCAGAGCATACCGCTGCCGTGACGCTTCCGACCCTCGCCGCACCAGCCGCCGGCCGGTCCCTGTTCCTCACCGTCTTCCCCTCCATCATGCTGCCGATGTTCATGGCGGCGGTGGATCAGACCATCGTCGCCACCGCCCTGCCGGCGATCGGTGGCACGCTGGGCGACATCGAGCGGGTCTCCTGGGTCGTGGTCGCCTACCTGGTCGCCAACACCATCGCCGCCCCGGTCTATGGCCGCCTTGGCGACTCGCTGGGACGCAGGCGCATGATGTTCGCCGCGCTCGGCGTGTTCATGGCCGCCTCGCTATTCTGCGCCGCCTCCACCAGCGTGCTGATGCTGAGTTTCGCCCGGCTGTTGCAAGGCGTCGGCGGAGGCGGCCTGATGACGTTGTCCCAGGCGCTGATCGCCGAGGCGGTGCCCCCGCGCCAGCGAGGCCGCTATCAGGGCTACCTGTCGGGCATGTATGCCGCGGCCGCCACCTTCGGGCCGGTCGTGGGTGGCTGGCTGACGGAGCGTTACGGCTGGCCGTCGGTGTTCCTGGTGAACCTACCGCTCGGGGCGCTGGCCGTCGTACTGGTGGCCCGGTTGCCGGCACATCCGGTGCGCGGAGGGCGGCTGCAATTCGACGTCTGGGGCACCGTGCTGTTTGCTGCAGTGATTGCACCCACCTTGCTCGCGCTGGAACGCGCCCAGCGGTTCGACCGCGGTGCGTTGCCGATGGTCGCAGTGCTCGTGGTGGTGGCGATCGTCGCGCTGGTCATGCTGCTGCGCCAGGAGCGCCGCGCACCAACGCCGCTGTTGCCGGTGCAGATGTTCCGCAAGGCCGGCATCTGGCGCACCGATCTGCTGGCCGCCTGCGTCGCGGCGCAGACCGTGTCGATGGTGACGTTCCTGCCGATGTATTTGCAGGTGGTGCGCGGCGAGGGTGCTGCGGGCTCCGGCTTGCTGATGCTGCCTCTGACGTTGGGAGTTGCGCTTGGCTCGCTGGTCGGTGGGCGCACCATTGCGCGCACGGGGCGCACCGCCATTCTGCCGTCGATCGGGCTGGCGGTCAGTTCGACGACGCTGGTCTGTGTCGCGCTGTTCGCACCCTGGCTGGGGAACGGCACGCTGATCGCGGCGCTGGCGCTGATCTCGCTGACCACGGGGCCGACCATGCCGGTGGTGCAGATGACGGTGCAGGTGGTGGCGGGACCGCAGTTTCTTGGTGCGGCTGCGGCGTCGGTGCAGTTCTCGCGTTCGGTCGGGGCGGCGTTTGGGACGGCGCTGGTTGGGGCCGTGTTGTTCGCCACTCTGGCGGCGCGCGATTCGGCGACCGCGACCTCATTCACCGCGTTGGTAGAGCAAGGGCCGCGGGTGCTGGCGGCTCTGCCGGAGGTGCGGCGTGTGGTGGTGCAGAGCGAGATCGCCGACGCCTTCCGCGCTGCGTTCCTGACCATTGCCGTGTTCACGACCAGCGGGTTGCTGCTGGCCTGGTGGCTGCCGGTCCGGCGCATCTGAACGGAGCAGAGGAAGGTTAGGGCTTTGTCCCCGGCCTTCGCCGGGGCAGGCTCTGGCCTTCCTTCGCTCTTGTCTCAGGTGCCTGGTTTTCGGTAGCTTGGGGCAACGGAAAGCGGGGGCGTCCATGCGGCTGCGCCACAAGGTCCTGGTGTTGCTTGCATGCCTCGCGGCCGCGCCCGCAGCGCGTGCGGACGATGTGTCGGTTCAGATCGACAAGGCAGCCGCCGCGTGGCGCGCGCATGACAGCCAGGCTGCCATCACCGCCCTGGAAGCCGCGGCAAGCCTGCTGCACCAGCAGCGAGCCGACGCCCTGAAGGCCGTGCTGCCGCTGCCGCCGCCCGGCTGGACCGCGGACCCCGCGGAGACCAGCGCGGTCAGCGCCGCAATGCTGGGGGGCGGCACCTCGGCGACCAAGGTCTACCACAACGGCGGTCAACGGGTTGAGGTGCAGATCACCACCGACAGCCCGATGCTGATGGGCATGGCGACTCTGCTGAGCAGCCCGATGGCGGCCGCGACGGGGATCAAGACCGTGACGGTCGGCGGGCGGCCGATGTCCTACACCGCAAGCGACAACAGCTATATGACGCTGGTTGCCGATAAGATCATGGTGAAGATCGACGGCAGCAAGGACACGCCGGAACCGACCTTGCGCAGCTTCGTCGCATCGCTCGACTTCAGCGCGGTGGAGAAGGCGGCGCACTGACGCTTCCGCCTGGACGTCACCACGATGCCCGGCGTGAGTATCCGCCCGCTTTCGCCACGGAGTCAGATCGAGAGCCACCGACAAATCTTCAATGCGCCGCTGTTGGAGCTATCGTTCCGGTCACCGGATGGAGCAAACTTGCCCGTGGCTTGCAGTGGCTCTCGAACTGCCGCCGTGTTAGATTCTTTGCACTGCTGCCAGCAAGCAATCATCACAGGAGGAAGCCATGCTGCGGATTTACGGTTCCGCGCGGTCGCGCGCCGTGCGGACTTTGTGGATGGCCGGGGAACTTGGGCTGACTTACGAGCACATCGATCTGCTGCCGCGCTCGCCGGGAACGAAGACGCCCGAGTATCTCGCGCTGAATCCCAACGGCCGTGTGCCGACGATCGA